>NZ_MCBT01000033.1:0-210432 GCF_001735525.1 Shewanella colwelliana
GCCAAGAAGGCCAGTACCCCAGAGCATAGTGACTACACCAGTATCCAACAACGGATAAAAGCGGTAATCAAAGGTGAGCAGCCTAAGCCTCTGTTGGCGTTTATTGGTAATGAGCGAGCACAACAACCAAAAGGCATAGCGTTCAGCTTTAAAGATTACCTTGAGTTGGTGGATGAAACTGGACGGGTTATCCGAGAAGATAAACGAGGTACTATCTCAAAAAGTGCAGAGAATATCTTGCAACGAATTAATGTTCCAGCAGAAACCTGGCTCAAATTAACGACTGATTTTGGCAAACTCTTCCGAGGTCCTGTCGGCTCAATACAAGAGCTTGATGACTATTACACCCACTTAGAAAAACGACGAAGGCACTTTGCAAACAGTTGCCTACACCTTCAGTTCAGCTAGCCTTTAGCCGCTTCCCACTTTTGTACTAGGCCTGTTATTCAGGTCAATTTGTGATGCCTTAAACTCCGTCTTTCTGTCATCTTTTCATCTGTTTAAGCCTATTTGATGCTTCTTTATCTGCCATCTCGATGAGTTTTATCATTTATGATACCTATCAGGGGATAGCATAGGAGTAATCTGCAAATAATGGTGCTATGTTATTGATTAACTATGGGTGGCTTATTTCTTTTTCTTTTGCATTAGGCCTGTCATTCAGGTCAATTGGTGATGCCTTAAACTCTGCCTTTTTGTCTTTTTTCTATCAAATCCAACCTATCTGACGCTCCGCTCGAAACCATCTCAATGCGTTTTCTCATTTATGATGCCTATCATGGGCAGCATAGAAGTAATCTGGAAATAATGGTGTTATGTTATTGATTAACTATGGGTGGCTTATTATCTTTTGGTCTTTTTTCTATCAAATCCAACCTATCTGACGCTCCGCTCGAAACCATCTCAATGCGTTTTCTCATTTATGATGCCTATCATGGGCAGCATAGAAGTAATCTGGAAATAATGGTGTTATGTTATTGATTAACTATGGGTGGCGTATTATCTTTTATGCCAATAAATAAGTATTCTGAGACTATGTATTGTATTGGAGGTGTGACGTGTCCAAGTTACGACAATTAAATTCAAATAAGTGGGTTTTTTTATCTTCAATTGTTTTGGTTTTTCTATATATACTTCTGTTGTTTTTTAGTGGGTATATAAGTAAGCAGATAAATGATTTTGGAATTATTCATAGTGGTAAGGAATCTAGTTTAAAGTATGCCCAAGGAGGGACTATAACATCTTCATTCACGCGAAAGAGGGGAGAAGTTGAATATATAAGTGTAGAGGATATGAAGAAGGTAATAGAGCTTCAAGAAAAAAGGAGTGAGTACTTAAAGAGAGAGTATTTAGATGAGGTTGAAAGGGGCGAAGCTGACAGTGTTTCTCTTATGGTGCTGATTTTAACAGTATTCACATTGGTGTGGTTCGTGCTGTCTGGTGATAATAGTAAGTGGAGTTATCAATATAAGCTTGTATTCCTATTTAGTTGTATCGCATTGAATTTTTTATTAGCCAATTATGGTTTGATTACTGTTTTTATGTTCATAACTTTAATTGGAGTTTTTCTGAGGAAGAACTTGCAGTGGTATTGGTCATAAGTTAAGCGGAATGACGTAATCCATCTTGATTAATTTAATAAGGAAGGTGATTGATGACTAAGCCTTTGATTGAGCTTTATTGTTGCTGATTTCAATAAACGTTAATGTGTAGTAGCTTAGTTAAATTGGCCATTTATTTGAAGGCTAATCTTAGCTAGCCTTTCCTATTTTAGCCATACTTATCGTGATGTGAACTAGAGCATTTTTAACATTAACCCTAAGAAGCTTTTGTCCAAAAATGATTCACAATTGACAGACCTGTGGATACAAAATAAAGCTAAATCGAAGAGACAAAATGACCCAGTGCAGATGCGGCTGCGGACGTTGATGGCAGGGATGCCATCGTCGAGTCTCCACGGATGGATTCACGGCGTGTAGCAGCTGTATCTGCACACTCCTCGCCGGACAGGCGATTAGTTACAATGAAGATACAAATTTCAAAGACACTCTACCAACACTAATTCAGCCAAATGTTAAACCACAAAAATGCCAGCCCCTTCATTCCAAGGCCAGAACACTTTTGTCCAAAACAATTTAGCTTTTGATTGTCCGAGTTCCAACCTTAAGGTCAAATCGAAGAGATTAAGAATTCGGTGTAGGTGCGGCTGAGGCCTTCGATTTCAGGGATGAAATCGCAGAGCACCCATGGAGGGTTTACAACGATATCCCTATTATCTAAAAGCCGGTTCGGCAATCCCGGCCTCTCGTTCGTAAGCACGAAGCTAGGCTTCACTTACCGCGCCTAAGAAGTACCTGCACGAATGGGTCGTTCATTCATGTCCTGTGATCACGACATTGACGCATCCCTGCGCTGCAACTGCTGCAAGCAATTCAACACAATGAAGTCATGTCATGGTTGCAAACCATTAAATTCCCTCTGAGCTGGTCAGAAGCTCAATCACCTTACAAATACACACTGGGCAGAACCAGATTCTTCACTCCTCGCTGTGACAGTTGCTCGGCTAGCTGCTGGATATCGGTTTCGTGGCAACTTGGCCAATGTGCCGCTTCACCGGTAACGCCGTGATGATGAAAGGCATTGAGTTTAATGCGTACTGTTTTGGGTAGCTTGCCTAGGTAGTGAGATAGGGCATCGACCTCTCGGTCGAAATCGCTAATGCCGGGGATATGTAACAGGCGCACTTCATATAACTTTTCATGTTGGGCTAGTAACGTGATTGACTGAAAAACCCTGTGGTTATCGCGGCCAGTAATGTAGTTGTGGGTCTCTTGCTGCCAGGCTTTTAAGTCCACCATGGCGCCGTCGAGATAGGGCAGTAGCTTATGCCAGCCAGTTAGACTTAGGCTGCCGTTGGTGTCGAGCATACAGCTGAGGTGGCTAAGTTGTGGGCAGGCTTTAATCGCCTTAAAGAGCGCGATAACCAATGGCAACTGTAGGCTAGCTTCACCGCCGCTAACCGTGATGCCATTGATAAAGGGTAGGTTAATACGGATCTGTGTCAGTAGCTGCTCGACACTGTACTGCCCGGTTTTAGGGTTAGATTGTTTAGTGCAAGCTGACAAACACTGATCGCAATGGCTGCATCTTTCACTATGCCAAACAATACGTGGTTTTACGCCGCAGCTATCTAAGGCGAGCGCCGCCTGTGGGCAGGCGCTGATGCAGTCGCCACAATGATCGCAAGGGGTGATGGTGTGGGGGTTGTGACAGTTTTTACAGCTGTAATTGCACCCCTGCAAAAAGATCACCAACCGACTGCCTGGCCCGTCGACACAGGAGAAGGGCAAGATTTGGCTGACATTGGCCATTGGACTTGCCGATACTCGGTTGACCTTGGTGTCATTCACAGTGGTTTGATTCACCGTAGCAGGGGGTTAACTCATGGGCGGCAACGCGAGGCTGTCGCTTGAGTATTCCGGTATTTTTAGCCGCTTCTGCGCCTAACCCAGTGGTGTTAGTGCGTGAACCCTGCTGCTTAAAGGTGGCGATATCTGACAGTTTTATCATGTAACCTGTAACACGAATTAAGTCATTAGAGGCGACATTGGCACTGAACTCGCGAAAGCCTAAGTTGAATGCGCCTTTGCATAGTTGGTACATCGCCTCAGGATTTTGCTTAACGGTGGCATCAATAGTGAGAATAT
Source organism: Shewanella colwelliana (assembly GCF_001735525.1). Taxonomy (NCBI): domain Bacteria; kingdom Pseudomonadati; phylum Pseudomonadota; class Gammaproteobacteria; order Alteromonadales; family Shewanellaceae; genus Shewanella; species Shewanella colwelliana. The sequence continues at coordinate 3,708 of NZ_MCBT01000033.1, forward strand.
CGCTGATCCCTGAGGTGTAGTATTGATGGTGGGGCGCAAGGGCTTGAATATGTGCCACAGGGTTAGGCTCTGTACCATAAGGAATACGCACGCCGGGGGTGACATCAACATCTAAGCTGATGCCGCTTTGAGAATGCAGCAGTGCGCGGCCGTAGTAACCGTAGGTGACAGGTGTTGATTTAACAATGGCATCTAAGGCTTTTGATATGCGGTAGCCCAACTGATTGGCGCTGTCATGGTGGCCGTAATGTTTGCTTGGTTTGTCGCTCATCTGCTCAGATATTGTGGGATTTCCTAGCAGGATATCCACCGCCTCTGCCATGCCGTAAATGCCAAACATCGGTGCGAAACGCGATGGCTCAATTAAGCCCTCTTTCACCAAGAAACTGTCGAAAAAGTGTGACTCTTGATGGAGGAATTTAGCGCGGGCTTCAATCAACTCATAGGCGAGCGCGCAGTAGGTAGGCAAACACTGCTCAAAGAAAGCATCGATACTACTTGCCTGATTGGCCACCTGTTTTAGATTAATCCTGACCAAGGTATTGGCGCCGCCAGCCAGTGGTAGCGCGTTATAACAACTGACAATACCAAATCCTTTTGCGTCAAAGGCGCTGGCGTGCATGGGGTAGTTAGCAATATGAGGTTTATTACATTCACAAATATTGCTGGCCGCCATCAATAGTAGATCGTCGGGCGTGGTATCCGGATCATACATAAAGGTCAAATTAGGCACGACCTGTTTAAGCTCTGCATCGATCTTAAGTAGGGTGCGACAAACGATATTATCCCTTGGACCGATATTGACGTGCACAAAGGCGTCAGGCAGGGTGCGATCTAGCATGATCCATAAGTTTTTAAGCTTGCGGTATAAGGTTTGTTCGTCAATCCCCTCAACGTAGGGCATTAAGAGTTCATCGAGTTGACCCAGATATACAGGCATGTTGGTGACTGACGGAACATGATGATAGAGGATGATGAGCGAATTAATTGCTTCATCTAAATCTGTCGCGGCGGCCAGCTCTAAGTGGCGTGAGCCTTGGCGTAAGAACTTTGCATAATCTGGCAGTACATAACGTGGCTTAAAGGGCGCATGACCCTCAAACATGTCACAAATAATACCTGCCTGCATAGCGGCTTGCAGCGTTTCAGACACTTCGACATAGGGAAGACTTGCTTCAGCCTCTAAGGCCAAATAGGCGGATTTCTGTTTAGCAGAAAGATGCGGGTCGCTAACAATGCTGGCCAGTTTATCGAGAACGGTCATGATGGTATCCACAATAATGTTATGGATATAAATTTACGTGGTTAGTGGATGAGCGAAAAGTGAAAAACCGCTAATGGCGCGTTTCCAGTTTGGAAATCCGAGGGGGTAGATCTTAGTTTGATGGCGTCGTGCGATCTAGATAAGAGATCGCCCCCTTTATGATGAAGAGGGCGATGGCTGGCTTAGAAGAAGCCTAGCGGATTGACATCGTAGCTGACGAGCAAGTTCTTAGTATTTTGGTAATGGTCGAGCATCATTTTGTGGGTTTCACGCCCAATACCTGACTTTTTATATCCGCCAAAGGCGGCGTGAGCTGGGTAAGCGTGATAGCAGTTTATCCATACGCGCCCGGCTTCTATGCCTCGCCCCATGCGTTGAGCACGGTTCATATCACGGGTCCAAAGGCCTGCTCCTAAGCCATATTCGGTGTCGTTGGCAATCGCTAGGGCTTCGGCTTCATCTTTAAAGGTGGTGACCGAGATAACAGGGCCAAATATCTCCTCTTGGAAGATTCGCATATCGTTGGTGCCTTTGAAAATGGTGGGCTCAATATAGAAGCCACTTTGCTGATCGCCATTGAGCTGGCGCATGTTGCCACCAAGAAGCACTTTTGCCCCTTCGTTACGACCAATCTCTAGATAGCTCAGAATCTTATCGAACTGCTCTTTAGAGGCTTGGGCGCCAACTTGGGTATCTGTGTCGAGTGGGTCACCCTGTTTAATGGTTTTCGCGCGGGCAATCACTCGTTCGATAAACTTGTCGTAGATAGACTCATCGATCAGCACCCGTGATGGACAGGTACAGACTTCACCTTGGTTGAAGAACGCCAGTAGCATCCCTTCAACGGCTTTATCTAGGTACTCATCTTCATGGTCCATGACGTCGGCAAAATAGATGTTGGGTGACTTACCCCCAAGCTCTACGGTCGAAGGAATGAGAGATTCTGCGGCGCACTTTAAGATGTGGTGGCCAATTTGAGTGGAGCCAGTAAAGGCAAGCTTTGCGATACGCTTACTTACTGCTAATGCCTGTCCAGCTTCGGTTCCGAAGCCGTTAACTATGTTAAGGATACCCGCTGGTAACAGATCTTCAATCAGCTCAATCATCACCAGAATCGACACAGGTGTCTGTTCGGCAGGTTTAAGTACCACACAGTTCCCCGCAGCCAATGCTGGGGCAATTTTCCATGCCGCCATGAGTAGCGGAAAGTTCCACGGGATGATTTGGCCGACGACCCCAAGGGGTTCGGGGAAATGATAGCTCACAGTGTTGCCGTCAAGATCGGCAGCGCTACCCTCTTGAGCACGGATACACCCAGCAAAGTAGCGGAAATGGTCGACAAACAGAGGGAGGTCGGCATTCAGGGTTTCACGCACCGCTTTACCATTTTCCCAGGTTTCGGCCACAGCGAGATACTCAAGATTCTGTTCGACACGATCGGCGATTTTTAACAATAGGTTGGCGCGGTCCATCACAGATGTTTTGCCCCAAGCTACTTTGGCTGCATGGGCGGCATCGAGTGCAAGGTCAATATCTCGCGCATCGGAACGTGCGACTTGGCAAAAGACTTGGCCATCGACCGGTGAGCTATTAGAGAAATACTCACCACCAACTGGGGCGACCCACTCGCCACCAATATAGTTGTCATATTGGTGTTTAAAACTCACTTTTGCATCTGTGCTGCCAGGTTTTGTATAGATCATTTGGCTTTCCTTTTCGCTAACGTTGTCTTGTTGAGTGCCGTCATTAAGAGACGATCGTCATTGTGATAAATCAGGTTTTTCAGTGACTAAAGCGAGTGTTCATCCTAGTGTGACACTATTGGCTTTAGCCTTGTTGCTATCGCAAGGTACGCGCCAAACTGGCAGGAGTTGTGCTGGTTAGCTTGTAACAGTATGATGAAAAACTGATTTTTGATGTCCTAATGTGCGTAGTCCAGGATGATGTAGCACTGGTTGAAGGGTCGCACTGTGACATAAGTGCACACAATGAGTGTGCCAAAATGGAACACAGGTATGACAATTACACCCCACTCTCAAGCGTGGTTAACAGATTCGTGGTCCCGCAGCCAAGGTGCTGGACTACAGCAGACCTCCAGCCCCGATGAACTGCGTCTCGACCGCGACGCGTTAGCGGTTAAACACTTTCAACACAAGCAGCTTATCGAGTTGGTGAAACAGCATGCGCTACCGCTGTTTAATCAGTTGATGGCCCACAGTAAAAGTCGGCTGATTTTGTCAGACAGTGAAGGCTATGTATTGTGTCATTGGGGGGTGAGCCAATACTCTGACAAACTTGCCAATGTGGCGCTGGATATCGGCGTCAACTGGCAAGAGCAGCATAAGGGTACCAATGCGATTGGTACCGCATTGCTGGCTAAGCAAGCGGTGTCAGTGATTGGCGATCAACATTTTATTCGTCAGCATAGATTTATGAGTTGCACGGCGAGCCCGATTTTTTCTCCACAAGGGGAGCTGATTGGGGCTATCGATATTACCAGTGAGCAGCAACGCCATACCCAGCAAACCTTACTTTTGATCTCCAGCTTAGTGCAGCAGGTTGAGACGGCGCTGCTGTGTCATCTTCCTGGGAGTCATTATCGCATCGATCTGGCGGAGCAGCCGTCGCTGATCACTTCAGGATGGCAAGGCATTGTCGTTGCCAATGCGGATGGCAAAATATTGGGGTGTAATCCCATGGCTAAGACCTTGCTGCATGACGCCAAGGTGGGCGATGATCTTCACCAGTATTTGGGTGAGAAATGGAATCGTACCGAACATCTGCTACAGCACCAGCGCTTTCATCTTAAGACCCAATCTCTGGTGCCTGAACGTCGCACACAGGTCGTCAGCCAACAGATAGGCGTGCGCTTTCGCGACCCTATATTAGAGCGCGCGTGGCAGCAGGCCAATAAAGTGGTTCGCCGTTGTATTCCCTTGCTCATATGCGGTGAAACCGGTGTCGGTAAAGAGCAATTTGTGAAAAAACTGCATGCTCAAAGTGGTCGCAGCCAAGGACCATTAGTTGCCGTTAATTGTGCTGCATTACCGGCTGAGCTAGTGGAATCTGAACTGTTTGGTTACCAAGCGGGGGCGTTTACTGGCGCACATCGTAATGGTTACGAGGGCAAAATCCGTCAAGCCGATGGTGGATTTCTGTTTCTGGATGAAATAGGTGAGATGCCCATGGCGACTCAGAGTCGTTTGCTGCGGGTGTTGCAGGAGAGAGAAGTGGTACCTGTTGGCTCTAATCGCAGCTATAAAGTTGATATTCAAGTGGTTGCGGCTACGCATGCAAACTTGCAGGCCTTAGTGAAAGCGGGTGAGTTTCGTGAAGATCTCTACTATCGACTCAATGGGCTGCAAGTCATGTTACCCGCGTTACGTCAGCGAGCCGATAGAGAGCGGATAATTCATAAGCTACATAGGCGCTATCGCACCGCACCCCAAACCATCTGTCCGCAGTTACTGCGCTGTTTATTGGATTATGCGTGGCCGGGAAACCTCAGAGAGCTGGATAACTTGATGCAGGTAGCCTGTTTAATGGCCGAGGATGAAGTTCAGCTGCAATGGCAACATCTGCCCGATGCACTGCAAACGCAGCTGGGGGAGCAAGTGCAACCTGAGGTGTCAGCCACAACGGCTGAAGGTGAATTAAGCCTGATGATCAACGCCAATATTGTTGCAACGTTTCACAGGTTTGACGGCAATGTTAGCCGTTGTGCAAAATATTTAGGCATGAGTCGTAACACGCTGTACCGAAAATTAAAGGCGTTGGGGCTCAAGTAGGCTTAAGTGCTAGGGCTGTTTTTATGCAAAGCTAATGCGTCGTGCGCATGCTTGTTATGCAAAACGTGCAGTGTACTCATGACATTTTTTGCTCTACTCTTTTATTCTATTTCGTCATTGTTGGAGGCCCCATGTTTAAGGCGCTCGTGTTAACCCAAATTGAAAAACAGACCCAAGCTGAAGTTCGTCAGGTGCCACTAACAGACTTGCCGGAAGGCGATGTCTTGGTTGACGTGGTCTACTCCTCTTTAAATTATAAAGATGGCCTCGCGGTGACAGGCCTTGGCAAGATCATTCGCCAGTTTCCTATGGTGCCGGGTATCGACTTTGCGGGGGTGGTGAGTGAATCTGCCGATCCTCGTTATCAAGCTGGCGATCAGGTTATTCTCACCGGGTGGGGTGTAGGCGAGAATCATTGGGGTGGTATGGCACAAAAAGCACGGGTGAATGCCGATTGGTTAGTCCCTATGCCACAAGAATGCGATGCGGCCAAAGCCATGATGATAGGTACGGCGGGGTTAACAGCCATGTTATGTGTGCAAGCATTGCAAAGCGCTGGTGTGACACCTGAAGCGGGCGAAGTGTTAGTGACCGGCGCAAGCGGTGGTGTTGGCTCGGTGGCAGTAACCTTGCTGTCACAGTTGGGCTATCGTGTGGTAGCAAGCTCTGGACGTGTTGAAGAAAATGGCGAGTGGCTAAAACAGCTTGGTGCGACTGATGTGATAGATCGCAGCGAACTTGAGCAAGATAGTCGCCCGCTTGAAAAACAGCGTTGGGCTGGCGTTGTCGATACCGTGGGTAATAAGGTACTGGCCACAGCATTAGCTCAGATGAATTATGGCGGCAGTGCGGCTATTTGTGGTTTGGCAGGGGGATTTGCGTTACCGACTACAGTGATGCCATTTATTTTGCGTGGCGTGAACCTATTAGGGGTCGATTCGGTGTCGTGTCCTTTTGCTAAACGTCAGCAGGCGTGGGCGCAAGCGATAGCGTTATTGCCAGAGCGCTTTTATGAACAAGCTTGCCAAACTGTTGAGCTTGATGCAGTACCTGAACTTGCCCAGAAAATCGTGGCGGGCAAAGTGACAGGGCGAGTATTGGTTAAAGTGTCTTAACAATCAGCATAGCGATAGACTCATTGTGTGTTGGTAGCAAACGCACTTAATTGAGTGAGCTGTCAAGTGTGCTGAGTAATCTCTATATGATTAAAAAGTGGCTTAATGCCACTTTTTTTTATTCTGACGGTGGTGCAATGCCACTTTTTTTATTCTGACAGTGGCGCAATGCCAATGGGTAAAATGCCAATGGGTAAAATGGCAATCCCTAATATTGGTGTTATGATCGTGTTAATGCGTTGTTTGTTTATCGAGATTTTGAGAGAAAGTGACATCGAAGATAAACGCTTATTTAACAGGATAAACAGTAAAGATGGGGTTTCAGATCAGCGGTGTATTGACCATGGTATTGCTGTGTCGTTTACCGCTAGCGGCGACAGCCGATACACCAGCCGCCAAAATCGTGATTGGTGTGATTGGTAAAACTAAGAATGACAGCTTTTATGAGCAGTCATTTCAAGGCTGCCAAGCCTTTGCCGCCAGTAAAAGCCAAGTGCAATGCCTTTACGATGGCCCAAAAGCCTTTCAAGATATCCGTGAGCAAGTGAGTGTCACCAAAGCCATGCTTGATAAGGGAGTGGATGGGATTATGATTTCGACCACGGATTCCCAGTTTTTAAGCGACAATGCATTGCGCCTGGCTAAAGCGCGAAATATTCCTGTTATCACCTTTGATTCTGATCTCTTACCAGAGCATCAGTCATATCGTCTTGCCTATGTGGGCACCAATAATTTTGAATTTGGTGTGGCATTAGGTAACTATGCCAAGCAATTTAAACAAACGGGGGATACCCCTGTGTGTATCCAGTCTGGGCATGCCAGTACTCCTAATTTGAATGAACGTATTCGTGGCGTACGTTTTGCGTTGTCGGGACATGACGATAATCGTCGATTAAGGGGTGACAATGGCTGGAGTGAATATTCTCGCTGCCCTTTTTATAACCTAGGCAAACGAAAAATGGCGCTCAGTCAGTTAGAGTTGCTGTTAAGAAAGCAGGTGCCCATCTATATCGCTGTGGCGGGGTTTGCTCAATTCTCGCCCGACTACATAGAGCGCATAGCCCCTTACAAGATGCAGATAGCGAGCCAGACGAGTGTGATCATCTCTGCGGATACCGAAAGCGTACAACTTGAAGCGTTAGCCGCTGGGCTGTCGACGGTAAATATTGGGCAGCGACCTTTTGAGATGGGGCGGCTCAGCGCTCAGATGATGTATGAGTATCTTGTTAATCAGCAACTTCCCGCGAAATCACTTAACTACTTGGGCTTCCACTATTGCACGCCACAGACAGTAACGACCTGCACCCGCAATGATTAATATTAATAGGTATCTGGCGCACCGAGTAGTGACTGTATCGAGGTGGCGATAGTTTCTCTGAGCCAGCGCTGCGCTTTATCTAACTCACAACGAGAGTGCCAAAATAAACTGTAGTGAAGCGGGGCGATCTCAAAGGGGAGCGGTTTAACATGCAGTCTATGTCGAGCGGCGGCCAGTTCTGCCATCCCTTCGGGCAACGTTATGATCAATGAGTCCAGCTTAAGTAGTGCCAGTGCACTGTCTAAATTTGGTGTGCGTAAAAGCTCTTTACGCGGTGGAAACTGATCGATAGCGGCATCGACGATAGCTTTTACGCCATCGCTAATGGCGATGGTGGCATGGGGAGAGTGAAGGTAATCTTCAAGGGATAAGGCTTCAGCTGCTTTAGGATGTTGGCTAGAGAGCAAGCAACTTACGCCGACTCGGCCCAGCGGGGTTTGTGCAAGCGGTGCTGTTTGCCCAATCGCTCGGCAAATCGCCATATCGGCGCCCTGAAGACTCAACTGTGCCTGCAGCGCATGGTGTTGTACTGGGATGATCTCTAGGCGGATATTGGGAGCCTGTTGATACAGGGTTGGCAAAATAAACGGCAGTAAGGCCTGAATAGCAAAATCGGTGGCTGCAATGGTAAATTTTTGCTCGCACGCAAGTGGTACAAAGGCTTTAGGGGTGAGCAAGGTCAGCAAGTCGCCAGTAGGCCCTTGCAGTTGCTTATAGCAATCGAGTGCGTATTGTGTCGGCACTAGCTGTTGGCCGATACGGGAAAATAGCGGATCATTGAGCATGGCTCTTAATCGGCTCAATATACGGCTGGTGGCCGATTGACTTAAGTGCAGTCGCTTGGCAGCTTTGGTCACACTGCGCTCTTCGACTAATATCTGCAACGCAATAAGTAAGCTTAGATCTTGGCGGTAGATCTCTTCGAGTTCCATGACGTTCTATTATTTGGGAAAGATACCTTATCTAATTTAACAGTCTCATCCATTTTTTGCTCTCAATTTTAGGTTCAATGTGGTGCGAGCGCATTTTTGGAACTTGTTCCAAAATACCCATAAAGTAGTATTTCTGAGTAAATTTGAAGCTAAGTGGTGTTTTAAGAATGTTATCAACTTGTATTAATGCAACTGATGATTAACTCCCGTTTTGGAATACATTCCAGTCTTATGATCGCCTTGTCGAATAAAACAACAAGGGTGATGACAGATGAGCAATGTAGATCTGCTAGGACGCCGTAATTTCATTAAAGGTATGGGTGCCGCTGCTGGTGTAGCAATGGCAGCGCCTGCGATGGCGGTTTCAGAGAAAGCTGACGGTGTAACATGGGACAAAGAAGTTGAAGTGCTGATTATTGGATCAGGCTTTGCGGGTTTGGCGGCAGCGATAGAAGCAACACGCAAAGGCGCCAAAGATGTCCATATTTTTGAAAAGATGTCTTATTTTGGTGGTAACTCGGCCATTAACGGTGGTCTATTTGCTGCACCGGGTACGCCGATGCAGAAAAAAGAGGGCGTACAAGATTCGGTCGATCGCATGGTCGGTGACCAATTAAAATCAGGCCGTGGGATTGCCGATGAAGCATTGCTACGTCACGTAGCTTCGCACGCGGTTGAAGCACTGCAGATGACCATTGATGCGGGGGCAGAGTTCCACCCTTACCTACAGCAACTTGGTGGTCACTCTGTTGCACGTACGTATCAAACAACTGTGAGCTGTGGCGCGGGTATTACTCAGCCTCTTTACAAAGAGTGCCAACGCATTGGTGTTAAAACCCATAACCGCTCTAAGTTTGAAGGTTTCTTAGTGGGTAAGAAAGGCGAAGTGGTTGGCGTTAAAATGCGTCAGAACTACCACTTTGGTGAAGATCAGCCCGGTGAAGTACTTAATATCCGTGCCAAGCGCGGTGTGATCATGGCAACAGGTGGCTTTGCGCAAAACGTTGATCTGCGTATGGCACAAGATCCAACCTTAACCTCTGAAGTTGGTTGTACTAACGCTCCAGGTGCGACAGGTGAAGGGATGTACGAGATGTTCCGTTTAGGCGCAATCCCTGTGCATCTTGCTCATATCCAGTCAGGTCCATGGGCATCGCCAGACGAAGGTGGTTTTGGTTATGTGTCTAACTACTCTATCTATAACTTCCCTCATTCAATGGCGATTAACCGTTTAACCGGTAAACGTTTCATGAATGAAATTGCTGACCGCAAGACTCGTGCCGATGCTGAACTGGCTTGTCGCGATGAAAAGGGTAATGCACTACCGCCAATTTTGATCACTAGCTATAAGGATTCTAAGAAGCATCCCAATACTAAGAAAGTGATTAAGTATAACGTGGGTTGGAAGTTCGACACTCTCGAAGAGTTAGCTAAACATTTTGATGTGCCTTTGAAGCCACTTAAAGCGCAAATCGAAGAGTACAACAGCTACGTTAAGTCAGGTGACGACAAGCAGTTTGGTAAAAACATGACTAAGGCGAAGGACAAGTATATCCAAGCCCCATTTACCGTGGTTCGCCTATGGCCAAAAGTGCACTATTGCCAAGGTGGTGTGCAGGTCAACACTAAAGCTGAAGTGAAAGACAGTTTCACTGGTCAGTCGATCGCTGGCTTGTACGCGGCAGGTGAAGTGTGTGGCGGTATTCATGGTGTCAGCCGTTTAGGTAGCTGCTCAATTCCAGAATGTATGGTTATGGGTATGACTGCTGCACGCAGCCTCATGCAAGCCTAACGTGACCAGTTAATTAGAGGAATCAATAATGAAAAAATTTAATATTGTACTCGCGCTGGTCTTAGGTGGCTTAGTGAGTTTATCGGCTCAAGCGATTGAGCAACGCGCTTGGCATAAAGATGTGATCGGTAAAGATTGTAAGGTATGTCATGACAATGGCATCAAGCAGTTCCCGTCAGATCAAGCCTGTTTACAGTGTCATGATGTCGACGATTTAGCCGAGCAAACCGCACGTAGTGAAGAGGCTAAGTGGCAGAATCCACATAACAATCTGCACTATGGTAAAGATCTACCATGCCAAGAGTGTCATGGTGAGCACAAACCGAAGAAACCATTATGCAGTAACTGTCATACTTTTAAGTTTGACAAGCATCAAGAGTAGTACAGGGTTAAATAACCTGTAAGGCCCATTAACCAATGGGCCATCTCTCCCATCTTCGCTCCCTCGATATGGGTTTCCACAACTTATTTGAGTTTTCTTTTAGGTTGTCTCATTAAAGTAACATTGACTGTTTAATTATCCCTGCAAAGACAATCTAACGTTAATATTATTGCTTATCACGCCTCTCTGGATATTCCTTAGAGGCTTTTTTTGTCCGAAATAATTTAAATTTAATTAAACTGAATTTGTATTTTTTTATATTTAAATTGTTGCAAATATGTACTGCATATATTTTTGGAATTGATTCCAAGTTTATTATGTACCTGTTTTAATAAACATATAAATAATCATAAATAGTGGTGAGATGAATGAAAAAAACCTTAATAGCTCTATCATTGCTTTATGCAAATAGTGCACTGGCAGCTAACCTACCAGACTTCTTAGATCAAGCTGATATTGATAATGCACAGTTTACCTGTTTAGGTGAGCCCGTTGCGTACTCAGCGGCTGATCAAAAGTATGTCGATATGTTGTGGGACGAGACGCTAACCTACCTAAAGGCTTATGCCATCGCCTTAACCAATGGTGAAAATAGTCACTGTCTTAATTCTGATGAAGCGCTGTTTGATTCAACCCAGGGCGGCCAGAAGATGTGCATCATGGATCGCCGCGACATGAAACTGATGGTGAAAAATATCTATCAGGTGATCAATAACCCTGAGCAAGCAAAGCAGTGTTTTGGTGCGCGTGAGAACGTTAATTGGATCTACAACCCGGGCGGTGAGTTAACCAAAAATTCACCCGTGGCACAGCATTTCAAACGCACAACTTTTGATGAGTTTTTTAAAACTAAAGTCACTAATAAAGAGGTGAAAAAGATTGGTAAAACCTTTACCAAAAACTTTGCCAAGATGGTGACTGGCGAAGAAGTGAAAATGCCTGCAGCGTTTCCTTATGATATCAGCGCGAATGCTTTGCCAAACCTATGGGCAGCGGCGGGGTGGTTCCCAATGTATGCTGAAGAAAGTAAGCGTAATGATAAGAACTTCAATAATATTCGTGGTGGTTATGCCTATGCCGAGATCTTCGGTCATTGGGGATTACTGCGCATCGATGAGATTAACGGTGAAAAGGTGGGTGCAGAAGTGGGGATGACAGTGCAATCTGTCGACACGCTTTATCCCTATCATAACCATGCGATCTCTGAGATCTACTACAACATGCGTGTGCCAGCTTGCGCTAATCAGTTTAAAAGTTTTGCAGTACGTGAAGACTCACCACTGGTTCATACCGTTAAAGAAGATGACAAGATGAGACGGGTGCAGTTTGATGCCGCACAGCCTAATGGGCATACCATGTGGTTGGCAGGTAGCGCCAGTCAGGACGCTTTACTCTATTTCCACCAAAACACCATCCATGCCTTCGATGTCGATGGCAGTTGCGAAGCTAAACCAGAAGAGCGAGCCATTGTCTCGGTTTGGGCAAGAAGTAACGCCAACGATAAGCGTAATGACTATGGTACGACCTTATTATGTGAATCGGCTAAAAATCCAGGCACTCCAGCAAATAAAGATGAAGTTATTCAATGTGATTTAACCAAGCTTAAGTGGTAATCGGATATTGATTACTTGAGTTTATTAAATTGACTTTATGGCTGTATTTAGCCGTTATTTATTCCACTATATTTTGGTGATGGTATGAAATTATTTAAATTATCTGTTTTGTCTGTTGTGACATCTTTATTACTCTCTAGCTCAGCTGTACAAGCACAAGAAAAAGAAGATGGCATTGATGTATCGGGAACCGTTAGGGTTAATTACGCATATAAAGATTACAGTGAAGCCTCTAAAGATAAGTTAGGTGACTTTAGTTTTGATATGGCTGCCATTAAATTTAATGGCAAATTGGGTGATTGGGGCTTAGCTAGTGAATACCGTTTCTTTGATGGTTGGCAGGCATTGCGCTACGGTTATGGCTTCTATGAACTGAATCCGTCATGGCAACTCCAGTTTGGTGTTAACCAAGTCCCTTTTGGGAATCCTGGCTTTATCTCTAACAGTTTTTGGTTTGGCGTACCCTATTATCTAGGTTTCGAAGATGATTACGATCTCGGGGTCAAAGGGGTTTATTCAAATGGGGCGTGGGGAACAGAGATGGCATTTTATAAAAATGCCGAATATGGTGCCAGCCGCAGCGACCGTTACTCCACTGATCTGTATACAGGTGTTGTGAACGGAACGGAATACAACAACGAAGAGACCAATCAACTTAACTTACGTCAAACTTATGAGGTGAGCTACGAAGGGGGTAAAACTCTGTTTGGTGGCTCTATTGAGTATGGTCAGATTTATAACGGTAAAACCGGTAATAATGGCGATCGTTACGCGGTAGCAGTTCACATGGACAGCAGTTATAAGGGCTGGAATCTGCAACTGCAGGCCATGCAGTATGAATATGATGCCGCCGATGCTGTCGACAGTAACAAAATTGCGGTAGCTGCCTATAATTGGCAATATGAAATCGCCGCTAAAGCTCAAGCCTACAGCATTAATATTGCTAAGAATATTGCTACGGATTGGGGCAGCCTTAAGGTTTACAATGACTTTGGTATGGTGACGCCAGATGTGGCGGATGACAGCTATGATACTAGCTACCAAAACGTGACGGGTTGTGCCATTTCAGCTGGTCCAACTTATACCATGATCGATTTCATTGTAGGTAAAAATATGTATGCCTCGACCCGCGACAATGGCCATGTGGGCTTACCTGAAGTGGGCGATAGCTGGGACAAGCGAGTTAACATTAACTTCGGCTACTACTTCTAAGTCGATGAAACGCACTTCGTCTCTGTAATAAAAATGCCAACCCTAGGGTTGGCATTTTTATTTATACTTTTAATGATTGTTTTTATTTGATTATTTTAAATTATGACAGTCAATTAGTCGGTAGGGGCACAGCTTGGAATCAATTCCACGGGTAAAGTCACCCAATGTGGGTAAGTGCCTCAGTGACGAGAGTAAATTTGTAATGAATACCATTGGCTTTAAAAAAACAATTACCCTATCGGTGATTATTTTAGTTTCCCTATGCCTCGCTTTTTCTAACCTGTTTTCTTACTTAACACTAAAAAGTAATACGATCGAGCAGGTGCGAGGCAATCTTGAAATGATTGCAAGTTTTGAGTCTGAAAGCATACAGAACTGGTTCATGGGTAAAGCCAACAGTATTGATGCACTGGCAGGGCAATACCGCCAAAACCGAGTGAATGGTGAATATGCCATGGTGGCTAAGTTGGTCAAAGATAATAGCCGTTTGTATTCTGTTTTTTGGGGGTTTGAAGATGGTAGCTCTTATGCCAGCGTAGTGGATGATGATATTTGGCATAACGGTGTTGCCGACCCCGCACAGTACGATCCAAGACCTAGAGGCTGGTATCAACTGGCTAGAAACAATAACAAAGCAGTATTGACCGATATTTATGTCGATATGGTAACGGGCAACCCGGTGATCTCTATCGTAACCGATGTTGGTGATGGGGTGTTATCTGGCGATATTGGCCTCGAAATTCTTAACAAGACCGTCAAAGATGTCAACTTCCCTGGGGCGACAGCCGCCATTGTCGATGAAGCGGGCAAGGTGTTGGCGTCAACTATGCCACAGTTAGCGGCGGGTAAACTGATGAGCCAGCAAGGTTGGAGCCAGATGGAGCAACAGTTAGTGGCCCATGATACTTTTTCGGGCGATTATCACTTTGCTGGTAAAGATCTGCTTATCTTTAGTCATGTGATCCCGCTATTACAAGGCAAAAAGAAGTGGTTTCTTGTGCTGAATATCGATCAAGAAATTGCCTTTGCCAAGGTGGATGAGGCGCTAAATTCAGCCTTAGTTAACTCAGGCATCATGTTGTTGGTCAGTATTTTACTTGTACTACTTATCTTAAATTGGCTCTATCGCCCTATCTTACAGTTGAAGCAGGTGATTTTAGGCCTCTCTCAAGGCCAGGCCGATCTGACCATGAGGTTGCCTGTGAATAGCCATGATGATCTTGGCGATATTGCCTCAGGGGTTAATCAGTTTATTGCTAACCTTGAGGTCATCGTTAAGGAGCTCTACATCGACTCCCAAGACATAGGACGAAGCATTATTGCCTTACAAGATCAGATGGATGGTAACAGTCAGGTACTGACAAAACATGTGCAAGAGACTGAGCAGATTGTAGCCGCTGTCGAGGAGATGAGCGCCACAGCCAACGATGTGGCTAATAATACCTCGCAAGGCTCTCAGGTGGCGACCTTAGCCAGCAGCCAAATTAATGATACTAAACAGATAGTGGCCAACACCCGTGAGACTGTTGGGCGGTTGATCAATGATGTTGAGGCGACCGAAGTAAGTATTGCCAACATCTCCGATGACGCCACAACCATTACCCAAGTGCTGCAGGTGATTGGAGACATAGCCGATCAAACCAATTTGTTAGCCCTCAATGCTGCAATTGAAGCGGCTAGAGCAGGAGATCAAGGCCGAGGCTTTGCTGTGGTAGCAGATGAGGTGAGGGCCTTGGCGGCACGGACTCAAACCAGTACGGCTGAAATTGAGCAGACCTTGGATAAGTTGCTTCTGGGGATAGAGCATACCGTGGCCACGATGAAGCAAACCAAGGGAACCTGTGAGCAAACCAGTCACTGGACCAATAATGTGACCGAGAATTTAGATGAGGTGATTAAATCTGTAGAAACGGTGAGTGATCTCAACACCCAAATAGCGACTGCAGCCGAAGAGCAAAGCATGGTGTCGGCCGAGGTGAGCCGCAATATGGCAGAAATACGCGATATGGTTGTGGTGCTAGAGGACAGCGGCGCAGCGAGTCGAGATGAGACTCATAAGCTGTCGGCGTCGAATCAAAAACTGGTGGCTGTGGTGGATAAGTTTACTATTGATAATGCGTAATATAGCGCTGGCTGGATGAGCTTTTATCCGGGGTATTGTCTATATCCACTGGAAGCTTAGCGAACAAAAGTGCCGGTTGTCGGCACTTTTTCATCTCTCACGGCAAGACTAGTTGTTGCTGGCTTCAGCGAGATGCTCGACGTTCGCTTTGATCAATGTGATCAACTGCTGGGTTGCGTCAGTTTGGGTATCAGGGTTGAGGTACAAGGCCTCGTTAAACACTGGGAGCACTGGCAAATGATGCTCGATTGGATCTAAGATCTGCATATTGTCGTTAATGCGAAACTCTGCAATGGGCGCAATCGCGAGGTCGTTTTCTACTGCCATACACAAGGCTTGTGGCGACGGGGTCGATAACAATACATTAATCGGCCGCATCGTCAGCTGATGATTAGCAAATACCTGCGCTCTAATCGGGCAATTCTCTGGGTAAAGTGCCATCGGAATGGTATCGCGTTTATGGGCGTTACCTATTTTTGCAGCGACCCAATGAAATTTGCGCTCAAATAGCAGTTCACCGTGTGCCGGTGGCTGCCAGTGGGTGGCAACAATTAGATCAAACTCCCCTTGCTGTAAGCGTTTATACAGATTGCCGCTGACATCGGTGTCGATGACTAACTCGATACAGGTAAATTCACGAATGAACTCCAGTAAGCAGCTATTGAGGTAACGCTTAATATAATCGGTTGGCACACCAAGTCGAATGATCTCTCTATTTTGGCAGTCTTTAAGATCATCCAGTGCTTGCGAGTTAAGCTGCATCATTTTGTAGGCATAGTTGAGCAGTGTTTCACCTGACTCTGTAAGTGTCACCCCTTTGTTATCACGCAGCAGTAATGGCTGGCCGACACTCTCTTCCAGTTTTTTAATCTGCAAGCTTAACGTTGATTGGGTACGACAAATCTTGTCAGCAGCTTTTGATAAATTGCCACACTCTGCAACCGCGATAAAACTTTCGAGTAATTCGATTTTTAACATAGGGTATTGGCTTTGCTCATAGTGGTATCAGTATTACTCAATATCGACGGGTCACAAACCCTGTTATCGTTTGATTGTGAAGTTGCAATGTTTTTGTTTGTAAAAATGTGATGAGGTCGGTATGAGCAGTTGGGAACAGAGAACGGATTATCTTGTTGAGGTGGCGCAGCGTTGCCTTAGGGGGCATCAAAGTTTCGATTTGTGCCGCTCTCATCTTGTGGCGGCGAGTCAGATCTCTAAGGGAACCATCTATAATCATTTCACCACAGAGGCTGACTTGGTCGTCGCAGTCGCTTGTGCCCAATATCAAGATTGGTTGGTCGCCGCTGAACGTGATCAACAGCAATACACAGACCCCTTTGAATGCTATCTGTTTCATCACTGCCAACGCCTGCATGACGTGTTAGCTCAGAAGCGCTTTGTGATAGAACGAATGATGCCCAATCAAGAGTTATTACAGCAAGCTTCTGATGTATATCGTGATCGATTTAATGATTTGCTCGAGCAATATCAAGCATGGAATCAAGGTATTATTTTGTCAGTTGGCGAGCGAGCGGGATTTGACCGTTATGAACTACTCAAAAACTATATTCGTGGCACCATGATCAACAGCGATGATGGCATTAGGCGATGCGACGATCTGCAGACCTATTATCAATTTAGTTATGCGATGGCTCAGCTAATGGGGCATTCGGACAAGCGAATCCCCTCCAAGCAAACATTTGCCGACTGGTTGTCACAACAACACCAACCGCAAGCCGCTATGTCAGCCGCGTGATGATATTGCCATTTATTAAGTGGTGAAATGCGCACATTCAGCGTGTAAGCGCTGGGTTAAATCACTCAATTGTGTCGACTGTTTGGCGACCTTATCTGATATTGAGGCAACATGCTGACTGACTTGCTCAATTTGGCCTAGGTTGTCAGTTAGCTCCGTGGTGGCTTGGGCCTGTTCTTTACTGCCCAGTGCTATCGATGCCAATTGGGTCGTAGACTCCTCCATTTGATTCACTATGTGATTAAACGCCTGCTCGGTCTGTCGCGCTATCTTATTGCCTTCGGACATTTTTTGAAGTGAGTTATCAGTAAGGCCTATGGTCTTTGAGGCTGCGATGGCTGTGCGGTTTGCTAGGCTTCTAACCTCATCGGCCACCACAGAAAACCCTCGACCAAACTCTCCTGCTCGTGCGGCCTCTATGGCGGCATTGAGCGCAATCAGATTAGTTTGATCGGCGATGTTGGTGATCTCCTTCATGATGCTGGCGATTTCGTTGCCTGATTGATTTATACCGTCTAAGGAAACAGTGAGCGATTGCATCTGCTGATAGCCGCCGGCCGCTTGAGTTAATATTTCGCTACTTTGTCGGTGCATACCATCGGATGAGTGCGCGGTGATTTGGGTTTGGCTCTCTATTTCATGCAGTGCAGAGCTCATGGAGGCTAAATAGCTCAGTTGGGTGCTGGCACCATTCTCCAGTTGAGTACCATCTTGTTTCAAGGTACTTGAGGTGTGTTGGATGGCATCACTGCACTGTTTTACCGAGAGAATGAGCCTAGAAAGGTTCGCCAACATTTTGGACAATGCCTGACCGAGTACATCTTTTTCGCTGGCCAGTTTGATTTGACCTGAGAGATCGCCCGCAGCAATTTTTTCCGCGCTTACCACCTGTTGGCGTAGTATTGCAACTAAGTGTGATACAGCCTGTGCGATATGCCCCAGCTCATCTTTTCTATCTAGCAGGGATTGCCATTGAGTTTGGTTTAAGCGGCTAAGTTCAATATCGCCAATGGCGAGATCATCAATGGCGGTAGATACGGTACTGAGTCCTTGAGTGACCAAGGTCACCAGCTTAATGATCAGCAATGACACAATCAAAATGGCAATGAGAGACACGACAGCACTTACGATGATTAGCTGTGATTGGCTATCTTCGATCACCTGTTTTTTTATAGCACTCACGATTAGCCAACCACTGGTGGGTTCCTGTTGGACCCAGCCTTGATAGGTTTGATTCTGTTCGTCAAAGTCTACAATTTGATTCTTCTTGCTGCATAAGTCTTGAAAGTTAAGTGATTCATTGTTTGTGCTGGCTAATTTACTGTGAGCGACCAGTTGGCATGTTTGCGACAACACGAATGCATTGCTGTGTTGATTGACCTCGCCAATATCCACATAGTCTTGATAAAAATTATCCAATGGCAGGCTCATAAACAGTAAGCCTTTGCCTGAGACTTTTATTGCAAAAGTCACCAGCAGTTTGCCATCGACACGACTTTTAGTTGGCTCAGAAATTACAGCGTGTTGGCTATGCTTAGCCTGCATAACGTAACGCATGCTGGCGTAGCTTTTACCGATACGGCTAGGTTTGCTGGCGGCAATGGCTATTTGTTGTTGATCAAGTAACGCAATATTTCTAGCGCCATATTGCTCAGCCATCTCCCTAAGGTGTGCCGATACATTTGGCCGAAAAGCGGGGTCCTCAAGTGCCATAAGTATAAATGGACTTTTTGATAAGGCATTAATGGTGTTTAGATTGCCATTGACCCATGCGCTGATATTGTTTTTTAGCAGCGCATTACTGCCCTGAATACTACTGGTTGATGCCTGCTGCATTGCACTGAGACTCATGCTGATCGTGATATAAGCGATAGCAATGAACCCGAGCGTCACGAGCGGCAGCAATAGCGCATTAAATCTGTGCGTTAACTTCATAATTGTCCTCGTATCCAGTGGCAGCAATACCGTGAGTTCAGGTGTTAAATGACCACCTGATTGAACAGGTTTTGTATAATGAATAGCCCAATGAAACAGGCAATCGCAGACATTATCGGTGTGATCACCCAGCCGATAAGTATTCTAAAAAGGACTTTCCATTGAATAGGCAATCGCTTGAGTAATGCGATGCCGACAACGGCACCAATAACCGCTTGAGAGCTTGATACAGGCACCAGAGGGATGGGCGGTAATCCGATACTGACGAACGCATTTGATAAGGTTTGAGAGGAGAAAATAAACAAAACGATAGAGTGGGCCATCACCACCACCCAAGCGGTGACGGGGGTCATGGCGATGAGGTTGTCACCCACCGTCAGCATCACTTTTTTTGAGTAAGTAAATACCCCTATGCTGATCGCGACAGCACCGATAAAAAACAGCTGCATTGCTGCGGTGAGTTCAGTGTTGAATATCTTAATGGGATCTATGGGGGTACTGAGTACAAACACCCCCATGACATTAGCGATGTTATTAGCACCTAGGCTGTAGGACCCAAAAGCCCCTGCCAAGATAAGGCCTATGCGGGTCCACTTGTCGAGTTGAAACAGCCCCGGACGAAGTTTTGCAATCGCTGAGGTGACGCACTTAAACAGGATAACCGCAGTGACTGCTGCAAGTATTGGGCACAATACCCAGGTACTTAATATTTTTGACAACACTTCAGGATCTGTTTCCATGCCGCTAAACAGGTTCCAGCCAATGATGGCCCCAACAATGGCTTGCCCAGTAGAGACTGGCAGGCCTGATTTCGTCATGAAATAAACCGTGGTTGCTGCAGCGAGTGCAACGGTAAATGCGCCGCCTAACGCAGAGACTTTACCAAGCGCACCTAAGGTATGTGATGCCCCTGCACCACTGATCACTGCACCTAATATGACCATTACTGAGCAGATCATTGCAGCGGTCGAGAACTTAACCATATTTGAGCCAACGGCAGTACCGAAGACGTTGGCAGCGTCATTGGCTCCGAGAGACCAACCGAGAAACAGGCCGCTAGAAAGAAAAATCCAGATTGCAATATCCATACTTAAACTCCTTACTGCACGCGTTTAAGGGTGAAGATCGCTATCCGGTCACTAATGTCTTCCGCGAGGTTGGCGACTTGGTCGATACGGTCGCAAAAATAGCGCAGCTGAATTTTGTTAACTAGTGGTAGGTCGGTATCAAATAACATCACTTTGGTGCGAGTGCATAGTAGGTCGGCTTGGCTTTCAAAAGCGATAACTTTGGTATGGTACTCTTGCACTCGCTGTAAATCGGTGAAGAAGCTTTTGGCACACAGGAGTGTGTGATCTATGGTGTCGCTGACAGTGTTAAGTAAGCTAAGCAGTTCATCTCCAATCTCTTTAGGAATAAGCGGTTGCTCAATTTTTAGGTGTAAGCCTATGGTTTCTTGTTTGTTGATTAAACGGTCGGTGAGATCAATTAATGATGCCACATCAGAGCGTAAGTCAGGGATAAGCGTCTTTCGGTAAAGCGTATGCTCTATCTCTCTTTTTAATAGATCAGCTTGATGCTCAATACTTTGAAGTTCGGCCAATGTTTTTTCAAACTCAGCGCTCTTGGCACCGTAAGTTAAGTAGTTTTTCCACATCTGGATGGACTTATGGTGAGATAAGGTGACCTGTTCAAAAAAGAGGTAAACCTTTGTTTCTGTAGATTCGCTCTTTGAAAGAAGCGTAGTGAGCCGAGAAAAGCCAAACATGGCATCTCCTTATTCGATTGGATAGGTGTGTAGGTAACGCTGAGGGGAAGGCCAAATATCACTAAAGGGAGCAATTTAGTAACACTTGGCCTTAGTCGGGTTTAATTAAACCCTTTTGACATCTTAAAGGTGGCAGATGTCTTAGAGCCGTTGTTTTCACTCGGCATGTTCACTTTATTAACTTCTTCGTTGAGGAAGTTATAAGCTTCTTCTAGGTAACTCTTATCGCTAGCGTGGCCTTTAAACGAGAACTCGGTAAAGGTGACGCGAGGCTTGCGGTAGTAAGGGGTCCACAACTGAAAATCGATCTCTAAATTTTCGTAGCGAGGGTCTTTAAGACTACCTTCCCAGCCATGCGTTCTCATCACTAAGGTTTGCTGCAGTTTGTCTTTATTATTTTCGTAGATAGGGCCTACGATTTCCCAAACCGTGTCATCTTTCTTCAAAATATTGAAGACGCTTTCGATATCGACTCTTTTGACATCAATATCTGCTGGCGAGTACGGCACATCGTAACTGACACTGTAGGCTGATTTGTCGTTAGTAAAGTCAATTTCAGCTTTTTTGTAGTCACTCACCTCGCCAAAACCTTCAGGGTTTGCCGCTCTGAGTTTGACCGTTATTTTACTTTTTCTCGGTTTGGTGACATGTTCTCTGACACGGATTTGAATGTTATCGGCTTTAAAAGCACGATCGGCTGTATCGATATAAGTGACTAGTTTTACTGAAATATCATCATCCAAGTTAATAAAGCTAAATGCTTTCTTGAAGGCATCTGTTTGTTTGTCTGCAGCATAGGGTAAGGTTTTTCCTACCCCTGTATTGACGTGATACTCAAGTTGAGTAAACGCGTCGGGTGATAGTGCATAAGCACTGGCACTAAGGCAGAGATTGATTGCACCGATTAGAAATAAATTATTTCTCATAATGTAGGCTCCTTACCTTAAAATGCGAACTGTAGGCGAGCTTGGAAAATATTACCGTCTTGATCGTATTGTTCTACACCATTGATATCTGTGTATGGCGAGACATAATCGGCCTGGGTATGTACGTAGTTGAGTTGGGCTTTTAGGTTGTCTTCTAAGTACCAGTTTAATCCCAGTACGTAATCTGTTTTCTTACCGCCTTCGATCCCTGCATCGACATCATCAAAGTTAGCTTGATCAACTCTCAAGGCAACTTCCCATGCACCCCAACCTCCAGAAGAGATAGGACTATCGGGAGAAACAGCTTTGAATGTGCCTTTCTTGCCGCTATAACGCCATTTTTCGCCTGTGATGGTATAGACAGCTTGTGCATAGTAAGAGTTAACACTCACTTTCGGGTCATCAATTTGATCAACCGAAGCGGTCATGTATTCGGCTTGCAACAATAGGTTACTGTATTGATAGGCCAGCTCTGCACCGTAGTGAATGCCCGATTCCGCTTTTATCTTGCCAGTATCTACAATACGCTCTGTCGGCTTGGTATTTGGACGCGCACGATAGCGCAGGGATTTAGCGGCATCATCATTGAGGTTGTTATAGAGTCCGCTCGCACCAATGTGGAGCAAGTGACCATTACTATTGATCGGCGCCATGGTGAAGCGTGCGTTAAGCATATCCATTTTGGCGTGGTTTTGATCGTCAGTTTCTTCAAACTCATTCTCGGTGATCACGCCATAACCTAAATGCAGGTTGTAGTTATTACCCACATAGCGCCACTGCACACCTAATGCTCTGTCTGGAGAGAAACTATCAGTCGATGCGCGCTCTAAAAAGGCAAGGTGAGCGGAGCTACCTGTTGCTTCCATACCAAAGGCATATTTTTGGAAACCCAGTTTTAAGGTCGAATTGTCCCAGCCTTTATAGGTGACGTTGGCATCTTTAACTTCAACTTCGGCAAGTCCATCGAAATCGAGTTCCAGTTCATATTCCCAAGAGTTTGAAAAGTATCCCTCTATGCCAAAACGTAGGCGGCGAATACTTGCATCGGTAAAGCTCTCTACATAGTCACCGCCATTTTTGTAAAGCTCATCAGCTTTGACGTAATCAGCTTGAATACGTGCTTTAAACTCTAACGTAGAGCGGCCATCTTGGGAGATCAAGGCTGGGCTTGGCGAATCTTTAGAGAATTTAACGCGGTCGACTTTATTGGCAGCATCTTTGGCTTCAATTAACTCCATTTCTAATGCATTGAGTCGTTCTTCTAGCTCTAAGACCTTATCTGTTTCCGTCGCCATGACTGCAGATGAAAAACATAGCACTGAGGCGGAAATTGCTAGCGCGATAGGTGAGATTGAAAACATCTTTTTACTGTTCATAATACGCTTCCTTCGGTAACTTATTATTGTATACACTTGGTGTTAAACGCTTTCTAAACTTGATGTGTTAAGAGTATGCTTTATATGTGCTAAAAAACATGATCGATGTCAACTAATTACAACTAAATCGTACACATTGTTAATTTTTTGGTGGTTGATTTTTTCTTAGGTGGATATGCGCTAATGTATAAATGCTAATCGATGCCTAGCTTCTATCTTACACAGGGTATAAGCGTGTCGTTGGCTACTCTGGTGTTAGTTGTTAATGTTGTCAGATTAGGTGGTTTTTCTTTCTGATTAACTAGCCTTTAATGTTATGTTTTATATCTACTTTGTCTATGCGGTGTATTCCTTTTCTGCTCACAAAAAGCTTGTAGTGATCATGGGTTTCCTGCGCGCCATGTTGCAGTGTCACAATGAGGTGTACCGTGTTGACTTTGTGGATGTTGGTATATTTGATATTTGACTCATTTTCATACCAGTGCTGACTCATTACCTTAGGGAGTTTTCGTAAAGGTCTGCTCAAATTTATTGTAAGTTCATCTAAAAACTTTTCCTCAGAATTTGTGTTGTTTGTTGTCGTGAAATGATAACTACGCTGATGGACAAAAGCGGTATTAAATCGACTACTTTCGGTATTGTTGGCGCGCTTGATAATTGCCTTTACCTCCTCATTTAACAGATGTCGATTTTGGCTATAGTAAGTCTCTTTTAGATCGCAGAGGCTGTTGTCATCATTGGTATAGAAACGGTAATGATGTTGAAAAAAATGGGAGAAAAATTTCTGCATCAGGTAGTTGCGACCCAGCTCTTTAATGCGATCTTTAAAAATGTAGGAGAGCACTAAAGAGACAAAGAAAGGAGTTGAAAAGTTGCCAAAGGCTTTTTGAGTGGCAAAGGCAACTCCAGTCGCAAATGCCATGGCTAATGCAGCGGCAAAGCCAAAAATGAGTTGTTCGACAACCGCACCATCATTCAATTTTTTACAGCGGACTTTATAGGGGCTGTTAATAATCCTACGTCCCATATGCAAACGACGCAGGAGTTTCTCCTGCCCATCTTCGCTGCTATCGGTTAACTTGATATGGTGCTTGTTGGCATAATTGCAGGTGTGGATTATTTTGCTTTCAATATCACTTTTTTCAGACTTACATGCCTTAAGTTTGTGTTGCAGTAGCGTTTGGTGGAAGTGATAGAGGAGTTGATGGTTGGCGAGCTGAAAACGTTTATGATGAGTGAGTTGATTCTCATTGTCATGAATACCTTGAAAAGATTCAATCAATTCGCCAACTAGCGCTAACTGTGAAGTACTAGCGGTTAATAGCATTTGATTTATGCCTGAGACGAAGTTCGATAATGCGCGAATATAGTTGTTGGAGTTGTGGGTTGCTTTGGCGTAAGCCGTTTGTCTCAGGGTAAATAGGTCGCGTTTGACTGAGTCGACGTTCATTGGCGTCGCTTTTATCAGTGATTGTTTTTGTAATAAGGATTGATAGAAGTGGGATGGAGAGAAAAAGTCGCTATGATCGGCCAATGGTGCCGGGTAAAAGTAGTGTACTTTTACCCGTGCATTTTTAATGGTGGCGGCAAGCTCAACATTAATGGCTAAGTGGTATTGGTCGGCGATCGATAGCGACAACATAATTATTACTGTTACCAGGTAGTATAAGGTTGCTTCATTAGCATTGAGTTGTAGTAACGCGTGTCACCAGTGACCTCTTCACCTAACCAACTTGGCTTGTTGACGGTTTGCGCTTCAGTTGTCAGTTCAACCTCAGCAACAGTTAAGCCTTGGTTACTTTGGTAGAATTCATCGACTTCAAAAAGATGATTCTCATGTTCAACTAAGTAACGGGTTTTATCGATCACACCCGGCTCGCAAATTTTAAGTAACTCTTGTGCTTCGGAGACTGGGATTTCACTTTCCCACTCGTAACGTGAAGCCCCCGATTCATTACCTATCCCTTTAATGGTGAGAAACCCTTTGTCACCCTTAACTCTTACTCTAACGGTTCGCTCAGGAACACTACTCAAATACCCTTGAATGATGCGAACTGAACGAGCTGCTTGCTGCTTAAACTCATCACTTTTGACTAAATATTTACGTTCAATTTCTTGTGCCATGATCCGTTTCCTTAAAATTAATTAGCCAGCGGTAAATTTTTCATGCCGATGACGCGCTTGATCGCTTGCAGGTAATTGATGTTTTCAACACCTTCTAATTTCACATCTTTGACTGTCTGTTGAATATCTTCGAGTTCTGTTGATTCGCTATTGATGCTAACAATACGCGCACCGTTAACAAGCACATTGGCCACTTCACAGATAGTGTTGTTGACCATGTAGCCAAAACGCTCTTTGTGGATTTTTACTGCTTGCAGATCTGGATGCGCGTCAATGATTGCGATGAATTCGTCAAAAGTGTACTCCTCTTTATCTAAATCAGGCTGTTCGACCATAAATGCGGGGAATATCTCTTCTATCAATTGTGCTGCGCTAATCGGGAACTCAGCTTTTAGTTTCGGGTCCCACTGCTCAAGGCCATCAATGGTTTGTACATAGCATTTGACGTCCATTTTGCCGTCGCGGATTTTAGTATTATTCAGATCATTAGTACGCGACATAATATAGATTTCGTCGCTTTCTCGATGCCAGACCTTCTCTGGGATCGGTACAGAAAGTCGTGCCATACGTTGGGCGGCTTCGGTAAAATCTTGACCGAACGTGCGGAATTCGAAACGAGGCTTTGAAATTTCGCCAATTTTAAGTTCTGACATAAATGCTTCCTTGATACGGTTTTTTAGGTGGTTAAGTACGCTATTTACAGTACTCCTAGAAAACTAAAAATAAACCGATCTAGATCAACTTTAAATAACTTAGTTACAACCTAATCGTACGAGCTTTCCGTTTCCGCTGTATACGTATTCTTGCAAGTTGTTGTTTCCAATTGTTTTGCTGTGTTTTGTTGTTGAGCTTTACCTGTATTGATACTTTTTATGTAAAAACTAAAATGTATTTATGTTGATCTGGATCCAGTTTTGTTTTGGCGTATGAGAGTAAGGTTTGCTTAATCACTATCCAGTTTAAGGGCGCAGTTAGATGACTCAAGGAAACGTTAGTGCAGCCAATCCGCTAGATATGCATCAAGATTCAACCGATGGGCTTGCTGTAAGATATAACCCTAGTAACAAAGCGAAGGTAGAAGAGGGCATGAGTGTGGAACAAAAGGAGGCGAGCCAAATCGATCCACTCGATATGAATCAATACCGTATGGAAAAATTACCCGTTAGACATAAAAGCCCTATTGAAGTGTGGCTAGCTAGGGCGGGTATCTGGATTGCGGCGGCGGTATTTGTATTGTTGCTGAGCAGTCAGCCACTTAGTTTTCTGGTGGATTTTGATCCGAGCATGCTGAGTAAAACCGCAGCGGCTCACTTTGCTGAAGTTGGTGGTGTGTTATTTAGTTGGCATGGTCAGGCCATGCTGGCCATTTTTTGTACTGCGGTGATTTTATGGATAACAGAGCCTATTCCAAATTATTTGACCTCGCTTATGGTGATCATCGCGATGGTCTTAACGGGTGTTCTACCGGAAAAAGTTGCCTATGCTCAGTTAGGGCATCCAATTATGTGGCTGAATATATTGTCTTTTATTCTTGCTTCTATGTTGGTGTCATCGGGTGCAGCTAAACGTTTCGCGCTATGGTTTATTTGTCGATTTGGCACCAGTGCTACGCCAATTTTTTATAGCTTTATGGTCATAAACCTCGCGTTGTCTGCGTTTATCTCGGCGACCACCGCCAAAGCTGCGATTTTGATGCCCATTTTTATGGTTATAGCAGCGGTTTATGGCGCCAAAGGCGGAGATAACAAGAATAACTTCGGCCGTAATTTAGTTTTACAAAACCTGTTGCAAATAAATCTCTGTGCTGGGGCGTTTGTGACGGGATCCGGAGCAAATCTCCTAGCGGCGAGTTTAATTGCAGGGGCTATCGGCGGCAGCTTTTTCTTTGCCGATTGGATGATAGTGGCGATGCCCATTGTCATTTGCATGGTGGTGATTGGTTGGTTAATTGCCACCAAAATTTTCTTCCCGTTGGCTGAAGAAGAACGATTGCCGCAAATTGAGGGGGGAATGGATCGCCTAAAAGAAGAATTGGCTAAAATGGGAACAATCTCGACACGAGAGATAAAGTCTCTTGTGATTTTTGTGACCATCTTAATATTTTGGGCAACCGATAAGTATCATGGTGTTAGTGCAACCGCAATAGCGTTTATTGGTGCCATTGTCGCTTTAAGTCCTAGAATTGGTGTCGTTAATTGGAACCAAGTGGATGTGCCCTGGCACTTACTACTGTTTTCTGCAGGAGCTTATACGTTAGGGGCGGGGTTTAAACAGACGGATTTACCTAATTTAGCAGTGAATTTTAGTTTAGAATACTTTGGTTTAGATGAAAGTACGCCATTTAGCGTGTTCTATGTTTTACTCACTGGAGCCATGCTATTTAGTTCGTTGGTGTTTCAGTCAAAAACCATGAGAACGATGCTGTTTGTGCCGATAGCTATTGGTATTGCACAACGCTTTGACTTTCCGATTATGAGTTTGGCGTTGCCTGTGGCCCTTTTAATTGAACATGTTTATGTGTTGCCCTTTAACAGTAAGCCAGCGCTACTCTTGTATTCAACTGACCATTATAGTTTGAGCGATACCTTTAAATTTGGTTTTACTATGTTATTGATCGGTTGGGCGACAAGTATTTTGATGGGTGAGACGTGGTTTAGATGGTTGGGTTATACGCCAAATGGTGTGTTTGGCTAAGGCCGCTTTTCATTGTGAAATGGAATATTATTGAGAGTTTGCTATGAGCGCAAAGAATAATGAAATCCGCAGTAAGCTAGCCTTATTACAATTGGCAACTGAACTTGGCAGTATCAGTAAAGCCTGTGAAATTATGGGATATAGCAGGGACAGTTATTATCGCTTCAAAAAGCAATACGAGACTGTTGGTGAGAGAGGGTTGAAGAATCTGTCGCGGAAAAAGCCTGCGATGAAAAACCGTGTCTCACAAGAGGTGGAAGATCAGGTTATTGAGATAGCATTGGATTACCCTAATTATGGTCAAGCCAAAGTCGCAGAGTTACTCGGTGCCAGAGGCTGTAGTATCTCTGCTAGCGGTGTTCGAACTATTTGGCTGCGACATAACTTAGAAACCAAAAAGAACCGTTTATTGGCATTACACAATAAGCTCAAGCAAAACCAGAAGTTTGCGCCATTAGATCAGCAGCACATTGAACAGCTTTATAAGCAAGATCCTAATGATCCCAATATTGAGTGCCTTTATCCTGGTGATATATGTGTACAAGATACTTTTGATCTAGGTGTCATTTCTCCACTGGGGCAGCTGTATCTACATACCTTTGTGGACGGGTATAGTCAGTATGCGATATCGACTGTCATGACGGATAACAGTTCGGCGAGTGTCGCTCAATTTTTACGTGAGGTTGTGCTGCCTTGGTATCGAGAGAATTCGATTAACATCAACAGTATTCTGACAGATAGAGGGCCTGAATTCTCAGGGAAGAAAAGCCAAGAATTTAGTCAGTTCTTGAGCGAACAACAGATTAACCATATTCAGATGAGGGCGTATAACGGCCCTGTTGTTAATGGATTAGCGGCAAGATTTCAGACGTTTGCCAATAGTGAGTTTTTTGAGCCCTATTTTAAGGCGAATAAAGTCGAATCATTGGCGCAGATCAATCATCAATTTAGTGCATGGCAAGCTGACTATAATCAACATCAATCACTATCTGGGCGTTATACCTTAGGTAAAACCGCTGCAGAGGTCCTTAGTGTCAGCCGCCACCTGATTGGTGCAGATAATGATTGACTTAACTAGCCCATCAGGCTGCTATTTCGGCAGCCTGATGGTGATTTTTAGCCCATGAGGTGACAGGTTGCTGGCTGTTATCTTACCCTTGTGGGCGTCGATAGCAGCTTTGGCAATTGCGAGTCCTAATCCCCAGCCACCCGATTCTCTTTCCCTTGCTGATTGCGGTCGGTAGAAGGGTTCAAAAATTGCTTGTAGGTCGCGTTCATCTTCAATACCTGGTCCATCATCGGCAATGGTAAGTTCTATCTGTTCAGGGTGCTGAATGGCATGAATGCTGACATTTTGGTTGGCATAACGAATGGCATTACGCAGTAGGTTTTCGATGGCTCGAGCCAGTGGCCTCGGGGTCATGGCAAAACAGAGTTGCTCGTCGATGTCGATATTGAGCTGTTTATCTTGTTGGGCGGCTTCAAATTCGGCGTCATCTAACACTTGCCCTAAGGTTTCACTCAAGGATAAATGATGTTTATTTTCATGTAGGTTGAGTTTAACCCGAGACAATTCAAGTAGCTCGGCAATCATGGCTTCTAGTTGTTCGGCTTCGTAGCTGATGCGTTCTAGCTCGGTAGAGGTTTGTCCTTTCTTACGGGCCAATGCCAATGCCAGTTGCAAGCGGGTCAGTGGTGTTCTCAGCTCATGGGAGATGTCACTAATCAACCTTTGTTGACTATTCACCATAGATTCAATAGCGCCGGCCATCGCATTAAATGATTGAGCCAACTGGCCAATTTCATCTTTACGTTTAGTGGTACTGCTATCGGCCCTGTGACCTAAATCGCCACTGGCGACAGCTTCGGCACTGTGCTTTAAGGCCCGTAGCGGTTTACCAAGGTGCCAAGCCAACAAGGCACACAGCAGGCCAGAGAGAAGAATAGCCAATGCCAAGGTTAGGATGATGTTTTCGGCAAAAAAGAAAAACCACGGCCTAGGGTGCATCTCTGCGAGACGACCGTAAAGACTGTATTTTTCGCCATTGACTTCAAACGTATGAGGGCCAAACAGTAATTCGCTTTTAAACTGATGACTGATAGGGCGGGTTGCGTCATCGGCCATCAGCATAAAACGACGTATAGCGCGCGAAGGGTGCTCGGTATTGAGTATCTGCCCCTGTGCATTGGCGAGATAAAAGCGAACAGGTTTGTTGTTCATCTCTCTGAATCTGTGCCAGCGTCTATCGCGTTGGGTTGTGATCAGTTCTGGGTTGGCTTGGATCCGTTTAGCGATCCTGTCGAGCAGGTTGACAAGGTGAGGCGGAATTGGGGCCCGATCGTGGTTTTGCTGCAACAGTGGCAGCAGGCCGACGGTAGCAATAATTAAACTGCTACAGAGCCAGAAGCTTAGCAGCAGTTTGATAAATATGTTGTTGGGTAAGTGACTAACTTTCATTAGGTTAACCAGATATATCCTTTGCCACGTAGGGTTTTTACTCGTGGACGACCATCGCTACGTTCCGGCAGCTTTTTACGTAAATTTGACAGGTGCATATCTAAACTACGGTCGAATGGCATCAGCTTTTTACCTAAGACTTTTTCACTCAGGCTGTCTTTGCTCAATACTTCGCCGCTATGCTGGATCATGTGGTAAAGCAGGCTAAACTCGGTGCCCGTTAAGATGAGTAATTGCTCTTGGCAGATCACCTCCTGGCGGCTCGGATCTAGCTTAATGTCGGCGAATTCGAGCACACTCGGTTGTTGCTCATCAATTTGCTGATGCGTGCGGCGAATAATCGCCTTAATGCGAGCAATCAACTCACGGTCATTAAATGGTTTGGGCAGGTAATCGTCGGCACCAATTTCTAGGCCGACAACTCTATCAATTTCATCGCCACGAGCCGTTAGCATCAATACCGGAGTTTGCTTCTTGGCACGCAGGGCCTTGAGCACTTCAAAGCCATTGAGTTGTGGTAGCATGACGTCCAGTAAGATGAGATCAAATGTTTGTGTCAGCGCCAGCTGTAATCCCGTTTGACCATCATGGGCTAGCGTTAGTGTAAAACCTTCCAGCTCAAGCAGTTGTGCCAACAATTCTGCGAGTCCTAGATCATCATCAATTAACAAAATGTGGCTCATACTACTTCTCTTCTCTTTCTATAACAGCTTGAGTATACCTGTTTCGATGTCAATTGCCGTCTATAGAATGTAAGTCTACGTAAAGTGCTGT
Source organism: Shewanella colwelliana (assembly GCF_001735525.1). Taxonomy (NCBI): domain Bacteria; kingdom Pseudomonadati; phylum Pseudomonadota; class Gammaproteobacteria; order Alteromonadales; family Shewanellaceae; genus Shewanella; species Shewanella colwelliana. The sequence continues at coordinate 35,057 of NZ_MCBT01000033.1, forward strand.
TCTTTGAAGGCGATGCAGTAACTTTACGCAGTTTTACGTAGGTCAAACCCTAGATTACATTGCAGGGATTACACTAGCTCATGTTGGAACTCACTTAAGAGTTTATTTACCTATTCCACTCGCTATAAAAGCTAAGAGGTAGCTTATGAACAAGATGACAGTAAAATCCGCATTGTTTGCATTAATGACTAGCGCAGTATTGTTAGCACCGACGGTTAGCGCAGAGAATGGATCTAATCAAGGGCAAGGCTACCATGAGATGCGCGGTGAACATCGTGGGCATCATGGTGATATGCGCAAGATGTTACGTGGCCTAGATTTAACTGAGCAGCAGCGCACTGAAATTAAAAGCTTAATGAAAGCACATAAGAGTGAGAGGGCAGCACAACGTCCATCGGCAGAGGTGCGTCAGGCTCATCAGCAACAGATGTTAGATATGATCTCTAGCGACAGTTTTAGTGAAGCAGACGTGGTAAATATGATGGATGCACGCCAGGAAAAACGTCAACAAGCTGCCGTTGAAAGAGTGAAGATGCAGCGTGCAATCTACCAACTGCTTACGCCAGAGCAGCAAGCTAAATTTAAAGCGAATTTTGCTCAGCGTGGGTCACGTAAAGGAGATCGCTCATAGCGACTAACTGAGTTACAATTGGGTCATGTTTCTTCCCCTACTGAACTAGTAGTAATATGACCCTATGACAGACACTTCCCAATACGATTTCTGGGTGAAGCTGGCAAGCCGCGCAGCGGTGGCAACGGCGTTCACCCTTATTATTATCAAATTAGCGGCGTGGATGTATTCTGGCTCGGCGAGTATGCTGGCATCACTCACCGACTCTTTTGCTGATGCACTCGCTTCTATTGTTAATTTCATAGCGATACGTTATGCCATTGTGCCGGCTGATAAAGATCACCGATATGGTCACGGTAAAGCTGAACCGCTCGCCGCCTTGGCCCAGTCTGCTTTTATTCTCGGTTCGGCATTTTTGTTGCTATTTCATGGTGGCGACCGCTTAATCAATCCTGCACCTGTACAACATGCAATGATAGGCGTGGTGGTCTCTGTTATCGCAATTATCTTGACCTTTGCCCTAGTGATGTTACAAAAGCGTGCAGTCGCCGCAACCTCAAGCACTGTTGTTGAGGCCGATGCGCTGCACTATAAGTCAGATCTCTTTCTCAATGCTGCGGTGTTGCTTGCCTTAGTGTTATCACAGTTTGGATGGTGGTGGGCCGATGGCCTGTTTGCGGTGCTGATTGCGCTGTTTATTGGTCAGCAAGCATTAGGGTTAGGGTATCGCTCCGCACAGTCGCTACTCGATAGAGAACTGGATGCAGATACCAAACTTAAAATCGTACAGGCATTAGAGCAAGACCCTCGTATTAACGGATTTCACGACTTGCGTACACGAGAGTCAGGTAAAACGACCTTTGTGCAGTGCCATTTAGAGCTTGATGGTCGACTTACCTTGCTAGAGGCGCATGCCATTGCTGATGCGGCAGAGGCAAGAGTTCGCCACCTATTTGAAGATGTAGAAGTGCTGATACATCAAGATCCTGTGTGATAGTCGCACCCAGTCTGTCATTGAGCCTACGGTAGTTAAGCCTGCTGTAGGCGGTCCTTCTCGTTAAAACTGCACCATGTTAATTCTACATAACCCCTGTTTCGGGGGAATTATTTTGCTGCCAATTTGTTCATTCTTTTCCTAAAATTAATTCTTCTAATGAGGAATTAATATGGCAGAAGCGAAAAAGCGTGTTGGTCGTCCCAGCGGTGATAGTCAAAATCGCGATAAGCTTATTTTAGCGGCACGAAACCTGTTTATTGAGCGTGACTATGCGCAGGTCACCATTCGTGAGATAGCGAGCTGTGCTGGCACCGATCCTGGCTTGATCCGATACTACTTTGGTTCGAAAGAGAGTCTGTTTTCTGCCATGATCCGTGAAACGGCGCTACCAGTTGCCCAGTTGGTGTATCAGTCCAAATTGGACATACAAGCTGACGGTCCAGCGAGTTTGATGCAAACCTATTACACCATCATGGCGAAACACCCTCATTTTCCTCGCCTGATGTTCCGTATTGCGGGCTTAGACCAGAGCTTGCCGGAAAATGAAGAGGTCACCAAAGCGTTTTATGAGGTGGTTAACTTTGACCACATTGCCATGTTTAAGCGGATGAAAGACAAAGGGATGTTAAAAGATGATATTGATGATCGTTGTGCGCAACTGTCTTTTTTCGCCATGATGGTGTTTCCATTTTTGGTGCCCGATAACCTATTAAAGCGTGTCGGGATTGAGATCACGCCTGAGTTTCTGCAAACCTTAGCAAAACAAAATGCCAATTTACTCCGCAGAGGATTACTGCGTGAAAAGGACCACACTGATGAATAATAAAAAACGCCTAATATTTGTTGGGATCGGCATAGGTATGTTGGTACTGGTTCTTGCGGGACTGTTAAAGCCTTCGCCTTCTCTGGTGCAAGGATACGATAAGGCGCGTTTTGTTGAAGTGTTGTCGCTTAAGCAGATTGAATTAGCGCCGCGGATCGAAGGGTTTGGGCGCGTAGAGCCCAAACATGTTTGGCAAGCCATGGCTGAGGTGGGTGGTAAAGTTATCTATCGCCACCCTCAATTAGAAACGGGGCGGATGCTAGCCAAAGGTACGCAGGTGTTAGCGATCGACCCTCTGGAGTACGAGCTTAAGTTGGCACAGGCTCAGGCCAATCTTAATGCGACGCAAGCCCAGTTGACTCGGCTAGCACAGCAAGAGCGCAACCTTAACACTAGCCTTAAAATTGAGCAGCAGAAGTTGGTGTTAGCAGAGCAGGAGTATCAACGTAAGGTTACCCTTAAAAAGCGTGACCTAGTGTCAAGTTCTGAAGTCGAAAATCAAAAGCAATCTTTGCTGGTACAGACCAAGTTAGTGGAAGATCTACAAAGCTCATTAAAGCTGCTGCCCGATGACCGACGAGTGAGCCAAGCGCAAGAGAAAGTGGATATTGCCTTGTTGGCTGATGCACAGCGGCGACTGGAGCAGACTAAGGTTGTCCTGCCGTTCGATGCCAGAATCTCAGATGTTAACATTGAACAAGATCAGGTTGTGACCACAGGTTCTGTGATGCTGGTGGCACATCAGCTGGGCACTGCAGAGATTAAGGCCGAGCTCTCTATTCAAGATATGCGTACCTTAGTTGGTAGCATATTATCCACATCAGCCACGATGAATATGCCCTCAATTGAACGCTTTGAGCTGCAAGCGGAAGTTACTTTTGAGGCAGGTAATAACCGCTTCACTTGGCCGGCTAAGGTGACACGCGTTGCAGAGACGGTAAATCCAAACCTAGCCACGATAGGGGTTTACCTTGAAGTGGAGCAAGATTTTCATCAGTTGGATCTATTAACACGCCCGCCATTAACTAAGGGGATGTTTGTCCGCGCGGATATCATTGGCGGGGCAAAACCTCACTTTGTTATCCCAGAGAAGGCACTTCATGGCGGCGCCATTTATCTAATGGATAATGATGACCGACTGCAAATTAAACCGGTGGAAGTGCTATTTCGTGATGGCTTACAAGTCGCCATTGATGGGGAGATAGCGACAGGAGATCGTTTAGTGCTCAATGATCTCATTCCTGCTATTCCTGGCATGTCCCTTAAGGTCGTACAGCCCAATGCGGCGCAAGCAGACACCAAGGAGGCCAGTCTGTGATCGCCTATATTACCAAGCACCCAACATTAGCCAATTTGATCATGCTGGCCTTTTTGATGCTGGGCTTGATCAATATGGGGTCGATAAAACGAGAGACATTTCCTGAGTTTGCGCCGCCTTATGTCGTGGCTACCGTGGTGTATCCCGGCGCTTCGCCTGTCGAGGTGGAAGAGAGTATTTGTCTGCGTATGGAAGATGCGGTGGACGGTTTAGCCAATATTGAAGAGGTGAAGTGTGATGCCCAAGAGGGCGTGGCGTCGATGCGACTTAAGCTCGAGTCCAATGCTGATTTAGGGCGGATGTTGGTTGATGTTCAGACACAAATTAATGCCATTCAGAACTTTCCGACCCAAATCGAACCCCCTGTGGTCAAAGAGCTTGATTGGGCGGAGCCGGTCGTCGACATTGCGATTGTCGCCGACACCAGCTGGCCACATTTAAAAAGTTATGCTGAAGATATAAAGCGACGTCTGAAGATCGATGCGGGTGTCAATTTGGTATCGATAGCGGGCTTTTCCGATCACCAGCTTCGTATCGAATTAGATAGTATTGCGATGCGTCGCCTAGGGCTGACTGCGGCTGATGTGGCAGATAAAGTGGGCCGGCAAAATGTTAAAATGCCAGCGGGTAATATTGAGCTGCAAGACAAGAATATTTTGCTGCGTTTTGATGAGCGCAAAGTTACACCTCAAGCGCTAGGCCGCACTATTGTAGCCTCCAATAGTGATGGTAGTGTGGTACGGCTTGACGATATTGCCACCATCACAGACAGGTTTGAGCTGGATGAAGAGCATATCCAGTTTAACGGTAAGAATGCCGCGTTAATCAAGGTGCAAAAAAATAAGGCCGATGATGCGTTGCGGATTAAAGAGCGAGTCAATGCGTTTATTGCGCTTGAGCAGACTCGGGCTCCAGAGGGTGTCACCTTAACCATGACCAATGATCTGTCATCGGTATTGCAAGACAGGCTGGACATGATGCTAACCAATGGTTGGCAGGGGATCATCTTAGTCTTCTTTAGCATGTGGCTGTTTTTCTCATTGCGCTACTCATTTTGGGTATCGGCAGGACTTCCGGTCGCTTTTCTTGGCGGCCTCTATTTGATGAGCCTATTTGGGGTCTCCATTAACCTCATGAGCTTGGTCGGTCTGCTAATGGCTATCGGTATTATGATGGATGATGCGATTGTGATTGCGGAATCCATTGCATCGCACATTGACCGTGGCTTCTCTCCGAGTGATGCGGTGGTCAAAGGGGTCAGTAAGGTGGCGCCAGGCGTCGTGTCCTCCTTTTTGACGACTGTGTTGATCTTTAGTGCGCTGCTTGGGCTCGATGGCCAGATGGGCGCAGTGCTGTCGGCGATTCCAACTGTGCTTATCATGGTGTTGACCGTGAGTTTGGTTGAAGCCTTTTTGATTTTACCCAATCACCTAAACCATTCGCTTACCCATGCTGGTAAAGAGCGTGAACCGCTTGAATTTAAGCGTAAGTTCCTGGCTAAGTTTGAGTCTTTTAGAAACAATCAGCTGGTAGATATGGTCACCTTTATGGTGCGTTGGCGCTATGCCAGTGTTGGCGCAACGTTAGGCATTCTGCTTATCTCAATATCGCTAGTGGTGGGCGGTGCGATTAAGTTTGTTCCGTTTCCTGAGCTCGATGGCGATATCGCTGAAGCCCGGATTATTTTGCCGCCAGGCACCTCTTTGAATCAAACTAAAGCGGTGGTGGAGCAGTTAATCGCCAGTGCCAAGCTAACAGGTGATAGGTACAGTGAAGAGGTGGAAGAGGGGGTTGAGCTCATACAAGATATCACTGCACAATATAATTTTAACGCTGATGCGGGAGAGAAGGGACCACATGTGGCCACAGTGCGCTTAGATCTGCTATCGGCAGAGACGCGCAACACCCTCATCGATGCTTTTATTGCCGATTGGCGTACCAATAGTGGCGACTTGGCGCTACCGCTTTCGATTGTCTATAAACAGCCAACCATGGGGCCTGCGGGGCGTGATATCGAAGTGCGCTTACAGGGCGATGATCTCGATACGCTTAAGCAGGCGTCGGTATCACTGCAATCTTATTTGGCGCAGTTTGATGGGATTAGCGGCATCCTCGATGACATGCGGCCTGGTAAAGAGGAGATAAAAGTCAGTTTACGTCCCGGTGCTGAAACCTTTGGTATCGATGGCCAATTGGTGGCTGCACAGCTGCGCAGTGCTTTCTATGGTCAAACCGCCGATGAGATCCAAGTTGGGCCGGAAAATATCGAGATTGATGTACGTCTTAATACGAAGCAAGCCGGCGACTTACAGGCGTTGGCGAATTTCCCCATCATACTCGCTGATGGCAGCCAACTGCCACTGTCAGCAATTGCGAAGCTGGAAGACCAACGCTCTTATGTGCGCATTCAGCGCATCAACAGTTTGCGCACAGTAACCGTGATGGCCGATGTGAATAACCATAGCGCCAATGCCAATGAAACCTTAGCTAAGGTTAAATCTGAGTGGTTACCACAAGTGACGACTCAATATCCTAGCTTAAGGGTCGATTTTGAAGGTTCAGCTAAGGAGACCGCCAAGACGGGCAGTTCAATGGCCAAGGGCTTTATGATTGGTCTGTTTGGGTTGTTTGCGATATTGAGTTTCCAGTTTCGCAGTTATTTAGAGCCTACCGTGGTGATGCTGGCGATACCATTGGCATTAATTGGTGTGTTATGGGGCCACTTTTTGTTGGGGTACAACTTGTCGATGCCATCGATAATGGGCTTTATCTCGCTGGCGGGGATCGTGGTGAATGACTCGATACTCTTGGTGCAATATATTCGTCACCATGTGGATGAGGGCGATAGCGTCCAACAAGCGGTGATCAGCGCCAGCCGAGAACGTTTTCGTGCGGTTTTCTTAACCTCGTTGACCACAGCTGCGGGACTATTACCACTGCTGATGGAAAGCAGCTTACAAGCACAAGTGGTACAGCCTTTGGTTGTCTCCATAGTGTTTGGAATTTTTGCATCGACCTTACTGGTGTTGTTTATCATTCCGTGTGCCTATGCCATCTTGGCAGATTTTGGCAAGGTACATAAACACCAAGACATTTAGATAAGTGCCAATAAGTAAACGCCCTCCAATAATGAGGGCGTTTTACTAATGGGCTTTATAGTTGTGCGGCATGGCTCAAGTAACTCAACCTTGCCATCTGGCCCTGATCTTTTAACTCCAACGCCTGTAAAAAGAAGGGGGCTTTCAGACCTGACGCTATGATAGTGTCACGGTCAAATATTAGACTAACTTGACCATCTCCCTCTAACCACAATGCCGACTGGCTGCGCAGAATATTGCCGACAGCACCGCTCGCGTCGGTACCCACCAATACGGCCGATAGCTCATAGCGTCCAGGATTTGCGATTTGTAGATCCAGCATCGCTTTAACGGGCAACTGCTGTTGCCAATGTATCTGAGCTGACTCACCCCACATCGCCGAAGGTACATACTGTTTGAATGCCGTTTTGACGGTACGGATAACGGGCTTGTTGTCGATACGGGTTTCGATATCTAGCTGTATTTCACTCAGTCCACGATTGCTGCTGGGTAAGGTTAATGCCTCTGGCAATTGCGCTTGCCACTGCTGATCGACATTAACTAAAGTCAGTTGATGATATTGACCATCACTCTGCTTTAATGTCGCTGTTGGCTGCAGCGCGATGTCGCTATTGCTGATGGCTAACGAGAAGTTAAGCGTGGCATTACTGCTCGCCAGCGTTGCGGGGGCGTGCAGTTCAAGCTGGTAAGGGCTTCCCTTTTCTTTGACATTAATTAGGTAGCTATCTTGTGCGGCCAATGGCTGCATGACCTGCAGTTGATATTGTCCTGCGCTGGCTTGCTTTGACAGAGTGAGTGCGCTGGAGTCATCGATAATCCCTGCTGTTGCCATGGCTTGTGGATCGCTTGTTGAGTGGATCATGGAGGCTGATCTATCGATGCCGTTTTTATTGATCTTATACAGGCGTAACTGCTCTGGAGCGATAGCGGGGCTGTGAATGAGTCCGCCTGAACGATTATCACCACGGGGGGCGATGCGAATAACGCTCTCGCTTTGGCTGATCGCAAGCTTAATACCTGCGTTGAGTTGCGCACCGCTCACTGTGCGCCAATATTGATCGCTGTTCTGTTGCTGTGTCAGCGACGGCGCGACCAAGTTAAGTGTGGCGTCGATAGACTGTGAGAAGCCAATAGCATCATGGGATTGGTTAATTGGGGGTAATGCACTTGCTGTTATGTCTGTGACGCTTAAATCATTGCCACTTGGCTGTAACAGTTGCACTGTGGTGATGACACTAGCTTGCTTATCCGTCGTTGCGTTGCTGGCGGTGTCTTCTGATTGGCACGCTGTCAAAAGGCTTGCTATGGCGAACAAACTCGCCAGCTGGATTGATTGTTTCATCAGTTGGCTCCTAAATATGATCGGCGATGATGGTGTCGAGATTGAAGCATGCTCTGCGGCTTTGCTGATGACTCAGAGGTTCTCTGCCTGCAGTGCGTTGTCTATCGGTAAACCACACAGTGCCCGCCGCGCTCTGTGATTGGCATTCAAGAAAGCCATCTGAGCAATCGTCGAGCCAGTTTTGGGTGGTTTCTAGCGCCACTTGATATTGATAGCCAGCGCAATAACTGTCGCTATCCCAAAAGGCTGAATCCACATCAGAGCCGACGATCACTTCAAACGGCTTACCTAATGTTGGGCGGCCTGCAGTACCATTGAGCCAGGTATTGTTGTAATAACTCATCCAACTAACTTGCTGCTGTTTAACGGCATTACTGCCATAACCCAATAACCAGCCTAACGAGGTTTCAAATACATTGCCTTGGTTGACGGCATCGGCCAGCGGTGTGCCGCCGCTTGAGGGAGCGATGGCAATTACACTGGAGATGGCATTGATGATTTTTGGATAACGTCCATCCCAGGTTGGGTTAGATAACACCCAGCGCACCACATTACCACCATTGGAGTGAGTGATAAGGGTTAGGTCGGTGATCGCCTTGTCATCAATAAAACGGGTGAGCTGCTCCGCAAGGCACCCAGCGGCAACATCTTCCCACATGTATTGGTCGAAATTGCAGTTAATGACAACATAGTTGTTGGGAGTCGTCGCACCTTGACGTACTGAATCGACAAAGTCTCTTGTCCAGTAATCTGATAGTGCATCGGTTTGGTTGCCAGTTCCATGGATGAACGCGAGTCCTGAAGCGGCATAAGACAATGGGCTGACAGCAAACAGACCCAGCAGTAGTAGCTTGGTATAGATCTTCATTGGCTTATCTCTATTTATTATTTTAGTTACTAGGGTTAGCAGGTCTAACAGTAGACCTGTTTGCAACCTAACGGCATCAATGCATCGCTTCAAGGCTTATTATCGGTACTTTAGTACATGTTAAAGTGGGCAGGTTAGCTCAGCTGTTTTAAACATATTTAGCAGCAGCGGAAAATATGGTGTTGCAAGGGGTAACAGAGCTAGTAGCTGTTTTAATATAAAGTTAAAAAAATATCGCTTGGCGTATTTTATAGTGGCATATTTTTAAAGTTAATCGTTATTTAGATTAAAACTCTGAATTTTTAGCAATGGCGATGCACTTTTACCTGGTTGGAATTTATGCCTGATCCATATCACTCATTATTTATTGGGGGTAATGAGTTGTCATTCCATCCAATCACCTCTTTCCACTATTCGGTTTTATCTAATAATGAATTCATATTTAGCCCAATTATCAAAATAGATAAGAGTAAATATACTGACCCTAACAAGAGAGTAACTGCGCAGCGTTAAGTGAGGCCATTTGGAATGGCACAACAGAAGCGACATTAAGGGTGCGGTTAAACTGGTTGATGACTTTACTGACGAGAGATGAATAAGGATTAAACAGATGAACAAAATGACGAATTTATTAGGTATGACGGCGCTTTTACTTGCCACTCACATGGTGTCTGCAAATCCGTTAACACCACAAATATTGGTCAGTAACCAGCAATCACCCTTAGCTAAAACGGTCACCGAGGCTGCGATGAGTTACGCGAATTTTTGGAATACCGGTGATGCAAAATTTGCGCGTAAGGCGTTGCTAGAGGACTTTCAGGATATGACTCCACCAGAAGGCCGTGAAGCGGGAATTGCTGGTGTATTAGCGGCATCGAGCCAGTTTCGTCAGGCTGTTCCCAATCTGCATGTAGAGGTAGAGCACCTATTAGTTTCTGATAACTATGCAACCATTCGCTACCGGTTTAAAGGTAACTTCACCGGCAAAATGGGTGAAAAGCAGGGAGCAGGACAGGTTGTAGATTTTCCTGCAGTGGATATTTATGAAGTACATCAAGGCAAGATAACCAAAAATTGGCACTTAGAAGACTATTACACCTTCTTTTCACAGATTCACTAATATGAACTGGCGTCTGTAACCTGTAAGGTCACCGACGCTATAAGGTTCATGCAGTGACCATATTGAAAGGCGATGTGAGCTAGAATCTAAATTGAGCACTGTGGATGAAGGTGGGCTTGCTGGCTAAGACTGAGGAGCGCCTCTGCTGCGGGGGTCAGTGGTAGGTCCTTACGCCAGATTAACGCTAGATCCCAGGTGAGATTGGGCTCCATTGGTATAAATACCAATTTGTTGCTGCTCAGTTTATTGCTGATGGGTTGGGGTAAGATAGCCACGCCCATTTGTGCTTCAACCATGGTCCCTAAGAAGTCCCATTGACCGCTTCTAAAGGCGATATTAAGTTGGACGCCTGCTTTAGCACTTAGGCGGGTAATAAGCTTGGCCAGTGAGAAATCTTCGTTGTAAAGAATAAAAGGATAAGCTTCAAAATCTTGCCAAGTAATCGATGTTTTATTGGCTAATTCATGCCCTTCAGGCACACAGGCAAGCAAGGGATAGCGAGTTAGTGCTTGATTTGCCAATTCGGTATCGTGGGTGGTGGGTAGAGCGGTAAAGGCGATGTCGAGACTGTTACTAAGCAGCGCTTGTTCACAGCCAAACCCCCCATATTCATACATCTGTAGCTCTATACCTTGGTAGCGTTGTCGAAACTCAGTCAGCAAGCCAATGATCAGGCTGCTCATCATAGGGCAAACGCCAAGACGAAGTCGACCAGATTTAAGGCCACTTAAGTTGTTTAAGTCTTCTTGCAATCTATGCCATTGACCCAGTATCTCTCGGGCACTTTTTTCTAGTAAAAGGCCAGCTTGGGTTAGCTCCACTTTTTGATTGTTGCGATGCAGCAGTTGTTGGCCGAGATTCTCTTCAAGTCGCTGGATGATTTTGCTCAATGTGGGTTGAGTGATAAAGCATTTGTCAGCCGCGCGAGTAAAGTTCGCGGTTTCCACTAGGGTCAAAAAGCACTGCAGTGTTTTGATTGGAATGTTCATGCCAAAAAGGAATTTAGGTAATAGTATTTATTCATTTTACTAATAGTCGCCTAAGCATTACTTTGATCCGGTAAGCAAAAAGGGGAACTAAATGAAAGCGAATCAAAATTTGTGGGTAGGCGCTTTGTGGCAAGCGGCGATGCCTGTGCAGCAGACTGAGACTGAAGCTCTGTCCGACGCACTACCTCAATCGGTGATAGTGACTGCCGAAAAGAGTACTAATAACCCAGCGTAAGCTGGGTTATTTTTTGCAAAAAATGGTTTGAGTTGTTTAGCCTATGCCATACCAATCAGTATAAGAAAATGATCTACTCAGCATATTTTTTGGCAACTACTCCATCTCTAACTCTTTAAGCTTGCGAGTTAAGGTATTTCTTCCCCAGCCTAAGCGCTTGGCGGCTTCTTGCTTGTGCCCTTTAGTATGTTTAAGGGCGGTTTTCAACAAAATGCGTTCAAAGGCGGGCTGTACTTCGGTGAGCAGATCGCTATCGCCGCTACTGAGTCGCTGATCTATCCATTGTGTTAAAGCTTCTTGCCAGCTTCCTGCCTCTGCCGCGGCTTGCTGTTGGCCGTTAAGGCTTGGGCTTAACAGTTCGGGTGGTAGATCTTGCGGTAATATCTCCTGCCCTGAAGCCATGACCATTAACCAGCGACAGGTGTTTTCTAACTGGCGCACGTTACCCGGCCACGGAAGGTTAGCTAAGGTTTCTGCAGTGCTTTTAGCCAGTACCTTCGGCTCTACGCTGATCTCTTTGGCCGCTGTGGCTAAAAAGTGGCGCGCCAATTGAGGAATATCTTCACGTCGCTGTGATAGTGGTGGCAGGTGTACTCGAATCACATTGAGGCGATGAAAGAGATCTTCACGAAACTCGCCTTTACTTACTTGAGACTCAAGGTTTTGATGGGTTGCCGCGATAATACGTACATCCACCTGCACTGGTGAGTGACCACCAATACGATAAAATTGACCATCGGCCAATACACGTAGTAAGCGGGTTTGCACATCTAGCGGCATATCGCCAATCTCATCGAGAAACAGGGTGCCACCATCAGCTTGCTCAAAACGCCCTTGACGCACACTGGCTGCGCCGGTGAATGCGCCTTTTTCATGGCCAAAAAGTTCTGATTCAATCAGCTCTTTAGGGATAGCCGCCATGTTGAGGGCAATAAAAGGTTTGTCTTTGCGTGGGCTATGTTTGTGCAGGGCGCCAGCAACGAGTTCTTTACCTGTACCCGATTGACCATTGATCAGCACGCTGATTGATGAGCGAGATAGGCGACCGATAGCACGGAACACCTCCTGCATGGCTGGCGCTTCACCGATGATCTCCGGCGCTTTAATTTCTGGCTCAGTTTTAGCTTTGGGTGACTGCTCTTTGGCGTGGCTAATCGCACGTTCCACTAAACCCACGGCTTCATCAATATCGAACGGTTTAGGTAGGTACTCAAACGCCCCCGCTTGATAAGCACTTACTGCGCTGTCTAAGTCTGAGTGGGCCGTCATGATGATTACTGGAATGTGGGGATAGTGCAGCTGTAAACGATCGAGCAAGGTGAGCCCGTCGGTGCCAGGCATTCTAATGTCGGAGATGATCACTTGCGGCTGGGCAAGCTCGAGTGCCTGCCACAGGGATTCGGCAGCGGCGAAGCTCGCACAGGTTATTTTAGCGCCTTTTAGCGCGCGCTCTACTACCCAGCGTATGGAACTGTCATCGTCGAGAACCCAAACTTTTTCTGTCATACATCTACTCTCTTAAGTTGAATGCTCATGTTGGTGTCCTCTTACAGGCCGTTTAACGGCAGTAAAATTGTGAATTCTGTTTTGCCAGCCACTGAGCTGCAGTCGATACGACCGCCATGGAGTCTGGCAAAGTTGTGCGCGATAGATAATCCGAGCCCAGAGCCTTGCTCACGCCCGGTGACCATAGGGTAAAATAGGGTGTCCATCAGTTCGGGCTTGATCCCGGGGCCGTTGTCGATTATCGATAAGGCCAACACTAGCTTATGCCTCATAGTGCCAATGGTAACTTGGTGCTCGGTACGGGTTTTGATGCGTATTTCACCGCCTTCAGTTCCGGTCTCCAATGCCTGTATCGCGTTTTGCACTATGTTCAACACCGCCTGCTGAAGTTGTTCCTGATCCATTTCGATATCTGGAATCGAGGGATCATAATCTTGGATCAGGTGGATATTACTGGGCAGCGTGACATTCACCAGCTTAAGCACTTTTTGGATCACTTCATGAATATTGTGCAGACTATGCTGGGTTGGCTTTTGTGGCCCTAATAGGCGATCGACTAAGTTACGTAAGCGATCAGCTTGTTCAATTATTAGGTCGGTAAACTCACGTTGCTCAGCATCTTCCAACTCTCTCGCCAGCAGCTGGGCTGCACCTCTGAGCCCCCCCAACGGGTTCTTAATTTCATGGGCGAGGTTACGTACCAAGTATTGCGCCGCTTGTTGCTGCGCATCTAAGGTCAATTGCTGATGGATTCGCCTTTGTTGGTCAACCTGACGTAGCTCTAATAGCCCTTGTGCCGACGTTTCAGCGGTTTCAATGGGAGTTAGGGTGATATCTACCGTATGGTGATGGCCATCTAAGGTAACAATATTGGCGGTATTCACTGTCAGCCCTTGATGCTCTCTAATCGCAATGCTTAACAGCTCTGATTCAACACTGAGAACTTGATAACAGTCGGTCAGTTTATGTTCGGTAAGTCGGTGGCTACCCAAACCGAGTAACTGCTCGGCGGCACTATTGGCATAGCACAGCTTTAGATCACCATTGATGACAATAACGGCGGTCACCAAATGGTTGAGCAAGGGTTCAGTGTTCATCGACGACTCCAATAAAATAGACTGCACCATGATGGTGCACCAATTTGGTGCATGGTGCAAGCTTACTTCATCGAGGTCGAATGGTGATAGTTAGAATGTAACTATTTAAAAAACATAAGTATTAATGTCTTTAATTACCTCGAGGCGTCGGTCTAGGCCTCGCATTTACGGTGGCTCGATGAAGAAATATGGTTCTTGGAGGAGTGGATGCAAGTTGTTTGCCGTTTTGTGCCAGAGCCTTTATTTCGAAGGTGTGCTCGCCTCGGTCGACATTCTCTAGGTTAAAAATTGGTGAGTACTGGGCTGGACCTGTCACTTTGCCATCCATCACTAAAACCAACACGTGACTTTTAGCGAGATCAGGGCTAATGGAGCCAATAATGGTGATATTGCCATTATTGTCACGGATAGTTTCCTCGGCAGAGGGGCTAGTGATCCGCATTTGGTACAGGTCGCCTTGAGGCTCTGTTTCGTTATCTTTGACGCCAGAGTCGATGACAATTGGGGGAGGAAGTTTGATTTGGTTTTCGGTATTACTTTTAAACTCTACTGCTTGAGCGTTCTCAACAGGCGAATCTGAGTAATGTACTTTGCCATCCTTGTCGACCCACTTATAGATCGCACCATGGGCGAGTCCTGCCATGAATAACAGGGCAATGATGAGTAGCGTGCGCATAAGAGATCCTTTGTTATACGGTAGTATCCCTATCAGATTAGCCGTTTTTTAGACAAAAATCATGGTGTAAATGACCAGAGAAGAGACTCTTGTCGGCCCATTTTAATTAATGGGGAGTTGATGACGCGAAAAGGTTTGTTTGAGCACCACGGTTGACTCTATGCTGGCAATACATTTGAGGCTACCCAGTGACTGTTTCACAAAGCGTTCATACTCCAACAGGTTATGGGCGACAATTTTTAATAGATAATCGTGAGCCCCTGTGATCACAGAGCACTCGAGCACGGGGTCGAGTAGTGCCATCTGCTGCTCAAACTGCTCAGCATAGCTGTCGGAGTTCTCGGTTAATCGAACCGAGGCGTAGACCACCACATCCAGTGCCAATGCCTGAGCATCAAGGCGCGCGCTGTAGCCTTGGATATAGCCATCTTGCTCTAATCTTTTGATGCGCCTTAAACACGGCGTGTCGGATAAATTAAGCCGTGTGGCTAGTTCAGCCACAGAAATACGACCCTCTTTTTGCAAAATGATCAGTATCTGTTTGTCCTTGCTGTCTAGAGTTTTCATATTTCGAACGTCTATTTTTGAGAGGATATTGTTATTTATAATCCAATTGTTATTGGAAATCACTAACTTGGTGCGATATTAATATGAACATTGATGATTTGACCTAACGTTATGGTGTTAGGTTATCAGGGCTCCCTCAATAACTAACAACAGCAAAAGGGTACCCTATGAGTGAACATGTTCAAGCGTTCGATCGCTGGATTAGAGAAGAGTTTGTGACACTGAACTCAGCACTAGAAAGACTTTATTTACAACAAAATGATCCAGCGAATGTGAAGGGCGTGGGTGATGAACTCAAATCGACTTTAGCAGAGCAGGGACGGGTGCTGATTAAGGCATTAGTCGAGGAGGGCAATACTGATGAAGGCTTTGACAGTGCCTTCGATCTGCTGGGCAATGTAGGGCTGTATATGGCGGCATGTCGACGCCATGAGATCACAGAACCCAGCCGTGAAACGAGTTCGCCTTTAATCGAGGCATCCGCACTGGCTATGCATATAGGTGCATCGATTGGGGTGACACCGAGGTTTGCGACTGCCCATTTGACGACCCATAACCGAGCGGTTAATGGTGTTTTTAAGCGTTTTACCGATTTGGACGATGAAAAACTGTTTGTTGACTACAACACTAAGGGGATTTTGGCCTATAAACGCGCCGCCGATGCCTTGCTAAAAATCCAGCCTTTGGGGATCTCTCACCCTATCAGCGCCGATCTGTTTACGGCGGCACTTAAGGCGTTGCAAGAGGTGATAGCTTCCAATCAAATACTGTTTGAACGCCTAGATAAAGCGATGTTCTTCAATTGTGTTCGTCCCTATTACAAACCTCATCGTGTTGGACAGCAGGTGTATCGAGGTGCCAACGCGGGTGACTTTGCAGGTATTAATGTGATCGATCTGCAGTTAGGCTTGTGCTTTGCTAATGAGCCCTCCTATTCGCAACTGCTGGTGGATAAGTTTCTCTATATGATGCCTGAAGATCAGCGGATTTTGCGAGATTGCATGCGCCGTAGCAGTATCATGGATGAGTTTCTTGCAGCGCAGGAGCACGCAGAAGAAGAGTGGTATCAGCAGAACTTGTCACTCTTTTTAGCGGTTTGTCAGTGCCACGGTGAAACGGCCATTCAGCACCACAATCAGCTGGTGGAGAAATATATCACTGAGCCTTCCACACGTATGGTGCAGGAACACATGGAGAAGGTGACGGCCAGTGGACCACCATTGGCGGTGTTACTCAGCGCGTTAGAGAAGCTACGTGACCGACGTGCGGCGGCCAAACGTGATGATATTCGTACCCGTTTCGATGATATTGCTGCGTTAACCTTGACCTTAAAGGGAGCCGAGTAACCTATGTTGCAACAAGATTTTGTTTTGCCCCAATCGGTTTATCTACTCAATCATTCAGTTGGGCGCCCGCTGCAAACCACTAAAGCCGCCTTTACTCAGCATTTCCTTAGCCCTTGGCATGATTCGGGGCGCGAACCTTGGGGAGATTGGCTAGGGGTGATAGATCAGTTTACTTCAGGGTTAGCTGCGCTATTTAATAGTCAGTCAACGCAGTTTTGTCCGCAGACAAACCTCTCTAGTGCGTTAACTAAATTGGTGATGTCCGTGCCGCAGTTGCGCCGCGACCATGCCGTCATATTGATGAGTGAAACGGATTTTCCAAGCATGGGCTTTGCCCTTCGCCAAGCGTTACCCCATTGTCAGATACGTTTTATTGGTCAGCATTTAGATATTACAGATGCCAATGTTTGGCGCGAGCACATGAATGATCAATTGGACTTAGTTTTTATTAGCCATGCTTACTCCAATACAGGCCAACAAGCGCCGGTGACAGAAGTCGTCGAGATGGCGCGTCAATTAGGGTGTTTATCTGTCGTTGATGTGGCACAGTCTGCTGGCGTATTGCCCATCGACTTAAGCGTATTACGTCCCGACTTTATGATTGGTTCAAGTGTCAAATGGTTGTGCGGTGGACCGGGCGCGGCGTACCTATGGGTGAATACCGAGGCCTTAGAGCTGTGCGAGCCAATGGATGTGGGTTGGTTTAGCCATGAGAACCCGTTTGAGTTTGATATTCATCACTTTCGCTATCATCCCACGGCACTGAGATTTTGGGGGGGAACTCCCTCCATCGCGCCATTTGCCATAGCTGCCAACAGTATCCATTACTTCGCGCAATTAGGATGTGACAGAGTGCACCAGCACAATCAACACCTTATTGGTATTGTTACCGAGCAAGCGGCATCCGTGTTGGTGTCGCCTAACACGCAAAATAAACGCAGTGGCACCCTGATCTTGCAGTTTCCAGGTCGAGAGGATGAGGTGATGGCGGCCTTAGCACAGGCCAATATTAGCGTTGATGCGCGTAGCCAAGGGATAAGAATATCGCCCCATGTCTATAACACCGAGCGAGATATCGCGCAGCTATTGCAGGTGATCAAGCCTTACTATTAGTGCTTGCAGGGAGGATAAAGCCGCTTGATTAAAGCGGCTTTATCTACCTTGTTAGTCGAGGTACTGGCAGCAGTATTGAGCGATTTCGGTACAGCGAATGCTAAAGCTAACTTGTGCAGACAGCTGGAATTCACTGCCTGCGGCATAATCCACCCATTCAAGGGTTTCTGGCAGTAAAATCGATAGCGTGCCATCAGTGACTTGCATTATTTCACCAACGGCAGTGGAAAATTGGTATTCCCCCGGCAGCACAACGCCCAATGTCTGCTGACTACCATTGGCCAAAGTTATTGTACGGCTAGTGACTTTACCATCGAAATAGATATTGGCCTGCTTGGCGACTGACACCTGTTGAAATTGACTCATGCACTGACTCCAAAAAACGATTTAAATGAATATATACTCGATAATTCGGATTATATATTCTTAATTGTGCTGAGTTATTCATCTTGATGTGCCAGCTTATTGTCTGGCGTTCACCTGGTCGATAAAGGCTTGCATGATGGCACTGTTGGCTAAAATGCGTTGATCTAGGTTTTGCTTCCCTGGTGTTTCACTGCACACGCCGACGCTGGCGCCTAGACGCACTAAAAATGCCTCAAATGAGAGATCGAAATGGTTAAAGATGATGCCATCTCTTACCGGGCAATCATCGATTTCACCATCTTGTGCGATAGGGAAAAACTGTCCTAGTGTGTCACGTAGATGTTTACTAAATGGACCAGGATTTTGATTGGCTTCGAATGAGTAGATATAAGTATCTGTGAGTAACACATCTTCATGGCAGGTTAAGATGCCATCTTTACTGGCCGCTTGTAATAGTTGTGAATGCTCAAGCAATACCTTGCCTTCAGCAGATGTGTCATCATTGCTTTTACCTCGGCCATTATCTAGTACGAAACCTCGGTTAGGGTTTTCTCCTAACTGATTGAATCTATGACCACGTTTAAACCCAGTTGGATTGACCAAGGGTAACAGACTGAGATTAATCTGCTGAAATAACTCTGGCTCTAGTTCATTGAGGAAATGTAGCATCCCCCATGGCCCAGCGGCTTCTTCACCATGAAACCCTGCACTAATGAGTAGTGAAGGCTGTCCCGATTTCTGTGCGGGTGATTGATACAGGTTGAGCGGATAACGGCCAGCATCGCCTAGCTTTCGCTCCAATAAACCGAGTCGAGTCACTTGCTCATTTAAGCGGGCATAAAAGGTGCTGATATCGTTGCTATCACAACTGAAAATATCGCTTTTCCACGTGTAGCTTTGAAAGGGCTCTCGACTCGACATAATTGATTCTAAGTTAAATTAACGGCTTGCTCATGATAGCAGTTTAGGCATAAAGATAAATCATTTTAGGCACTAGTACGGGTTAATTATTGTAGGTTAAACCTGAGAGTCGATTAATGATGTTCAGTGTGCGTGTTGAGATAAAGAAAGGGCTAATTTCTGTTCGCTACCACGTTGCATGTTTAGTCAGATTAAAGTGAGATTGTTCTACTGAGACCATTGCATGCCATTGGTTGCACCATAATGGTGCGAGGTGAGCCGGTGTTAAGTTAAGCTATTGTTATCAGTGGCTTGTATGTTGTGGCAGTTGACGGGAATCTTAGTTTCGACTGTAGTGACTGAATTGATTTCAATAATACCGTCATAGTCTGCGGCGAAACCGTCAATGAAAGCGGGATTGCAGTCGCGGGAGATGGGAGAGATCTCGGCCTCAACATAAATCGGTTGATAGGGCTGTGATCTTTGCTCGCTGAGGGTCAAAGCGAGTTGATTGAGCTGGTCTGTGGTTGGTGTGGCACGTACCCAATATACTTGCTGACTATCACAGAGCTGAAAGGCGGCAACTTCATGCCCCCAAATATAGAGGCCAGCCGTGGTTGTGGCTGGGGCGATTCCAGCTAGCGCCGCCGCATTGGTTAATTCAATATTGTCAGTTTTAGATTGAACACAGCTACAACCAATCAAGATGAGCATTAGACTGCTACCTAAGATCAATCTATTTAATATCATGCACCTATCCCTTTGTTGTTGGCTTGGTTCACACTTAATGTTGGATCGCAAAATACATGATTAGTGCCCCGAGTATTGCACCAATTAGGCCCGCCGCGATAAGTAGTGCAGGCTGATTGTAGATGGAGATTGACCGGAGTTCGTCAGCGTTTGGGTGAGGCACAGATCTCAGTGTTGCTTGATCAACCTCGAGTACCGCGCATAAGCCCAAAAGGGTTTCACTCGATGCACTGCCCTCTTTTTCTACCCGCTGTATAGTGCGAATACTGATGTCACAAGCATCGGCTAAGTGTTGTTGAGTCCAGCCTCTTTGCTGGCGCAGTTGTTTGACACTTTCTGCGTTAATATCCATAGTTTTGCTCTTGTCCTAGCCAAAAAGTTTTGCGGCAATGAGCCCTGCCAGTGCACCTGTGATTATGCCACCGATAAAGAATAAGCCTATCTTCTTCAGAGAGGTCGAAGTGGTATCTTGGGTATAGGCTTTGGTTTCGGTTTCGAGCAGTTGCTCATTTTTATAGAGTGAGCAGACAATCTCACCTTTGAGTATGCTGGTGACATTGAACTCGACTCGATAGTTATCTTGCGCAACGTTAAATTGATGCTGACTGTGACGACGATAATTTCGCAGTGACGAGATTAGTTGATCATTAAGATAGACCGATTCTTTACCTGAATAGCCCGAACCGTGTATCGCAAATTGGCGATTTTCATCACGGAAGTAGAACCAATAGCCATTGGTTAACGTGACTTTGTCTGAGTGTTTATCCATGTGGTGGGGCTGTGCTGCGTTATCCATAATATGCTCCAAATCTTGCCAGTTGTGATTGAGGAGTGCAAGTGAAGCATAGGTAAGGTAAAAAAACGCCGACAGGGTTATGACAGACAGTTATCTGTCATATGACACGAGAGGTGTCACATGGATTTTATCATAATAATAACAAGTAATTAGTTTGGCGATGAGTGTTAAGTCCACCCATAAAAAAACCGCCCGTTAAGGCGGTTTTTTTATGGGTTCTAACGGATTACAAGCTGTAGTAAAGCTCGAATTCAACTGGGTGAGTAGTGCGAGACACTTGCTCTGCTTCAGCTGTTTTCAGCGTGATATAAGAGTTGATGAAATCTTCACTGAATACATCACCTTTAGTTAAGAACTCACGGTCAGCATCTAGACACTCAAGTGCATTCTCAAGTGAAGTAGCAACTTGTGGTATCTCAGCGGCTTCTTCTGCAGGTAGATCGTACAAATCTTTATCCATCGCTTCACCTGGGTGAATCTTGTTTTGGATACCGTCAAGGCCAGCCATAAGTAGCGCTGCAAACGCTAAATATGGGTTAGCGGTTGGATCTGGGAAGCGAGTTTCAATACGACGTGCTTTCGGGCTTGGTACCACTGGGATACGGATAGAAGCACTACGGTTACGTGCAGAGTATGCAAGCATAACTGGTGCTTCAAAATGTGGAACCAAACGCTTGTAAGAGTTAGTGCTTGGGTTAGTGAAAGCATTAAGGGCGCGAGCGTGCTTAATAATACCACCTATGTAGTAAAGTGCTGTTTCACTTAGGCCAGCATACTTGTCACCAGAGAATAGGTTAACACCGTCTTTTGCTAGTGATTGGTGAACGTGCATACCGCTACCGTTGTCACCAACGATTGGCTTAGGCATGAAGGTTGCTGTTTTGCCATATGCATGTGCCATGTTGTGCACGACATACTTCAGGATCTGGATTTCATCAGCCTTTTCAGTAAGTGTGTTGAAACGCGTGGCGATTTCGTTTTGACCCGCAGTCGCCACTTCGTGGTGATGCGCTTCAACAACTTGACCCATCTCTTCTAGTACTAGACACATTGCGCTACGCAAGTCTTGTGAAGAGTCAACGGGTGCAACTGGGAAGTAACCGCCTTTAACGAACGGACGGTGACCAGTGTTACCATCTTCGTAGTGAGTTCCTGAGTTCCAAGCGGCTTCTTTAGCATCTAGCTTAACGAAACAACCTGACATGTCAGTACCAAACTTAACATCGTCAAATAGGAAGAATTCTGGCTCTGGACCAATCAATACGGTATCAGCGATACCCGTTGAGATGAGGTACTCTTCTGCTTTCTTAGCGATAGAGCGTGGGTCACGGTCGTAACCAGTCATAGTGCCTGGTTCAAGAATGTCACAACGAATCAGTGCCGTCGTTTCTTCGGTGAAAGGGTCTAATACAAATGTTGTTGGGTCAGGCATTAATACCATGTCTGACTCGTTAATGCCTTTCCAACCAGCAATTGATGAACCATCGAACATCTTACCGTCTTCAAAGAAATCGGCATCAACCTGGTGAGATGGAATAGAAACGTGCTGCTCTTTACCTTTAGTATCGGTAAAACGCAAATCAACAAACTTAACTTCAAGTTCTTCTAGTTGTTGTAAAACTGATTCAACTGACATTCTAAAGTCTCCGAGTAGGGTAGAGGGGATGCCCTTCTTATAAAATTCAACTTAGCGCTTAACGCGGTTCTGGCTATTGTAAAGCTAGACTCGTGCCAACATTCTAAGTTGTTGATATTTATGGGTTGATTGATAAGTGACAGGACTGCCATCAGCATTTCTGCACCAGAATGGTGCGGTATTTGCTTTATGGTGGTGCAATATCCATATTGGTGCGCACCATGATAAACATGACTATTCATAGCTGACTAAAAAATAATCCTGTGCGAGAGCCCTCGGCTAGAGTAGAATGGCACGTTTTTGATTGCAACAGCTATTATTAAAGCTGTTATCAATACCCTATTTTTTTTTGATGGTAAGAGGTTTATCCGTGTTAGAGAATTTACGTAACATCGCCATTATTGCACACGTTGACCATGGTAAAACAACCTTGGTTGATAAGTTGCTGGCACAGTCAGGAACCCTTGAAACTCGAGGAGAGGCCGCTGAGCGGGTGATGGATTCGAACGATCTTGAAAAGGAGCGTGGAATCACGATTCTTGCAAAGAATACTGCCATCAAGTGGAACGATTACCGCATTAACATCGTCGACACTCCTGGTCACGCCGACTTCGGTGGTGAAGTAGAGCGTGTTCTTTCTATGGTTGACTGTGTATTGCTATTGGTTGACGCGGTTGATGGCCCAATGCCACAAACTCGTTTCGTTACTAAGAAAGCATTCGCTCAAGGCCTAAAGCCAATCGTTGTTATCAACAAGATTGACCGTCCAGGTGCTCGCCCTGATTGGGTTATTGATCAAGTCTTTGACCTGTTCGACAACCTAGGCGCTACCGATGAACAACTAGATTTCCCAATCGTTTACGCTTCAGCGTTAAACGGTTACGCAACCTTAGATCCAGAAGATACTGGCGTAGATATGACGCCACTTTTCGAAACTATCGTTGAAAAAGTTTCATTCCCAGATGCTGACTCGGAAGGTGACTTCCAGATGCAGATCACTCAACTTGATTACAACTCATATGTCGGTGTTATCGGTGTAGGTCGTATCAAGCGTGGTAGCGTTAAGACTAACCAGCAAGTGACTATTGTCGGTGCTGATGGTAAGCAACGTAACGGTAAGATGGGCCAAGTATTAGGTTACATGGGTCTAGATCGTACCGAAGTTGAAATCGCTAACGCGGGTGACATTGTTGCTATTACTGGTCTTGGTGAACTTAAAATTTCTGACACTGTATGCGCAGCCGGTGCTGTTGAAGCCATGCCTGCATTGTCAGTTGATGAGCCAACACTAACCATGACTTTCCAGGTCAACACTTCTCCATTCGCTGGTAAAGAAGGTAAGTACGTGACTTCACGTAATATCCTTGAGCGTCTAGAGCAGGAGCTGGTGCACAACGTAGCACTACGCGTTGAAGAGACTGAGAGTCCAGATCGTTTCCGCGTATCAGGTCGTGGTGAACTTCACCTTTCAATCTTAATTGAAAACATGCGTCGTGAAGGTTACGAGCTAGCCGTTTCTCGTCCAGAAGTGATCATGAAAGAGATCGATGGTGAGATGTGCGAACCATACGAAACCGTTACCGTTGATGTTGAAGAAGAGCATCAAGGTACTGTTATCGAGAAGCTTGGTACTCGTAAAGCTGAAATGAAAGATATGCAGCTTGACGGTAAGGGTCGTGTTCGTATCGACTTCGTTATCCCAAGCCGTGGTTTGATTGGTTTCCAAACTGAGTTCCTAACTGCGACTTCAGGTACCGGTCTTATCTATCATTCATTTGACCACTATGGTCCACATAAAGGTGGCGAGATTGGTCAACGCGCTAACGGCGTATTGATCTCTAACGCAACGGGTAAGGCACTAACATTCGCTCTATTTGGTCTACAGGACCGTGGTCGTCTGTTTATTGGTCATGCAGCTGAAGTTTACGAAGGTCAAGTGGTGGGTATCCACGCACGTTCTAACGACTTAACAGTAAACTGTCTTAAAGGTAAGCAGCTTACCAACATGCGTGCGTCGGGTACCGATGAAGCGCAAGTATTGACTACGCCAATTAACTTAACCCTTGAGCAAGCGCTTGAATTCATCGATGACGATGAGCTAGTTGAAGTAACGCCACAGAGCATCCGTGTTCGTAAGCGTTTCTTGACTGAAAACGAGCGTAAGCGCCACAACCGTGGTTCAAAAGACGCTTCTTAAGTCGGCAAGGTTATTGAGTACTGTATTGGTGCAGTGATAACCCCGCGATAAGCATTAAAAAGCCCTGAACATCTAGATGTTCAGGGCTTTTTGTATTGACTCGGCAGGCCTTTTTTAGGGGATAAGTAGAGCGATTACAGGGATGAAAAGTTAACTTGGGGCAAGTTCTCAAATCCGGGTTTGGCAAATAAGTAACCCTGCATTAATTCAATTCCAGCACCCTGTAACCAGAGAAACTCAGCTTCAGTTTCTATGCCCTCAGCTAACGGCGTGATATTGAGATCGCGAAACATGTTCAGGCAGTTTGCAACGATCGACTGGCGCACTTTGTCGGCATTTATATTGCGCACTAGCCCCATATCCAATTTGATAATATTTGTCTGAAAATCTGCTAGTAAACCTAATCCCGCATAGCCTGAACCAAAGTCATCGATGGCGGTTTTAAAGCCTAACGATTGATAATACGCCACGATACGTTCTACATGTGTACTGTCTTCAATTTTTTCCACTTCGGTGAATTCAAACATAATATTTTGGGTGGGAAAGTTGTACTTTTTAGCTGCTTCTAATGTTGTGCGAATACAGCGCTCAGGCTTATAAATGGCGTTGGGTAAGAAATTGATACTTAACATTGACGTAATGCCAAGCTTTGCAGCTAAGGCTATTGCCTTAATTCGGCACTGCTGATCAAAAGCATAACGGTTTTCATTGTTTACTCTAGAGATGATTGAATAGGCCGATTCATTATTCAGGCCCCGTACTAGCGCCTCATAGCCAAAAATACGCTTAGAGCGACAGTTGATGATGGGTTGAAAAGCCATGGTAAAATCAAAGTCTAAGTTTTCTCCCTCAGAACAATTACTACAAAGCACTCTCTCATTATTCATTGAACTTCTATCCATTGCAGTATTGTGAGATCCAAATTTAAGACTAGTCTTTTAATGTCATTAACGCAATGCAGCTATGTATAAAGGTATATAATTCATTGGGTTATGAAATTATCGGCCGCCTTCACCAAGATTAACTTCAGCATTTGTCGCTGAATTTTTTCTTAGCACTACTGCTATATATCGCTGTTGGCGTGGTATCCCTAGCGTGTTAAAAATGGGTAAGAAAAAGCCACTTCAATAACGCTAGTGAGCCTAATTGCCTCAGCCTCCCGTATTGGCCGCTATATTTCGTTATGTGCGTACTTCCTGCTGCCAATAATTGTAAAGGGTTTCAATATCACAAGAGCAAAGATGCTTAATTCCTCCCTTTAAAACGCTCTCAGGCCAATTCCACCACTGCATTTCAAGCAACATGGCTATCTCTGACTCCGCAAAGCGGAACTTAATATGTTTTGCAGGATTTGAGCCGACAACCTCATATGGTGCTACCTCTTTGGTTACGACAGCTCTACTTGCAATGATGGCGCCATGACCTATTTTGACGCCAGACATAATCATTGCTTCTGAACCAATCCAAACATCATTGCCAACTACAGTATCGCCTGCACGTTGAAATCCATCTGTCGCATCGGCGAAAACTTCATTGTCTTGGTAAAAGAATGGAAATGTACTAATCCAATCATTTCTATGTCCTTGATTTCCCGCCATCATAAACACCGCACCGGAACCTATTGAGCAAAAACTGCCGATAATAAGCTTATCGACATCATCTCTGTCTGGGCTGAGATAGCGAGCGCAGTCATCAAAGCTATGGTTGTGATAATAACCAGAATAGTAGCTATGCTTGCCCACTATGATGTTTGGGTTTGCCACTTGTTGCTTTAACGGGAGCCCCGAAAAAGGAGATTCAAAATAATTCATAACCTTAATTTACCTTAGAAGCACGTACGCTTTGTTAGCTGTTTTTGGCACTGGCGACTTTCTATGTAATTAAACACGTGCCCTTTTTTGGCACTGTATCAAGATCAACTCTATTTTTTGTTAACGGCTGACGCTACGAATCAAACGGTTGTTGCCATCAGCTGCAATTGATTCAAACTGGGTGTCTAATTCTTGATAGATATCCCAGCGCTCCTTTGCCAGTGCCGCAGCAATACGGTCAATGACTTGTAATTCGAGCGATTCAACCCTTTTCCCTTTCCAGAGTTTATCTGCCAGTGCAATGAGCAGCTCTTCAGTAGAACAATCCATTTCATGCCAGCGAGCATGGGACATACAACAGCGAGCTATCTTGGGCGAAACACCTTCACTAAGAAGAATTCTCTCTCCTTCTGGTTCGTGCTCTGAGCCGGGGGCCGTCATTTCTTGGGCGTGGGTAATTTTTCCTATATCGTGAATAGCTACCCCAATTTTTACAAACTCCGAATCAATCGGCACCCCTAACTGCTTACATTTATCCAGAATTAAATCTGCCGCTTCTCCGACGAGCTTAACATGAGTTAGTAGGTGCTCCGATGCGCCCAAATTACTCATAAGCGTTAGTGCATCAACTTTTGAATTTAACACCAATACTCCTTTAGACAGTTAACGTTCCGTTTAAAGCACGGGGTAGCTGTATTTAACATCAAAATGGCCAAACTTTCATTGGAAGGTGTTAATGCCCTATGGCATTCAAATGTTGGATCAAATACATCCTGATCTCTGTTGGCGTCTGACTGACCCAATATCCGCAGCTATAGGCAATAAGCGGGAGCATAAACAATATCATCAATAGCATAATCATCAGCCCTCGCCCAGATAATTGAATGCCGTTACGGGTGCTGAACTGAAGCGCTTCTTTCTTTGGACAGGCCGATATACAACGCATACAAGCTTGGCACTCATCTGAGCGGATATTTGCTTGAGTATGGACATTGATGGCAGCAGGACAGGCGCGAGTGCACTTATCACAGCTCATCCCTCTAGATTCAATCAGGCAGTGCTTGGTATTTCTACGAATTTTAAACGGACTGAGAAAGCTTAGTAATCCTAATAGCGCACCATAGGGACAGATGTAACGACAAAAGCCTTGGCGTCGCCAAGCGGCCAGTCCTAAAATTATGCCAAAGCCTATGAGTGTAACGAGCCCCGGAGTAATGAAAAACAGCGCCATCTTTAAGTCGGCAATCTTATGATAATTTCCGTTTAGGTATTGGGGTAGTGAGGCTGTTGGCATGGTAATGATGATATACAGCAGGCCAGCGAGCAGTAGATATTTGAGCATGCGCAGGGGCCAGTCGAGCCATTTTGGGGGTAATAACTCAGATTTAATGAAGCGTTTTCTGAATTTATAAAGATACTCCCCAGCTAAGCCCAGCGGGCAGGCCCAACCACAAAATGCGCGTTTGCATAATAAACCGGTCAGCAATACTAGCGTTAGCATCACCGCTGCAGCAGGATGGTTTTGATCCCAAAGCCCTAAGGTGACAATTGCCTTGATTTCAATGCCGCCAGCAATGGGTAAAAAGGCATCGCCTACGTCGGGACGCATTAACCAAGGAGTAATGCCCATTTTTAGCATGACGGCATTGGCCGCAAATTGAATCCCAACGAGCAGCATCGATAGGGCTAACAGGTGTTGAATCACTTCCCGTTGGGTGTTGATACGTTGTTCACCGTTTACCCATTGTGGCCAAAGCCTACCGAGCACGCCGATGGCCGCCGCAGCAAGCACAAGGCATAAAAATAGTGGCCAATAGAGTGTGCTGACGGTCGCCGCAACGAGTGTGGCTGCGCTGGCAATCGCTCCCCATTTCTGGCCACTCCAGTAGAGTAAGCTGGTGCTATAAATCAGTGCCAGCATTAAGGTTAACGATTCAATCATGCTCATTGTGAGAAAGTCCTGTGACAGTTTGTATCATTAGGAGGCTGACAATGCTTATTAGTTCTTGCACGGTATTGAGACTGTGGTAAAGGTCACTAAATTTTGTCGGGCCGTTACTATTTTGATGATCAATGTCGCCTTATTGCTAGCTTGTAACATCTGATACTGGGTATGCCTAAGCACGGGTAGGATGTTTTTTGACGAGTAGATAGCGATCTCGGTCAATGGAACTCGCATTTATACTGTGGAAGGTCGTGATGTTCACTCTTTAAAATTGTTTTAATTCAATTGATTAAATAAAAATTAAACTTGTGTGTGGTTTCATTTTGTTTTGTTTTTTGACCTTGGTGATACAGATTAATACATTGCGCCGCAGTGGTAGTGCAATGGCGCTACGTGTTTAGTGAGTGAAGCTGTGAGTGCTTCCTAGGTAAAGGTGTTTATGTTGCGTTCTGTGTTGATGGTAGGTGTATTGGGGTTAGCGCTTGTTGGGTGTGGTGGTTCGAGTAGTGACAATGGGGGAAAACCGGGTCCGGATAAAATTAAACCCAAGCCAATACTAATCGATAGATATCCAGAAGGTATTTATCTCGGCAGTTTAGCGAATGATGCTGGGGATATTGTCCGTGGTGTCAATGGTTATAGCCAGTATGTTGGCATTGGTTTTGCTGTCGATGTAGGGACCGTAGGACAGATAACTCAAGAGTTTGAGGCCAGCATTGCTGAGATCGGCGGTGAGGCAAATCAAGCGGGTGATTGGTACAGTTTAACCACTAAAGCGAGCAAGACAGATAAACTGCTTCATGACATCGATTTAAATTACTGTGTGTATGAGGGGGCGACATCATGCCCTGTTGCTCAAGCGAGTACAGAGATCGGTGACCGCCTGCTTAAGCCATTATCATCACTCCATCGTGCGCAACTGGAATCCAACCGATTTGCGCCAAATTTTTCGCCAATTCTCACCAATAAAGGCTTTACTGTTGAGACTGATCTGGTCACGCCCACCTCATTACTATTTGTTAAAACACAAGCGCTACAGCTTAACGGTGAACTAATGAGATCGTTAGTGGGCAGTGAATGGCTGGCGCCAACATCTCATGCAAAGGCCAGTCATTACAGTCGTTATCGCTTTCAACAACTACCTAGTGGTGGCCTC
Organism: Shewanella colwelliana; assembly: GCF_001735525.1. NCBI lineage: Bacteria > Pseudomonadati > Pseudomonadota > Gammaproteobacteria > Alteromonadales > Shewanellaceae > Shewanella > Shewanella colwelliana. Next base: position 64,280 of record NZ_MCBT01000033.1, read on the forward strand.
ATCATCAATGCTTCTATGCTCGATGAGCAAGGCCAAGCGCAATGTCGAGTAACAAGTGAGCGTAGCTTTAATGCCAAACAAGGTTTGCTGATGACGTTTTCGGTGGAGATGAATCTTGATGAGCAACTTAACTGTAATACCTACCTCAAAAATATGGGACAGTCAGATGAGTTTGTGAAGGCGCTGCAAACTCCCCAAACCGTCACCATCGGCTTTATTGCTGGTGAAAGTGGTTTACCAACGATGGCTTTAAAACAGGTGGCTGGTGACTATTCTGTTGCTGGTTCAGGTTTATTTATGCGCTAGGTGTCGCCGCCGGGAATAGGCTGCCAGTAGGCAGCCTATTTGGCTTGCGGCGCAGGGAAATAGGTTTGTGCGCGGTCACAGTAGTCCTGGAATATATCAATCCAAGTACCAAGATCATTGCTTAGGCGTTCATTTTTTATTAATGACTCCCAGGCACCTAAACATCTTTGTTGTATGTTGTCTGGGTCAAGCTGAGTGAAAATTTGTTTTGAGGGTAGTACTAACGACAGTGATACTTGAGACTTTAGGTAGTACAGGCGAAACAGATCGGGCTTACTCTCTTTGAGTGCGAGATCAGATAGCACGAGATAAACGAATGCATTGTCGATTTGATTGTTAAACCGTGCTTTAAACAATCGCTCTCTGGCGTTTTCATGCTGGCCCATTTTGAAGTTTAATAGCCCTAGCCAGATCTCCATCTCCTCTTCGGGATTGGGAAAGTCACGCTCCATACGTTCTAACCAATGCGTCATTTTTTGTGGCTCAAGTGCCGGGGTTTGCAATAGCTGACGTGCCAGATAGTTGACCTCTGATGAACTGAGCTGCTGGCTATCAAGTTGTGCAGCCATTGTTTTAGAGACAAAAGCCAGCGTATCATTCTGTTGGGGTTGTGGAATGGCTGGCAGGGCAAAAAACTTTGCCAAATCAGCAGTCATACGTGCAATTCCGCTGTCGAGCGCCTTGATGTCGAGTGAGTATTCTCCGCTAAAGATACGTTTTTCACTGCTATGAAAAACTAACTCAAGTTGTGCGATTAGCTCATAGTCAGAACGACCTTTGCTGAGGCGTAGGTTGAGTTTGTAATCACTAAAGAGGGTGTTTCTGGAGCCTGGCCAATAGGGGCTATCATCTATTTGGCTAAGGAAATAGCTGGGCGCATCTTGATTGTTCACATTGATATAGGGGTAGGCTATCTGTTGTGCCAAGAGTGCTGTTTTGATGGCTTTAATATAGGGTTTAAGCGAGTTGTCGGTAACGTTCACTTTATGGAGCAGCAGTTCGACAACTGGCACGGTAACAGATGAACTGGCTGGTGCCGTGGTGATCTTAGATTCTTGTTGTGGCGTTAGGCCAATAAACAGACCAACGGTAACCAGTAATATAGCGATATAAACCAGGTGAACACTCCACTTCTTGGGAGATGGTGTTGGCGGGCTTGCCAATGGCTGCTCAACGGCCTCCACTAAACTGACTCTAGCAGCATTAAGGTAGTAGCCCTTTTTAGGGTAAGTTACCAGCAGTTTAGTCGCATCAGATTCGGGTGAGTGCTCTTTAAAAATAGCGCGTAGGGTACTGATTCTATTAGTGAGTACATTTTTAGATATAAAGTTACTCTGCCAAACCTTGGCGATGAGCTCGTCGGCGGCGATCGGAGTGCCAGTTTGTTGTAGCAAGACTTCCAGGAGTTCTTGGCTGCGGGGCTCTAGCTCAATCTCTTTACCCGCTTTGCTTAATTGGCGATGAACGGGGTCATAGATTAAGGTATCTATCGCAATCTTACATTGACGTGTTTTTGCTTGAGAAAGAATATCTGCCATAGATTAAGAGTCAGCTGTCACTTGCAATATCTTGGTGTGGAAAGTAGCGCCTCTGAAGAGGCGCCAATAGATTTACTTGCCGCCTTCAATCGATTCGATAAATTTGGTTGATTCGGCAATCGACTTGTTCATCTCTTTAATTAGGCTTGATATGTCAGTTTGCAGACTAGCAAATTCTCCTTTTATCGCACCAATGGCTTGGGCGTTAAGGTTATGCTTAAGGTAGAGCATGTTATCTTTCATGGCGGTGAGAATTGGCGGCATCTTGCTTTCGGCACGGCGCATGGTTTTAACCAGTTGCTGGTATGAACGTTGGGTTTCACGTAATTTGGTTTCACTGTTGCGGCGCAGACTGGCTTTGCTTATTTCACCAATTTCAGTTTGCCACTCATCAAATAGCGCCTCGGCGACATCTTCAACCTTATCGATACGGCTACTCACCTCATCAGCGGCTTCTTGAGATGATTCATACTCATCCTTTGCTTTATTGTAGGCTTTTTCAAGGTCGCCACCATCATGGTTAAGTAGCGCCTGCATCTCTTCGAGTGCCGAGCTAAACTGCTCTTGTGCTTCTTCTTGTGACTCTTTGGCGGCAGTCACGCGGTCGACCATGATGTCACGCTTATGGTAGCCCACTTTTTCCATGGCGCCGTAATAAGCGCTTTGGCAGCCGCTAAGCAACATTGCTGAGGTGATGACAACAGCTGATAATACGTTTTTCATCCTGAAATTATCCTTTAATAAGTTAGTCGGCCTTAAACTTTGCCGCGTCGATAATGCTCCAAAGGTGGGCAATGCCGCCAATGATAGCCGGTACAATGAGCCACCACATGGCATAACCAACAATGGTGATCACGCAAAATAGTATGGCGGCTAAGATGCGCCCTTGGACTAATTGTCCCAATCCTGGGAAGAAGAAACTTGCAATTGCAGCAATAACATTGCCTGCAGAACCTTGTTGTGACATCTATTTGTTCCTTACACTTGTAACTAGCATCTTTAAACTTGTAATCTAGCTTACGCAGTTAACACCACTTGAATCAAGAGAATACCGTGATAAATAGAATTGATGGGAGCCTATTTCGCTCGATTATGCTGGGTATCTGGGAGTTTATGATACATCTAAAGCAGCGTGTGGCGGAAGATCAGATTAATATGCGTGCTGGGCACTTAGCTTATGTGACTTTATTGTCTCTGGTGCCTATGATCGCTGTGACCATGTCTATGCTGTCCGCGTTTCCGGTTTTTAAGGGCATTCGCGGTCAGATTGAAGCTTTTATCTACGAAAATTTTATCCCCTCGGCTGGTGACAGCGTCCAAGTTTATATTAATGAGTTTGTCGCCAATGCTTCTAAAGGCACTGCTGTGGGTATTGGTGCCCTAGTGGTTGTGGCGATTTTGTTGATCTCCAATATCGATAAATCTTTAAATGGTATCTGGCGCACTACTGAGAAGCGCTCGTTTGTGGTCTCCTTTTCGATGTATTGGATGGTGTTAACGCTAGGGCCAGTGTTAATGGGCGCGAGCATTGTTGCCAGCTCTTACCTGGTGTCGCTAAAGGTGTTTAATGGAGCAGATTTAAGTGGTGTGGTCCCGTTACTGGTGGAACGCCTGCCGATGTTTTTCTCTGTCGCGACCTTTTTGCTTATCTATATGGTGGTGCCTAATACAAAGGTTAAGTTTTTCCATGCCCTTTTGGGGGCTATTGTTGCGGCATTATTATTTGAGTTGGGTAAAAAAGGATTTGCGCTGTATATCACCGAATTTCCCTCCTATGAAGCCATTTACGGAGCATTGGCAACGATTCCAATTCTGTTTGTTTGGGTATATCTGTCATGGATGATTGTCTTAATTGGTGCTGAGATAACCGCTGCCATGCCGGAATATTTGGATAAGCGTTTACTCGCCATTGATGATGGTGCTGAGCCTGATGTCAGTGAAGCAAAACAGCAAACCTCTGCCATGGACATGGATAAGTGAATAAGGGTGATGGCCACCCCTTCATCCGCCAAGATTGGTTAGATGTGGGTGCAGGGCATCAGCTTTTTTTAGCACAATATGGTGACCCTCAAGGTGTTCCTGTGCTCTACCTGCATGGCGGGCCAGGTGCAGGCTGCAGTGCCGAGGAGTTGAAACTCTTTATTGATGATGGTTTTCATATCTACATGCTGGACCAGCGTGCGGCAGGTCGCTCAAAGCCTTGCGGAGTATTAGAGCATAACAATCTACTTGAGCTGCTCAAAGATATCGAACGGGTGCGAAACTGGGCCAAGGTAGACGCATGGTGTCTGCTTGGTGGCTCATTTGGGGCAACTCTGGGTTACCTTTATAGCTGTATTTACCCTAAGCGGGTGTTGAGTCAGGTATATTGGGGCATGTTTATTCCATCACCAGAGGGCGCTGATTGGCTTTATGGCCCAGGCGGCGCGGCGCAGATATTCTCAACCCAATACCGAGAATTCACCCGAGGGTTTAACGGCACTCTCGATGCCTTGTTTGAGCAGTTTCATCAAGATTTTCATGCTCCTTGCAGTGATGTGCGTGATCATTCTATCCGCAGATGGTTAGCCTGGGAGCTTGAGTTGGCAGCGCCTGGCTGCACCATCCATGATCGTTATGCAGAGCAAAGTAGTGTGCTGGCGAGGTTAGAGCTGCACTATGCCAAGAATGACTATTTCGGTGCCTACGCCTTGATGAAAAAGGTGGGGGCTGCGTTAACCGCGCCAACCGTTATTTTGCAAGGGGAGCTCGACTGGGTCTGCCCACAACCGATAGTGGACAAGTTTTTAGCTTGCGATGGCCCAGAGTTGTTAAGCTCTCGTTTAGTAAAGAGCGGTTACCATACCTTGTCTGATGAGCGCATGTGTAGCGTCGTGGCGGCGGCAGTGTCGCAAATGGGACGTTATGTAAAAAGCCTTTAAGGCAATGCTTTGGGTGAGGTGTTGTCGTGCTGAGACAATACCAATCAGAATAAATGTAATGATCAATCTGCGCATGATGCGCCTATATGAAGAAAGAGAGATGGGATGAAAAAACTGATAATTGCTAGTGTAGTGTTGTCATTGTGCGGCTGCGCGATGACTGATACCAAAGAAACTGCGCCTGACGTTAATCAAGTGCCAGAAAAGGTGTACTTAAGTGGCATGAGTAATGAATTGGCGACGGATGCGCTACTGGTCTCTTTGATTAATAAGAACTATATGGCGAAAAAGGTCGCATCAAACCGCATCGGAGTACAATTGGGCGGCCATCAATTTGTATTGCAGCCTAGCTTAAATCCGCAAGGTGTCGATAGAATTTTAGCTAGCCGCTATTACGCGGTACACCCTAAGCTAGCAAACAGCCAAGATTTAATGGTGTTAATTGGCAGCTTAAATCACAAGTTAAACTTTGCGAAGTTCACCCTGCGCGACAACGGTAAGGTGATTCAGGTCCAAGGCGCCGCGACCTTTGTGGGTACCCTTGAGCTCGAAGAGCTACGTCGTTTCTTGATATGGACTGACGATGCCCTCAAGCAAGTGGCAAAGTCATTGCCTAATAGTGCCGAAGAGCTGATTAAACCTATGCCAGTAATGCCTTGATATTGGGTGTTAAGTCTGGGAGATAAAAAATAGTGATTGCGTTAATACAGCGTGTGAAACAGGCCAAGGTCGATGTAGCGGGCCAAACCATTGGCGCCATCGACCAAGGTTTATTGGTGTTGCTCGGTGTCGAGCGCGACGATGATCTGGCTAAGATGGAGAAGCTGGCCACTAAGGTGATGAGTTATCGAGTTTTTGGTGATGACAATGGCAAGATGAATCTTAATTTACAGCAGGTTGGTGGCAGTTTATTGGTGGTGTCGCAGTTTACCTTAGCGGCCGATACCGGGCGCGGCCTGAGGCCCAGTTTCTCAGGCGCTGGCACGCCGGATCAAGCGAATACTCTTTATGAAGCGTTCGTGGCGTTTTGCCGGAATAAAGGCGTCAATACCCAAACCGGTGAGTTTGCGGCAGATATGCAGGTCAGTTTGGTTAATGATGGCCCTGTGACCTTTAACTTGCAGGTGTAGTATGGCTAATGATGCATTGCTTACCCAGTTGCAGGCCACTTGGCATCGCACTATACCCGTAAGCCAGTTTATGCAGATAACACCAGAGGCATACCGCGACGGCACCTTTAGTGTGTCTGCGCCCTTGGCCCCGAATCTCAATCTTCACGACACCATGTTTGCTGGCAGCATCTACACCTTGATGACTTTAACGGGGTGGGGGGCGGTGTGGCTTAATCAACGCTTATCTGAGGTCGAAGGCGACATAGTATTGGCGAAGGCGGATATACGCTATCTTGCTCCTGTTGATGCTAACCCTGTGGCGAAAGTAAGCTGGCCAGAGGTTGATTTAACAGTATTGGCAGAGGGGCAAAAAGCGAAGGTGAACTTGTCGGTGGAACTTTATAGTGGCGATAGGTGCTGTGCCAAGTTTGAAGGCACTTACGTCAGTTTGCCACAGATTAGGTAACCGTTTAAGCAGATAAAAAAAGCCTCATAATGAGGCTTTTTTTGGGTTCATATTTTCAGGCTAGTGCTGAAAATTTATGCTTATCCTTTTGGATAAACGTGTGCAACGCCTTTATGACAGTCAACACAGGTCTTACGCTTGTCAGCATCTTTCTTAAAGTTGTTGGCGTGCATTCTCTTCGCCATCTTCTTCATAGTTTCAGGCTGATCTTCGTAGATTCGTGTGTGACAGTGCTGGCAGTTTGCGCTGTCGTTTGAGCGGAAATACTTAAGTGCTAAATCAGCTTGCTCTTTACGGTTTTCATCCAACCACTCTTGGGTGTTGAAACCATCGATAGTAAGGAAACCATATAGATCTTTAGATACGATGATCTTTTTGATCAGGTAGTCAACTGGGCCATGTGGTAAGTGACAGTCTTGACACTGAACGGTAACACCCGCTCGTCCGCCACCGTGTGCAGAAGCCAGTACTTCATCTTTTAGTGAATGGTTGCTGTGGCAAGACATACAGAATTCATCTGTGCTTGTAGCATGTAAGGTTTGCTGTGTAGCAAAGTAGCCCACAACACCGACAACAATACCAACAACTAGTAGGGCTAGTATTGAGTATTTTGCGCTTGGTTTAAATAGTGCACGCCAGTTCATCACTCTATCTCCAAAATAATATAGTTATTATATCTATTATATTTACTTCATCTCTGTAACGGTGAGTATAACCAGATTGGGCTGATTGATCTGGCTTTAAAGCTACAAAATGAGAGCTAGCTCTAACTCTATATTACATAAGCAAGAATATCTGAATTTGCTCAATATATATGCGCAAACTCTAAAGTTAATCCATCCACAACAATATGACAAGTTTGTCGTATCTTTTACTGCTTGGTAATGATTTTGTTGGTGAATTGTCCTGCTTTAGTATGACAACGATGTGACCTTCAAAGAATTATTTTGCAGTGCGTTGAACCTTTTTGCTTAATTCCAGGTCTACTGCAATAACCGATAAAAACTATTTTGGGCAACCGCAGTAAATGATGGTTAACTTGGCAAAAGCATTCTTGATTATCGCGCTGATGGGGCAGTTTATTCTGACTCCAGCGATGGCGATGCCGAATGCTTTGCTGACGCTGTTACATGGTCAACATGAAATGACGGCGATGTCGATGGGTGATAATAGCCGCTCTGAGGCGTTGGCCTTTTCCATGGTCGATGAGTCAGTGATGGCCAAATCCCATGGTGATGAACCTTGCATGCATTTAACCGCGGATTCAAAATTGTTATCGATGATCGATTGCCAAGCAGTGTGTGACGCACTCGGAAGTGGCAATTGTATGGCTCATTGCGCCTCAACATTAGGATCGTTAATCGAACCTAACCTTTTGGTCATTAGTATTGACTTAGGTGGGGCTATCGATAGTGCCTCTTGGTCACTGCAAACCGCAGAACTCGTTCAAACTTCTCCCCCTCCAATAAGCTAAACCCTAACATTCATATATTTACCTTACAGAATATTGGCTGTTGCCGTGCTGCATATAGCGCATGAACATGGCCTCAATGTTAGACATCCCTATATGTTTTTGGAGTGTATTATGAAATCTATATCTACTATTGCTACAGCATTGGTTGCATTTTTACTGTTTGCAAGCGCGTCCGTTGCAGCTGCGAGTATTACCTTTCCCGATGTGCTTGAAGTGCACAATGATGTGTCATCTCAAGGCGCTAATACGTTTGAGTTTAACAAGGGAAGGCAGCTAATTGAGTTGACCTATCGCGATATTTTTGCTGATAACGCCGATGATTCTGGCGCCTGGATAAAGTCGGATCCGCTTTACTTGACCTTAGAGTTGGCGGCCGACGCTCATTATCGCATCACGCTACCGAACATTGATAGTGAACAGGAAGCGCGGGCATTTATTCAGCGCCCAAAGGTGATGCTTATTGGCAGTGATGGGCAGGTTGAGCCGCTGGCACTGCTGAATCATCAGGAGTTGATGGCGATGATATGGATATCCAAATAGCCGTTTTAATTGGCAATTTTACTTAATTCAGTAAACTGACTTGTTTAGATTATGTGAATTCAGTCAAGGTTGTTTTCAATTATCGTGATAGACTTAATCCATCTCATTATCAGGAAGCGTCATGCGTAAAATGCTGCGTCACCATACATTCGTCATCATTACTTTGCTCTGCATGCTGGGTCAGGTATTGCTGTCTAATGGCTTTTCTATGGTGTCTTATGCTCAAGCGGATGAAATGCCCATGGTGATGCAGATGGAAAATGGTGCCAACTGTCATTCGTCTCCAACACAGATGAAGTCTCACTGCTGCGATGCCGAGCAAAATGTGCTTCCCGCGGCTCAGCATTGCTGTGAAGGCAATGGATATTGCAAGGGAGATTGTAATCATTGTTTGGTGATCTCCGTGACAGGAACACTATTTACCGTGAAGTCTTGGCCTAGCTTTAACGGATCAGAGTCTATCTTGGCCACTCAAATGCCTCATTTTCACTCCATCTCGTTAGGTTCCGATCTCCGACCTCCAATCGCTTAATAATGCTCTATTTGTGCTGCCTGCATGGTCAGGTTTGCGATCGCGTTATCTAACACAAAAATTATTTAGTCATTCGTAACAGTTCGGTGAGTGCTATCCGTAGGTGCTACTTTGTGTCCACACAAGAGCAAAGATAATCTATGGCAAAAAGCGTTAACACCAAACTGATTTATAACGATAATTGCTTTATATTAGCCGTTCATTGTTTATCCTTGGTTGCTGTCTTAATTAGGGCTCAAGGGAGGCAATACGGTTACCATTATGATGGAGTCAATGAATGAAAACCCTTATCAGCTTAGTGCTAACCGCTTTTCTTTTTGTAATGTCAGCGCCGATGGCGTTTGCACACCAGCATGCTCATGGTGAGCAAGCTGTACAAAACTATGATTGCCCTATGCATCCTGAAGTGACTGGCAAAAAAGGGGATACCTGCCCTAAATGTGGCATGAACCTCGAGGTCGCTAAAGGTTCCGCTGACACTAAAAACTGCCCGCATGGTAAGCACGCAGCAGATGCCAATGTGCATCATGAAAAAAGCAAGTGTGATAACTGTCCAAAGCATCAAAAACACCACAAAGTAACGGCTAAATATGATTGCCCTATGCACCCTGAAGTGACGGGGAGTAAAGGCGATACTTGCCCTAAATGTGGCATGAATTTAGAACCAGTAAAAACTGCTAGCAGCCCTGCTCAGCACCAACATCACTAGTTACTGAGTGGAAGTGAGGCATTATGAGTCATTTAAATTTATCCAATAAGCGCCAAAAGGCGGCTTATCTTTTAAGCCTATTTTTAGTTACTGCACTATTGAGCTCGACGAGTTTGGCGGCAGCGGAGTTATCAAACCATCAGAGTCATGAACACGGTGCTGAGCAGAAAAATTATGCGTGCCCAATGCACCCAGAAGAGACCAGTCATCAAGCGGGTAGCCGTTGCCCCAAGTGCAATATGTTCTTAGTAGAACAAGAGGTCGATGGTGTCGATAGCCAAGCGGTTGCTGAGCAGAAAACTTATGTGTGCCCAATGCACCCAGAAGAGACCAGTCATCAAGCGGGTAGCCGTTGTCCTAAGTGCAATATGTTCTTAGTTGAAGAGGAAGAGGAGGAGCGCCTCTCTGATCCCCATGCAGCTCATCAGCAAGCTGAAGGGCTGCCCGCATTAAGCCAGGCCGACGAGATACTCAACCAACCTAAGCCGACATTAATGCCAGCCGCTCAAAGCAGTGGCGATGGCAATGTAAAATACGTCTGCCCAATGCATCCACATGTGGTGTCTGACGTGCCCGGCACTTGCCCTATTTGCGGGATGAACCTTGAAAAAGTCACCTTGGGTGAAGTGGGCGAAGAGGTGGTTGTTGGCGTATCGGGAGGCATGCAGCAAGCATTAGGCATGCGCAGTGAAACCGTTGGCGAAGGGACCCTATGGAAGTTAGTTAAAACTATTGGCACCGTTGAGTACAACCAGAACGCGATAGGTCATGCGCATACCCGTGTTAATGGCTGGATAGAATCTTTAATGGTGCACAATATTGGTCAGCAAGTTAAAAAGGGGCAGTTGTTATACGAGCTCTATTCACCTGAGCTTATCAATGCCCAAGATGACTATATGCAGGCAAAAGACTACCTAAAGCAAGACAAGGTGAGGGGAGAGTCGCTATTACGTAAAGCGCGTCTTCGCCTTGAGCTATTAGGGGTGACATCAGCAACCATTAAACAGCTAGAGCGCACTGGCGAAACCATTTATCGGGTGCCTTTTTATGCGGAGCAAGATGGCTTTGTCAGTCAATTATCGGTACGTCATGGCATGTATGTGCAGCCCGGCGATACCCTGTTTGAGATTGTCGACCTCAGTAGTGTATGGGTTATTGCCGATGTGTTTGAAAATGAGCAAAGTTGGCTTGAAACCGGACGCCCAGTTGAGGTGACATCAGCGGCGCAAGGCTTATTTGATTTAGCGTCCAGTATTGACTACATCTACCCAGAACTGGACCCCGTTTCACGTGCTATGCGGGTGCGCATTAAGCTTGAAAACGCCGACAAGCTGCTTAAGCCTGGCACTTTAGTGGACGTTAAACTGTTTGGTGGCCCTAAACGTGGTGTGCTGACCGTGCCTACCGAAGCATTGATCCTCACTGGTCGCGAAAATCGAGTGGTGGTGCAGCGTGACGATAATCGCTTTACCTCAGTGACGGTAAAAGTTGGCATGATTGCTCAGGGGAAAGCTGAGATTATTGAAGGCTTACAGGCTGGCGATAAAGTCATCGTATCAGGCCAGTTCTTACTGGACTCTGAAGCGAGCATTCAAGGTAGCTTGCAGCGATTGAGTGGCAGCAATAGTGATGCTACAGCTGACCCTCATGCCAACCATTAATCGGAGACCGTTATGTTAGAGAAAATAATTAGCGCTTCGATTAGGCAGCGGGTGATGGTGTTAGTGCTCACTGCGGTGATTGCTTTAGTCGGTTACCAAGCAATGCGGACCACCCCATTAGATGCACTACCGGATCTATCCGATGTCCAAGTGATCGTAAAAACCTCCTATCCTGGTCAAGCGCCACAGTTGGTAGAAGATCAGATTACTTATCCTTTGTCGACAGCGATGTTGGCAGTGCCAGGGGCGAAAACCGTGCGTGGTTTTTCGATGTTTGGTGACTCCTATGTCTATATCATCTTTGAAGATGGCACAGACATCTATTGGGCGCGCTCGCGGGTGTTGGAATACCTGTCGCAAACTCAAGGCCAACTACCCGATAGTGTTACGCCCACACTAGGGCCAGATGCCTCTGGCGTCGGCTGGGTATTTCAATATGCGTTAGTTGACCGTAAAGGCCAGCATGATTTAGCACAACTACGTTCATTGCAAGATTGGTTCTTGAAACTGGAGTTGCAGAGTGTGGCTGGCGTGTCAGAAATTGCCACCATTGGTGGTATGGAACAGTCTTACCAGATCATTGTCGATCCCCATAAGCTGGCGCTGTATCAAATTGATTTGATGACAGTGAAAAATGCGTTAGACAACTCAAACAGCTCAACGGGTGGCTCTGTCATAGAGATGGCGGAAGCCGAGTATATGATCACCTCCTCAGGCTATCGACAAACTTTAGCCGATTTTGCCGAGATCCCACTGGGTATCGTCTCGGAGTCGGGCACGCCAGTCCTGATGAAAGACGTGGCACAGCTGCGCACAGGGCCTGCGGCTCGTCGTGGTATTGCCGAGCTCGATGGTGAGGGCGAAGTGGTTGGCGGTATCGTAGTGATGCGTTACGGCGAGAATGCTCTGACGACCATCAATAATGTGAAAGAGAAGCTCAAAGAGATTGAAAATGGTCTGCCCGATGGCGTAGAGATTATTATTACCTATGATCGCTCTGAGCTGATTTTAAATTCGGTGGATAACCTCAAGCATAAAGTGATTGAAGAGATGCTGGTTGTGGGGCTTATCTGCTTAATCTTTTTACTGCATGCTCGCTCAACCTTAGTGGCAATTATCTCCTTGCCTATTTCTATTTTGATCAGCTTTATTGTGATGAACCTCATTGGAGTGAATGCCAATATCATGAGCTTGGGCGGCATTGCGATTGCCATCGGTGCTGTGGTGGATGCGGCAATCGTCATGGTCGAAAATGTGCATAAGCATCTGGAACACTACCGCACCACACACAATGGTGAGGTGCCACAGGGTGAGGCGCATTGGGAGTTGGTGCGTAAAGCGTCAGTCGAAGTGGGTCCAGCGCTATTTTTCAGTTTGCTGATCATCACGCTTAGCTTTGTGCCTGTGTTCGCTTTAGAGGCGCAAGAGGGGCGCTTATTCCATCCTCTGGCATTTACCAAAACTTTTGCCATGGCGGGCAGTGCCATTTTAGCCATCACCTTGATACCGGTATTGATGGGCTATTTTGTGCGCGGTAAAATTCCCGATGAAAAGAAAAACCCTATTAGTCGGGTGCTGATCGCTATCTATGAACCTGCGTTACGCTTAGTGCTGCGCTTTCCTAAGGTGAGTATCTTAGTAGCACTGATTGCATTAGGCAGTGCGGTCTATCCTTTTAGTCAGATGGGGTCAGAATTCATGCCTGAGCTAGAAGAGGGCGATCTGCTGTATATGCCGACAACCTTACCCGCGGTGAGCTCAGGTAAAGCGGCGGAGATTTTACAGCAAACTGACCGATTGATTAAAACTGTGCCTGAGGTAAAACGTGTCTTTGGTAAGGTCGGGCGCGCCATGACCGCCACCGATCCTGCTCCGTTGACCATGCTAGAAACCACTATCATGCTCAACCCGCGTGATACCTGGCGTGCAGGGATGACGTTGGAAGGTATCATCGCTGAGCTACAAAAAACCGTGAGGGTACCAGGCATGACCAATGCTTGGGTACAACCGATTAAGACGCGTATTGATATGTTATCGACAGGGGTGCGCACACCTGTGGGCATAAAAATATCAGGCTCGGACATTGATGAGTTGCAACGTATCGGCACTGAAATAGAGGCTGTGGTGAGTGGCTTACCTGGCACTATGTCGGCCTTTGCGCAGCGCACCAGTGGCGGACGCTATATTGATATTGAACCGGATCTTAAAAATGCCGCCCGTTATGGCATGACCTTAAAGGATATCCAAGATGTGGTGCGTATGGCCATTGGAGGTATGCAAGTGGGGCAGTCTATTCAGGGACAAGAGCGCTACCCCATCAATATCCGTTACCCGCGCGAACTGCGTGACAATATAGAAAAAATCAAAGACTTACCAGTACTCACCAAAACGGGCAAGTACATCCCGTTAGGCAATTTGGCCAGCATTACGATTAGCGATGGTGCGCCCATGCTCGCCAGTGAAAATGGTCGCCTAATCAGCTGGGTGTTTGTCGACCTGAAAGATATTTCCATTGGCGAGTATATTGCGATGGCAAGAACTGCGCTGGATGAGCAGATCCAGCTACCACCGCGTTATAGCTACAGCTTTGCTGGTCAATATGAGTATATGCAGCGAGTCGAGGCGAAAATGGAGCTGGTAATTCCATTAATGCTGGCCGTGATCTTTATGCTATTGATGATGACGTTTAGCTCATTTGTGCAAGCTTCGGTGATCATGTTGAGTTTGCCATTCTCTTTGGTAGGCAGTGCGTGGCTGCTCTATTTCTTAGATTTCAACTTTTCGGTCGCAGTTTCAGTTGGGATGATCGCGCTTGCAGGGGTGGCGGCCGAATTTGGCGTAGTGATGCAGGTTTACCTTAATAACAGCATTCGAGATCGTAAGGAAGCTGGGCGTTACCACAGTCGTAGCGATTTATGTGAGGCGTTAATTCACGGTGCTGTAATGCGTATTCGTCCCAAAGCGATGACAGTGGCAACCATCTTTTTTGGTTTGCTGCCGATCATGTGGGGCAGCGGGACGGGAAATGAGGTGATGCAGAAGATTGCAGCACCTATGGTTGGCGGCATGGTGACAGCGCCCCTGTTGTCGCTGTTTGTTTTACCAGCGCTGTACCTCATTATTTATGGGCGTAAGCTTGCTAAAAGTTAGTCTGTAGGTTGATAGCGAGGAATATAAAAAAAGCACTGTAAATACAGTGCTTTTTTCTGTCACTCGCAAATCAATCCCATGTGGATGTGGCCAATTAAGCGTTTACGATGGGTAAACGGAGAGTGCTCACACCGTTAACAGAGGGAATATTACTTTTTGCAACGACTGATGTTTGAGCCTGTGGCTCTGACTTTGGTGCACTCTTTAGTTGTTTTCTTCGCAGCGCTGTTGCTCGCTACAGAATCAGCGTCGGTGTCACTTGTCGAGGCGCAACCGCTTAAGCCGAGGACGGCAACGGGTATCAGTACCACTATCCATTTTTTTAGCATTGTATACATCCCTGATTAAATTGTTGTTCATTTTCTGGTTGCTGTCAGACAACACAGACCCAATAAACTAACTAAAAAAATGTAGTGATACAACGTTATAAACTAAAGGCTTAGTGTAAATTAATGCTTTCTACTGACAAAGACTACTCGTTTAGCTTAATCACAGAGAAAAAACCGCCTTGTGGATCATTGAGCACCGAAAATCGTCCAACGCCCTCAATATCTGTGGGAGGCACACAGACTTTACCGCCAATCTCTGCGGCTTTAGCGGCCGTTGCATCACAGCTATCGACCATGATGTATGGCATCCAGTGAGGTGGCATCTCCCCCCACTCTTCATTCATCACCATCATACCGCCGATAGCCGTGCCATCGACTAGCCACTGGGTATAGTTAAAGTCTGCCATCGGTGTCTCTTTGGTCTGCCATTTTAACACTTGGGCATAAAATGCTTTAGCCATCTGCGGCTGTCGACATGCCAGTTCTACCCAGCAAAGGGTATTGGCCTCATTGTTGCGCATTGACCCCATATGTTGCCCAGCTTGCCACAGTGAAAATACGCTACCTTCAGGATCTTGGCATTGAGCCATTTGGCCAGCATCTCCCACTGAATGGGGACCTATCAATACTTTTCCGCCGTTAGTTTTCACTGCTTCTATGCTGCTGGCTAAGTCATCCACCGCAAAATAGATGGTCCAATGGGTGAGGATATTATCGTCGATGAGTGTTTGAGGAAGCTGGTACATGGCGCCGATATCGTCATCATCGATGGCAAACATGGTATAGATCCCCTCTGGGATCGGCATATCTTTGAGTTGCCAATTAAACAGTGAATTGTAGAAATATTTGCCAGAGAGTGCTTCTTCGCTTGCGAGCTCTATCCAGCATGGAGCGCCATGCTGATAACTTGAGATCTTCATCGTGAATTCCTTAAACGTCGCGCAGAAAAATAGTCGCGTTATTGATTTAGTTAAGCCTGTTTTCTGGTGACTGTCTATGTCAAAACCAAGAGTTTTACTTGGCAAGTGAGGAAGTGGCTATGGTGCAGCGGTTAATACTGATTGGCATCATTGCCCACTGCACCACGCCGGGAAGCTTAAAGTGAATAGAAGTAATAGATTTGCGATTTCATGCGGATCACTATGCCTCTGATCACGTCGAGAAAGGCGAGGAAGCTGATAGGTTTCTCGCCGGAGATCCAGGCGAGCCCCACCGCGCCAACGGGAATGTCATAGCCTTGGGTTTCGGTTAGCCTTAATCGAACAAAATGGTGTTTGTTGTTAAGGTTTTGGCCTGTGGTTTGGCGCACATTGTCATCGCGTGCAAACAGGTTTCCCTGTGCTTCACCTGTGGCTTCAATGATCCCTTCGACTTCGGCGGTAAAGATTTTTCCTGGGTAGACAGCTGAGGCAAACTCCGCTTGTTGGCCCACTTTAACGTTACGAATCGCCTGATGATTAACTCGCATCAGCACATACTTTTCATCGGTATACATTTGAATTCGTGGTACGACACCAATAAATTGCCCTTCTCGCATGATAAAGTTAGTCAGGTAACCGTCTGCAGGGGCATAGATTTTAGTTTGCTCTAGGTCCCATTGCGCTTTGGCCACATTTTCTATCTCTGACGCTAGACCTGAGCGGCGACTTTGTACCGCGAGCTGCGCCTTTTTGATGTCTAATTTGGCCTTGTTTTCGGTCAGTTTGGCCTTTTCTATTTGAGTGACAAAAGTGTCGTGCTGCGCCTGAGCCAAATCAATCGATGTTTGCTGCTCATCCAGTTGGCTTTTGGTGATGGTATCGGGGACGACTCGATTTTGTTCCACGTAACGTGCAAGGGTGGTTTGCTTCCAAGCCAGATCTTTTTTAGCCGCCGCCAGCTGATTTTGGCTAATAGTGATATCGGCAAGGGTAGCTTGCTGCTGTTTACGCGCAACGTTTACATCTTCTTTCGCCATGGCAAGCAGAACATCCGCGCTCTGTTGAGCCACCTTGGCTTTATTTAACGCGATGCGATAAGGCTGGTCATCCAGTTCATAGATAAGCTGTCCTGCCTCGACTCGTTGATTTGGCTTGACGTAGATATGTTTAACTTGCCCCTTGATTTGACTCGATGCAGGCCTGAGTTGAATATGAGGAGACTGCACCAAAGAGCCTCCCGAGAGGTCCATAGGAGTGTAGTTTAGTAGTCCAGCCCAGACAAAGAGTAGCCAGCCACCGCCACCTAGGTAAGCAAAGCTTTTACTGTATTGATTCCAAGGCATACCCACTAAGCGCAGCAGATAGATAAACAGTGCCCAAACTGCTAAACCTTCAAGCATGCTTGTTGTCCTCAGTGGGTTGTGGCGGCTCTTTCTCACGCCAAATATCGCGAACTCTTCGCAGTGCCTTCTCGCTATCGACAAAGGCAACGCAAACCGCTAACACCCATACCCAATGCCAGATAAAGCCTATCCAAGTTAGCATGGTTATCAAGCCTAGTTGCTGGTGTTGCTCGCGATGAGCCTTATTGATCGGCAACTCATGAATTTTCCAAAAACCATAGGCTAATGCAGCGATAGTGCCCACCATGACAAAGGTCGCTATGACATGCAGTGTGGTATCTACACTGGTGTCGACGAAGGGCATACTGAGTAGACTCATAAACATCCTCTGGGATAAAAATAGTCAGCCATTTTGATAGCTTCTCCACCTAATACAATAACTAAAGGCTAACTACATCAAATTATGGTATTTTTGGAGTTAATTAGACTGTTTTGGCGGGGCGATGGATACATCATTTATTAGAGTGTGTTACGTGCGGGCGTTGCTTTATGGGGTGCAGCAACAATATGGTATTACGCCACAGCAACTTGATATTCCTCACGCATTGTTAGCCGAGCCAATGGCATTAATCCCGTTTACAGATGTTGCGCGTTGGCTTGAGACGATTGCCCATGAATCCGCAGATGACACCTTTATGTTGTCGATTGCAGAGCATCTTCATCTGTCCGATCTTGCATTGCCTAATAACTGGTTCTTGAGTGCGCCAGATTTAGCCGTGGCGGTTAGGCGAATCAATCACGGATTAGCGAGTTTTCAGTCTGGGGCCAGCTATTACGTGATTCAATCGGGTAAGTTACTAAAATGGTGTTATAGCAACCCCTATGTAATGGGAGAGGCTCGTTCTCACGACGCACTGCGGGTAGCGATCACGTTAGTGCACGTGTTACGTCACTTTTTAGGGGCACAATATTCACCTCTTAAAGTCTTGCTCTGCGGCGCCTCATTAGGCCACCAGAAACAGTTAGACTATTTCGGTTGTCAGGTGAGTTGGAGCGGGTCACAGGTTGAGATTTGGCTCGATATTGAATCATTGCTACAGGTTAACCAGTGGGAAGGGACGCATCAAAGTCAGACGACAGTCTCGCTTGCACAGTTTGGCTGCTATTTAGATATGCCCCAACCCCATGATTTCCCAAAAGTCCTGTATGAGATGATTAACTATTCTCGCTACTACGGTTTACCTAAGGTCGACGCAATCGCGGCACTTTATGGGTTGTCCAGGCAGCAGTTACAACGTCGCTTAGTGCAATTTGGGTTTAACTTTAATAGCTTGTGTGGCTATATCCTCAGTAACCAAGCGATTAAATACATGATGGAGGGCAAAGACATTGAGGAGATTAGTGACCTACTCGGTTACGCCAATACACAGAGTTTTAGTCGTGCCTTTAAACGTTTAAGACGGATAACGCCAGCGCAGTATATCGTACATCTCAATAAAAACGGCGCTCAATGAGCGCCGTTTTCTTATCGATAAACCTAACTGTTATGAACCATATACTGGCAGCAAATCTGCCATGACCAATAAGTGACAGGCGGCTGTTAACACGCCGTAGGCCACAACGATGACGATCACCGCTGTGCCACCAGGTACCCTGAATGTGTCGGCTTGCGCAAACATCTGCCTCGACTTATACGCCATTAAGGCTGGTACGATGGCGGCCCAGATAGTTGCCGCGAGTGCGGCGAAACCAATCGCAATTAAAAAGCCATTAGGGAAAAGTAACCCCAGCAGAGTGGGTGGCAGAAAGGTGACTGCCGCGGTTTTGAGGCGACCGCTACGTGACTCATCAAACCCAAATAGATCAGCCAGATAATCAAACAGACCTAATGTGACACCTAGGAAGGAGGAAGCCACAGCAAGGTTAGCAAACAGGGTGAGCATAGTGGTAAGCCAATCACTGGCCATGACATCAGACAGTGCCGCAACCAGCACGCCCATGTTGCCTCCCTTATGGATGATATCAACAAACTCACTGCGGGCGATATTTCCCATAGTCGCCACTAACCAACATACATAGATCACAAATGCGATAAGGGTACCTAAGGTGATGGCTTTGACGATAGTGTTGGCATCTTTACCATAATACTTAACCAAGCTTGGCACATTTCCATGATAGCCAAAACTGACCAAACCAAACGGAATAGCGGCTAGCATATAAGGTAGATAGGTCGCTTCACCATCGGGGACAAAAAGCTTGCTTGGCTCAATCTCGATCAGCAGGTTACCAATGGCGAGGAAGAAAGTGATGATCATGCCACCCAGCATAATGGTAGTGATCCGATCGACCGCTTTGGTACTGATAAACACGATAATGGCTAGACCGACAGCGAACACCAGTCCCGCGACACTTTGTGGCAGTTCGATGCCAAGCCCCGTAAGGCTATGATTGACAATCGAGCCGCCGCCGCTGATATAGGCGTACGCGAGAATGTATAATACAAAGGCGATAGAGAGGCCGTTAACGATACGCCAAAAGTTACCGAGCGTATCTCTAGTCAGGGTGTCGAAGCTGGCGCCGGGTTCAAAATGTAAGTTGGTTTCTAGTAATAGTAGGCCAGAGACCAGCATACAAAACCAAACGCCCACCATCATTAGCATTGAGTAGCTAAACCACATCCCTGCACCGACGACAGGCAGTGAAAACATCCCAGCGCCCACAGCGGTACCAGCGATGATCATCGCCCCACCCAATAATGACTTTCCTGATGCTCTGTTTTTGGCAGCATTCATATGATTAGCCATTATTTAGCGTGCTCCGCTGCTACGCTATCGACGATAGTTTGCTTGACCGATGAACGCAGTAAACTGTTGGCACGTGAGCGAATACGTTGTACAGCTTGTTGATTGCCAGTTTGTGAGAGGTAACCTAACTCTTTTAGTTTAACACTGAGGGTGCCATACAGTTTCTTGTCGTAGAACTCAGGGGCGGTAATGCCGTGCAATGCGCCTAAACGTTGGGCTAACTGATGGCTGTCGCTTTCCAGTTCTGCACGTTCAATGTTAGGTGACGACGCCAATAGATTAAAGATAATCGCATAGCGTTGCATGGTTTCGCTGACTGTACCCGCTAACAAGAGGAGCTGGTTAAGATGTTCATCGTTTACACAAAGGTGTTCAGATTCGGTAACCATCCCCTGTTTAATTAGGATATCGATATTGCTAGACACATATTGTGTTAAATCGTCGATGCCCATAAAGAGTTCAGCTTGAAGCAGCGGGTAGAAATCTTCTACCGTCTCTAAAATCTGTGCACGGCTGCACTGCTTGTTGCGTGTGAGGCAGCTAGCAATTAACGATGGCACGACCAATAGGTGGATAATGTTGTTGCGATAATAGGTCATCGCAATGGCGATGCTTTCATCTATCGAGATGATATCGCCGAGGGGATCGCTATCAAGCTGGAGTTTTTTCAACTCCAGTCCTTGGGTGACAAGTTTGGCACCGTCACCTTCGACAACCGATGCAAATTCAGTATAGGGCTGCTCCTTCAAGATAGTCAGATAGAGATCGAGCTGCCTTTCTAGCTGTGAACGCTCTAAGGCATTCTGCTCAGATGCGAGCAGGACTAAGCTGGTTAGGGTGACCGAACTCACCGCTGCGGCATCGTTAATACGAGTCATAACTCGGTTGGCTAAGGTATTGACCACAGGGGTTAACCAAGTCGGTTTTTGTTCTGGATCTTTCGCTAACTCTTCACGCCACGTGGGGACTTGCTCGTTAAGGAAACTGTGCAAGGTAATTGGTTCACCAAAATTGACATAACCTTGGCCAAAATTACTTAGTTTGCGGATAGCACCGAACACCTGCCATACCGATTCTTTCTTCTTTTTCTTACCACTGAGTTCTTTGTGGTAAGTGGCGACTTCCATCACGTGATCATAGCCAAGATAAACAGGTACCAGTGTCACAGGGCGCTCTACGCCACGTAATACGCTGTTAAGCGTCATGGCGATCATGCCTGTTTTGGGAGCGAGTAGGCGGCCTGTGCGAGAGCGTCCACCTTCGGTGAAGTATTCCACCGAATATCCTTTGGCAAACAGTTGATCAAGGTATTCACGGAATACCGCAGTGTAGAGTTTATTGCCACGGAAACTGCGGCGAATAAAGAAGGCCCCGCCGCGGCGGAACATAGGTCCTGCGGGCCAGAAGTTAAGGTTGATACCAGCGGCAATGTGCGGTGGCACCATGCCTTGATAATAAAGAATATAGGAGAGTAGCAGGTAATCCATGTGACTACGGTGGCAGGGCACATACACGATCTCATGGCCATCGTGGTGCAGCTGACGCACCTGTTCAGCCCCTTTAATGTTGATCCCTTTGTAGAGCTTATTCCACAACCAAGTGAGGAAGCGCTCAGCAATACGAACTAGGCTGTCTGAATAGTCGGCTGCGATCTCATCAAGATACTCCATCGCTTTTTCGCGGGCCTGCTCTTCAGAGATCTTCTTACTTTGCGCCTCTTCTTGAATCGCTTTTTTCATCGATTCAGACTTGAGCAATGCATGGAATAAGTTCTGCCTATTGGGCAGCACCGGTCCTGTCATTACTTTACGTTGCCGGCGGAAGTGTACACGTGCTACACGGGCTAATTTCTGTGCGATCCGTTTGTCGGTGCCGTGTTCATCAGCCATATAGCGTAATGACATTGCATTGGAAAATTGCACAAAGTTATGCCGACCGAGGAAGAGGATCATTAAGCATTTACGCAGCCAAGTCGGGTTTTCACGCTCTAATACCGCGGCTTTCATGGTGTCATCTTCTTTACCAGGAGTGCGTCCCCAATAAAGGCTTACTGGTACTAATTGGATGTCTAACTCGGGATGCTGCTTGTGGGCGCTGAGTAACCGAGTGAAGCTTTCAAGATAATGTTGATTACCTTCACGTTGACCAAATAGGGGTTTGGCCCCTTCAACACAGACAACGCGCGGTGCCGTTTCACCTTCAACCTTGAGCGGTTCATAAGGGCTAGGTAGACCGAGTTTTTCTGTCATTTCGCTGAGGGCAGCAATGTCGCTGATCGACTCAGTCTTCATCACGTAGACAAGCGGCTTGTCTGAATCGAGGTTAAGGTCGTCAAAAGGATCATGGGGTACAACAATAGTGTGTACTAATTTCTTTTGGATCCAGCGTAATGATTTGAACCACAGCGAGTCTTGTTTGGACATTATTCTTTATGCATAGAAGTCATTTAATAACTGCATAGAATACCAGAAAACCATCACCGATCCCTAATTTGTGTATCACGCTTTGGTAAAGTACTGGTAAATCTAAGGTGTTAAGTTAATTAAAATAAAACAGCGCCATAAAAGGCGCTGTTATTCATCTTTGATTCTCACAAAGCTTTAAATTTGTGGAAACCAAGCACTATCAAGCGGAGGGCTACATATCTGCAATAAAGTCATCCATTAGAATAACGCTTAGCGGCGCGCCGCCTCCTTGAGCATCAACCGCTGCGACGCCATATAATCCACCCGCTGCCAAGCTCACACTAAGTGGGCCAATTGCCACCGTTTTTGTACCTGTTGGGGTTACACTTATTACATAGTCACCTGGCGCAATAGATAAGCTGCCCGATGCGGCCATAAACGGTACGTTGGTTAAAGCGGGAGTCGCTTCTGATATGTCATCGGACTCAGTAAGATAGATGTCTACGTTGCCTGCCGAATAAGAGGCATGAGCCACATTCAATTTGGCTTCAGTTGCCACAGAACGACGGTTTTCCATTAGTACCCATGGCTGAATGTCATCACCGCCGAGTGAACCTACAGCCATTACGGTATAACTATCGCCTGCATTTAAGGTGACTTCCGCTTCATCGATAACCACTACACTGTTATCGGCGTCGGCCGCTATAGTGACGGTGTGAGTGCCCTCTGGGACATTAAGGTAGCCAGTGGCGTTACCGAATGCCAGCATGTCTACAGCAGGAGTACTTGCACCATCGAGAAACACATCAACCTCGGGGGCGTCTGCAACGGCGTGCACCACTCGCACATCACTGCCTGCCATTTTGTCTAGCAGCACCAGCTGGGCATTATCCAATGCCACCAACAGTGCTACCGGTGAGTCACCCGACCATGCGTTGGGAATGGCGGTGATTAAATAGTCGGTGGTGGACTGCAGCGCTACAGCGCCAGAATCAAATACTGGGGTTTTACTACCCGATCCTGTGATTCTGATTTGGTAATCGCCAGCAAGTACTTCGAGTTGATCGCTGGCATCTAAAAAGTTGGCCGACAGGGTAGGTGCAGTGGTCGTGATGTCTGCGTCGGGGGCAGTCACGTAGATATCAACCAGACCGACATCTGAAGTGCCGTGCAGTACCTGAACGCGAGCGTAATCATCGGCGATATCGCTGGTGGCATTTGCAATCAGTTTAAGTTGCAAGGTTTCGTCAGCGACTTTACCTACGGCGACGGCGGTGTATTCCATCTCTGTCATCGCATCTAAGTCTGCGTTTAGGACTTCAGTGACGGTACCGTCTGCAAGTTTGGCATCAACTGTAACGGCATACATGCCTTCAGGCACAGTGAGCAAACCGCTTGAAACGGCATAGTCAACATCGGTAAGAATTTCAGCACCATTAGCATTGACATTGACGGCTGGCGCATCGACGCCTGCATGGATAACGCGGATGTTGGTTTCGGCAACGGGTAGGTTTGTTGCGGGCATCTCATTATCATCGTCGCTGCTACAAGCGGTAAGACCTATCATAGTGCTGAGCAGTAACGCGGGGTATATCTGTTTCATTAGCTTTTCCTCAGTTACAATTGATTACCCTGTGCTTTACGCTGCAAAAATTCAGCAGGATCACTTTTTGACGATTAATCGTTCACCTAATGATTTGGGGGCTTATTGCTCATTCGATGCTGTGAGAGAAAAGCCTAGGTTATATCCTTGTCAGATTTAAATCTGCAGATGAGGTGTTAATGGTTCTAAAAATTAGATTGTTTTGGAGAGTTTTATGCGCTTATCTTGCAATTAATTGAGGTATAGACTGAGCCTCAATTATCGAAAACGGCATTGGGGAAACAAACATGGCAAAGGTTTTAATATTAAAATCGAGCATATTAGGGGACTACTCGCAGTCAGCTAAATTGGTTGAACACTTGCAGTCTCACTGGCAAATACAAGGGGCGAGCATCACGGTGCGCGATCTGGTGGCGGATACGCTACCTATCCTTGATGGTGAAATTGCCACGGGATTGCGCGGTGGTGACGAGCTGACATTGCGCCAGCAGCAGGCATTAGATTTGTCTGACCGCTTGATTGAAGAGTTAAAGTCGCACGATACCTTAGTGATAGCGGCGCCTATGTATAACTTTAGTATCCCGACACAGTTAAAAAACTGGATTGATTTGATTGCGCGAGCGGGTGTGACGTTTACCTACACAGAAACAGGACCAAAGGGCTTGCTTGAAGGGAAGCGCGCAGTATTGCTGACAACTCGTGGTGGGGTACATAAAGATGGTGTGAGCGATCATGTGGTGCCTTACCTGAAAACGGTTTTAGGTTTTATTGGCATTACAGATGTTGAAACCGTTTATGGCGAAGCCCTGAATATGGGGCCTGATGCAACTGAACAGGGTATTAATTTAGCTAAACAGAATATCGAGCTGTTGAGCGCCTAACCTTTTGGCTGCAAACATTTTCACTATCATCAACCCTAGACCCAAATGCTCATGTCAGTTTATGTAGCGATAGGTTACAGCGCCATTTCGAATTGAGTGGCGCTTTTTATTTATCTTGAATAGCGGTTACTTAACCTTGTCTAAGTCGCACAGCGTACATCGATCACTCGTTACATTGGTTTCAATATAACGCACTTTGTGGCTGGCCAAGCGTCGGTTTGCCGAAAAGCTAAAGTGAGCGCTGGCTTTGTTATCACTGCGGGGTGGCGTTTTAGTCGTTCTAGGCTTCATTAAAAGGGGCTCACTATATTGGTTGGCAACAGAGGAGATCTTTAAGTGAACCGCCATTGATGGCACAGTTAAAGCCCTGAGCCTTTAAGATATCACAGCCTTTCTGGGCACGGATCCCTGCGCCACAATAGAGCACAATGGACGCTTGTTTGTCGGTAACCTGAGTTAATCCGCTTTCTAAATTGGCTAACGGTATATTTATCGCGCCTGGCAAATGGCCGCTATTGAACTCCTCTGGTGAGCGCACATCGATCACTTTGGCCCCTTGCTCAATAAGTTGCCAACAGGTATGTCCATCTTGGCTGCCAGAGAGTTTAGCTAATAACGATTGAAACATAACAACGCCCATCAATTAGAAAATATTCAATAAGATTATTCTAATTGACTGTTGAATGCAATATCTCCATTTAAAGCTGTTTGGTCATAAAGATGCTATTAGGGTCGGGTTGATAATCAGCAAAGGGCGGGCAGATGTGAAAGCCAGACTTGCTGTATAGGTTTCTTGCTGGCGCAAAAAACGCCATAGTTCCTGTTTCTAAACTGATCTGTTTGCCCCCTTGTTGTGATGCATCTGCCACTAAATGATATAAAATTTTGGCACCTAGCCCTTGTTGACGGTAACTCTGTGCGATGCGCATGGACTTGATCTCAAAGTGGTTGTGGCTGAGGCGTTTGAGTGCGCCGCAACCCGCAAGTTGCTCATTGTCCCATAGACTCCAAAATCGAATGCAGGGCTGTTTTAATGCGCTGAGATCGAGTGCGTGAACACTTTCTGAAGGGGAAGTGGAATACATCTCTTCGAGGTGTTGCTGCAATAACTGGACGATAGCGTCACCCGTCAGATCGTCTAAAATAAATTTCACCAATTGTCCTAATTTATTGAGCTGGTCGCTTGTATCTATGTTGAGCAATAGCAAAAGCGGTGCCGGTTTTCGTTAAGTGCTGTGAACTTAGACAAAGCGATGCCGTGTCGCTTTGCCTAGGTTTAGACTATGTGAAGTCATCAAGGGCGTTTGTTCGCCCTTCAGGCTGTGTTATGTGGTTGCTGGTTGGTAAACCGGTAAAAATTCACTCGCGCCAGCGTTTGAAGATTAACGAGGTATTAATACCACCAAAAGCAAAGTTATTGCTCATGACGTAGTCGGTATTTATCTGCCTAATATCATCTTTGATATAATCGAGCTCGCCGCATTCGGGGTCGATGTTACTGAGGTTAAGAGTTGGCGCGAACCAACCAGCATTCATCATCTCAATGCTTACCCAAGCTTCGAGAGCGCCACATGCACCTAAGGTATGACCGGTGTAACTCTTGAGTGATGAGATGGGCATTGTGGGGCCAAACACTGCCGATGTGGCCTGTGTTTCAGCAATATCACCTCTATCGGTGGCGGTACCGTGGGCATTTATATAGCCGATAGCATCTGGGGCTAGCGCAGCATCTTTGAGTGCCAAGCGTATGGCCACTTCCATGGTGTTAGCATTGGGCTGAGTTACATGCAAACCGTCTGAATTGGTGCCAAAGCCGACAATCTCAGCATAGATTTTAGCGCCACGGGCCTTCGCGTGTTCGAGTTCCTCTAACACTAAGGTGCAAGCGCCTTCGCCAATGACTAAGCCATCTCTATCTCTGTCGAATGGACTGGGAGTGTGCGCTGGCTGATCATTTTTGGTGCTGGTGGCAAAGAGGGTATCAAATACCACAGCTTCGGTTGGACACAGCTCCTCTCCTCCGCCTGCGAGCATCAGATCTTGTTGGCCATATTTAATCGCTTCGTAGGCATAACCTATGCCTTGGCTACCAGAGGTGCAGGCGCTGCTGGTGGTGTGTACGCGTCCCTTGAGGCCAAAGAATACTCCAACGTTGACGGCTGTGGTGTGCGCCATCATGCGGATATAGCTAGTGGCGGTGACGCCAGACATGTCACCCTCTTTGAGCATGTCTCCAAAGGCGATAATCGGATCGGTACTTCCCGTCGACGAGCCGTAGGCTATTCCCATCGCCCCTGAGGTAACCACTGGGGAGTCGAGTAATTCTGCATCCATAAGGGCTTTTTCGCTGGCCCATGCGGCCATGATAGACACGCGGCCCATTGAGCGAATTTTTTTACGTGTGTAGTGGGCGGGCTTGTCGAAGTCGACGATCGGGGCGGCAAGGCGGGTATTTAATCCATCATAGCGATCCCAATCATTCATGCGAACAACGCAGTTTGTTAGCGCTTTTAGGCGACTGGCAATGGTTTGCCAGTCATGGCCGAGGGCGGTGACGCCACCTACACCGGTTATCACGACTCGTCTGCTGCTGTTTGTCATCAAATCATGCCACCATTTACTGATATGACCTGCCTAGTAATATAGGCCGCCTCATCGGATAACAGGAAATTTGCCAGCCCAGCAATCTCTGAGGGTTGTCCCATGCGGCGCATCGGCACCAACTCTTTGACCATATCGCTAGGAAACTCTGCCACCATATCAGTTTCAATTAACCCGGGCGCGATGCAGTTAACGGTAATCTTACGCTTGGCTAGCTCTAGGCTTAGGGCCTTGGTTGCACCGATAATACCGGCTTTAGAGGCGCTATAATTCACTTGGCCGCGGTTGCCTGCAATACCTGAAACTGATGCCATGGTAATGATCCGTCCACCTTTGCGGGTTTGAATCATTGGCATAGTGCAGGGATGTACCACGTTATAGAAGCCATCTAGGTTAGTGTGGATAACGCTATCCCACTCCTCTTCTGTCATGGCTGGGAACGCGGTGTCACGGTTAATGCCCGCATTGAGGATTAGGCCGTAATAAGCTCCATGGGTGGCGATATCATTTTCGATAGCCTGTTTAACGCCAGCGCGATCCGCGACATCAAACTGCAGCTTACTCACATTGACCCCTATAGCTGTCAGCTCTGCTTCGGTATCTGCCGCTGCGGTGACATTGCTATGAAAATGCAGGGCAATATCGTAACCCGACTGTGCCAGCTTGAGAGCTATCGCCTTTCCTATGCCACGGCTAGCGCCTGTAACTAATACTCTTTTATTCATCCTGGTCTCACTTACCCATTACCTTGAATACTGTCAGCGATATACGCTTGGGTATCCTGAGGCTGAAAAACATTGACGTTGGCTGAAGCAACGACTTGATCTTGATGTGAAATTTTGCAGTCAAACACCGCAAGGCCACTCTCCTCTTGATAGAGTCTGGTCACGCTAACTTGGTAGCATTGATCTAGCTTATAGTCTGCGATATTCATGGCCAATTTACGCGTCCCCAATAAAAAACCCACCTGAATTGGCTCATCGCGCGCGATAGCTTCGATACCTGCAAGTGCCGCAATACTTTGTGCCATATACTCGATGCCAACATAGTTTGGTACGCTAGCAGTGTGTGAGTTGTAATAGGCACTTTGCTTACCAATGGTAACCTCAGTGGTTAAGGAGTCGGGTTGATGTTGCAGCAGGCGATCAATCAAGATCATCGGCGCGCGGTGAGGCACCACATTATCGACAGCAATATGGCTAACATCGACTATCTGACTCATGTATTGGTCTCTCTTTTGCTAAAAATGATACTGGCATTGCTGCCGCCAAAGGCAAATGAGTTACTCATCACATAGTGCAGTGGCGTTTGAGTGTTGGCATCAACAAAATTGAGCGCCGGATTGTGACTGTCCCATTGCTGATCACCGACTTGTGGCGGTAGGCGCTGCAGAGTATTAAGAGATGAAAGCAGTAAATAACAGAATGCCGCTTCTATTGCTCCTGCAGCCCCTAAGGCGTGACCCGTCAGAGGCTTGGTTGAACTGACCCATGGCTGGTGATGGTGAAATATTTCACTTAATGCATGGCTTTCCATGGCATCGTTTTTCATGGTCGCGGTACCATGCAAGTTTATATAATCAATCTGTTCGGCACGGATACTGGCATCATCAAGTGCCATCTTAATGGCGGCAATCGCGCCACGCCCTTCAGGATGGGGCGCAGAGATATGATGGGCATCGCTTGACTCTCCAACGCCAGCAAGCATGACAGCGCTTTGGCCCGACGTTAAGGTAAACAGTGCTGCGCCTTCACCGATATTAATGCCATCGCGATTGCGACTAAAAGGCTGGCAATGAGCTTTCGATACTGATTCGAGCGAATGAAAACCATTAAGCGTGAGTTTGCATAGGCTGTCGGCGCCACCAAGGATCACCATATCGCACAGATTAGCCTTAAGCATGCGTTTAGCGCTGGCAAACACTTTGGCACTGGACGAGCACGCCGTTGAGACGGTATAGCAGGGGCCTGTTAATTCAAAATAGGCCTTTAAAAACTCTGCGCTATTACCGAGCTCCTGTTTTGAGTAGAGGTAATCTTCCGGCAGCGTACCGTGAGTATTGCGATAGGCCAATGCCTCTTCGCCTTTGGCGATACCAGAGGTGCTAGTACCTAAAATAATGGCTACTCTATCAGCGCCGTAACGTGCCTTTGCAGCGCTGACGCTGGCTTCTATTTGCTTTGCCGCTTTTAATAACAGTTGATTATTACGCGAACTAAAACAGTGTAACGAGGCAGGGATCTCCGGTAGGGCATAGTCCACCATACCGACTAACACCTCCTCATTAGGGATAAGATCATTACGCCATTGCATTGCACTGGTGTCGCCCGCAAGTAGCCGAGTTAACACCTCTTTGGGTGTCTGGCCTAAGGGGGTGCACAATCCCAAATCTGTGATGGCGATATCTGTCATAGTGTCCGTTCTATTTAGTGGAGTCATTGACTCGGTTTACTCAGCAATTGGGTTGATGGTTAGTGTCAAGTCTGCCTGTGCAATCGATAACGCGACCTTAGCCATCCAAAGTGACTGCTGGTCATAGCGGATCTCAATCTGTGGCGTATCACTGCCGTTAGCATATAGGCTTCTGCATTGCACTGCATCACAGTCGGCTGAGCGCAATTGTCCACCATGTAAATTGCGATTTACATCTTCGATAGGCCAGTATATCAATTGCAGTAAGCCAAGGAGATATTCTGCCTTAAATTGATCGCCCAGGAAGATACTTTGCTGGCTGCTGACGCTATGCCCATCATAGGTGACGGTAAATAACGCCTGCCCTAGCGGCGCGAGGCCAACTAAGGTCAACTGTTGCGGCACAATCTCAAGCTGGCTGAGTAGTTGATGTCTTTCGCCTTGCACTGCAATGCTGACCTGTTGTGTTTGACTTTGGTTAACATCGCTTTGCAGTGGTGCTAAGCAGTAGTCCACCCCACGAGCTAAGGACATACAAGTGTTTCGGTCCAATTGTTGAGCACAACCGCTTAATAGCAGCAGCCACATGGCGAATAACAAACCAATGCGTGGTCGCACCCGCTTAAGTGAAGTGTTAAACCGCCTTGTCATTTGCATAGCTCAACGATCATATTGAGGCGTCGCTCCGACTCGGTGACAAACGGATTATTTTGATCCCAAGCGTAGCCCGCTAGAATTGAGCAGATCATCTGCTTAATTTTCGGGTTAGGCGCTTCGAAAAAGATCACATCTTGAAAGCGGCCATCATACCAAGCTTGTACGTAGGTTCTAAAGGTATCTACTCCGAGCATCAGTGGCGCTGCGTAGTCGACTTGCCAATCGACCTCCTGGCCATTGAGTTGTTTAACGACACATTTAGCAGCCATTGAGGCTGATTGCATCGCTATGGTTACGCCAGAGGAGAATACGGGGTCTAAAAACTCGCCAGCATTGCCCAGCAAGGCAAATTTGTTGGTGGCCAAGGTGCTGACGTTGGCAGAGTAACCTTCAAGGCGAGCGCAGGGGCGAACTACCTTTGCTTTAGCCAATAACTGCTTGAGTCTAGGCTCTTCATTAACGAGTCGCATCAGCACCGATTCAAGATCGTCACCAATATCCCCAAGGAGGTGGGGCTCTCCCACGACACCTAGCGAGCAACGGCCATTGCTAAAGGGGATGAGCCAATACCAAATATCTCGGTTATCGGGGTGAACACTAATCAGGATCTTGTTGCGATCGAACTGGTAATCTGCCAGTTCAATTTCATCGATATGATCGTCGATATGGGTGAAAATTGCAGTACGGCTAGGTAGATCTGAGGGACGCTCCAAGTCGAGTAGTCGAGGTAAGACGCGGCCAAAGCCACTGGCATCGAGTAGATAGCGTGCCTGCACTTGATACGGTATGCCTTGCTTATCGACAATGGATAGCAGAGGATCGGCCGATAGATCAATGGCCTCCACCGTATCGCCAAAGCGGATCTCTACACCTTGCTCTATGGCGGTGTCGGCAAGCAGTTTATCAAAGCTGCCACGCTCTACCTGAAAGGTGGTGCCGGGACCTGGAGTAAACTTATCGGTAAAATCAAAATGTGTGCTGCGTCCATTAGCATTAAAGGCAGCGCCATTTTTAAATTGAAACCCTGCATTATTTACCGCGTCGAGCATATTGGCTTCGTCAAGCATTTGCATACAGCATGGCAGCAGGCTTTCCCCAATTGAAAAGCGCGGAAACGCTTGCTTTTCAAGTACAAGAACCTTTTTTCCTTGCTGGTGCAATAGGCTTGCCGCAACACTTCCTGATGGTCCAGCTCCTATGATGACAACATCATATTGGGCAATTGCATGAGCTGGTGATTGGGCTGATTCCATCACTTGTGGGTCCTTATAAAATTATGTACGAAGGGGGATAGCAGGAAGGTACATCCGATACCTAAGAGCAAGGTTAAACCAAAATAGTGAATAGCGGGTGTTTGGCTAAAGGCCAATAGGCCAAATGCCAAGAGTGTCGAACAGGCTGACATAAACACCGCCATCATCACGGCTCGCCCCTGTTTTGCCTCGGCGAAAAACAGGCTGTAATCAACCCCAATGCCAAAGACTAGGATTAGTGCAAGTGCATGAAATAGGGTGAGCCCCGAGCCTAAAAGCCCTAATAACCCGAGGGTTAGCAGCGCAGAGGTAGCGGGTACAGCAGTGACATACAAGGCGAGCCTGACGCCAAATCGCATTGAAAAAATGCCCCAGGCGATCAGCAGTGACAATAGCAGTAACCACAGCGTGAGCGAGCGGTATTTGGCCATGACATGAGAAATATCGGCGACTTTATCTACCAGTTGTACACTGGATGTCGTCGCAAGCGCCTGCTGAAGTGTGTCAATGTTGCTGATCCCCCCTAGCAGCACGATAGCGCCAAAGTCGCGCTCTTGATTGGATGCAGGTAACCATAAAGGAGAAAAGAGTTGCCCTGCGGGGCTATTAAAAAATGCCTCTGGCGTAATGGTTAGTGCCGCCGCCTGCTGGTATTGCTGACGCAAATCACTGGCGAGTTCTGGCGCTAATCCCATCTTTGCAAGAATGTGGTCGATATTGTGGTAAATCTCACCCTGCAACCGATAGTTAGTGGCTTGAGTTGTTTGGCTTGGTAGGTAGTTTGCCAAGTTGATGGCATTACCAATCACACCATCTTGTGTCAGTTTGTTTAGTGTTGGCTTGATCGCTTCAAGCTGTTGCAGCAGCGCTTGGGCGTTAGGCGCACGTACTAAGATAAATTGGTTATCGGTGCCGCCACTGAGTAATAAGCGTAGTTGCGCCTCTTGGCTGACCACGTCATTGGGACTTTGTTGCAGATTACGAATATCGTCATCCGTCTGCAACTGGCTTAACCCTAGCGCGGTGACTAGCGCGATACCAAGCAAGCCTGTCCGCCACCATGAGGTATTACCTTGCTGACTGAGTACAGCAATCTTATCGAGATACTGTTGTGCTAAGCGCAGCGGTAGAGGTCGATGAGGCAATCGGCTATTGGCAATGAAGGGATAGGCCAACACTAAGGTGATATAAGCGCCAATAAGGCCAGCCGCGCAGAAGATAGCTACTTGCTGCATTCCCGGAAAGGGGGTCATACCTATTGCGCTGTAGGCGAGCACTGTGGTGATTAACGCTAACGTCGCTGCGGGGAATACCTTAGTCACTGCCACTGACGCAGAGCTATCAGCCTGTTCCAAGCGTTCGCAATAAAAATGAAAACTAAAGTCGATGGCAATACCGATAAGACTGGTTCCAAAGACTAAGGTCAGCAAGTGTAATTCACCAAATAGACTCAATGTCGCGACAACGGCAAACAGTAAACTTGTGGCTATGGTTAGGCTGGCTATTAGCAGTGGCATCATAGAGCGAAATGCCCACCAGACCAATGCAATCACACCAATAAGTGAGGCCAGACCAAGAGATGACACCTCTTTTTTGGCTTGTAAGGTGGCGGCGCTGGCATGGAACAGTGCGCCAGCTTTAAGTACCTTAAGCTCAACACCTGTAGGTAACTGTGCTCGTACAACTGCAATAGATTCGGTGAGTTTATTGATTTGTTGCTGCTGGCTTTGGGGGTTAAATGCGCTGCCAACCCCTTTTGCCATAACGATGGCTGAATAATATGATTGCCCCAAGTCATTGTGCGTTGTAGAGACTAATATTCCTTGGGCAACTTTGACTTTTTGCGTCGGTGCCATAGCCTTTAACGTATCGGGATACAGCAATAGCGGGTCTTGGCTGATCAGCTCGCTGTTGGCGTAGCCAAAAGCATTGTATAGCTGAGCTAAAGCATTAGCCTCCAACCGCGCTAATTGTTTGTTCTCTATTAGAGTCTGCTGGTTTGCCGTGAGTAAACTAAAGCGGTGAGGAAAGTAAAACTGATTTAGTGCGCGAACGCTATCAATGTCGCCACTTTTGACATCGGTAAAAACGTTTTTATCTGTGCGTAACTGAGTTAGTAGCAGCTGGGCTGAGTCAATGGCTTGCGCCTCACTGCTGGCCTGCAGCGCGATGTAGACCCTGTCAGCCAGTTGGCTTTCTACGCGTTCAAGTGCTACTTGAGTCAATGCTTCCTCATGTATCTCAGGTAGCATGGCCAAAATATCGCTTTGAATTTTTGCGCCTTGGTTAAGTTGATAGACCCCAAGCATGAAAGCGCAAAATACTAACGCAAACCAAATCATGGCTTTGCGTTTAATTGAGCCTTGGCCTGCTGGATTTGAACCTTTAATCATCATTATTGCGCAGGCTTAGGTGTTACCGATGAGAAGTAGTTGAGTTGCTGCTCAGTCAATGGCTGGTTAGTGATCTGCTCAAAGTGGATTTCGCTGCGGTCACCATTGTGGCCTAGTAAGATGAGTTGTTGCAGTTGCTGCTCACCTTGTAACACCAATTTGGGCATCGCTTGTTTAATTAAGGGGTCGAGTGGCACCAAACCAAGTTGCCACTGCTGACCCTCTTGCAGTAGGAAAAGGCTAAATTGTGAGGTTAAAGGGGCAATCTCGCCTTGCAACAAGCCATTCATCAAGGTGGGCATCATCTGAGCAAGAGCATTGGCTTGTTGATTATTCTGTGCTTGAGAGACCTGCCGATTGCCGTCGCTATCGATCTGTATCAATGCTCCTTGGGTCAGCACTAAGCCACTGGCAAAAGGACGAGTTTGTAACCAAGCGAGCCCCTGTTGGTTTTGAAATAGGAATTGTCCATGGCTGACTAACGGCTTTTTGAGGACTTTAAGGTAGCGGTACTGGGTGAAATTGCCCTGCGCCGTTTCGCCGCTATTGAGGCGTTGCGCTAAGGTTTGCAGCTGAGCATTGTCGGCATTTTGACTAAAAAGAGAATCGTAAGAGGGGCTTTGGTTAGCATGGCTAAACAAGCTTAGACTAAAAAGCAGTACGCCAATCAAGCATGTGCGGGGCAATGATGAGGCCATATTAGCTTTCCCCACTAAGGTCGACGAGATGAGCGATTTTTTCACGGAAGCAATTGGGTGTCACAAAGCACAGCTCCTTAGTCTTCATCTCAACGGCGGCTTGGATAGTGTAGCCTTTGGTTAACCGTTTATTGGTTAATGCATCTCGCACTTCATAAGTGATCTTAATGCGGTGTTCCCATTCGACTAACTTGGCGACCACTTTCAC
Source organism: Shewanella colwelliana (assembly GCF_001735525.1). NCBI lineage: Bacteria > Pseudomonadati > Pseudomonadota > Gammaproteobacteria > Alteromonadales > Shewanellaceae > Shewanella > Shewanella colwelliana. The sequence goes on from NZ_MCBT01000033.1 coordinate 99,196, forward strand.
TTGCTGATCGAAACTACTCGACTGAACATACTTAATTTGCAGGTCGACAATGGGCCAAGCGTAACCAGAATCTTGCATCGTACGGTAGCCATAATCTATCTGGTCGAGTAACTGACAGCGAACGACCTCAAAGTATCTCAGATAGTTGCCATGCCAGGTTATCCCCATTGGGTCGACATCATGGAATGGGATCACCATGTCCAACTCGGTGGTCAGTATCGCCTTCATCGTAGTGGCTCCTTAATGACACACTTCCCAGTGGGCTTGCTGTATCTTCTCTACGGTTTGTCTTAAGACTTGTTCAAGTGGTCGGTCTTCTGTGAGCAGCTCAAAATCAGCGCTAACCTGAGTCAAGGTCTTAGCCACTGACGGGGTGAGTGATGCTTGGCATAGCTCACCTTGGCTGACGCGTAGATGAATGCCTTGGGTCATTGCTAGCAGCGCAGCGGCGGCAACCTGTTCAGTCAACTGCAGCACACGCATGCAGTCTCTAGCGGCAATAGTGCCCATGCTGACCTTATCTTGGTTGTGACACTCTGTAGAGCGTGAAAATACGCTGGCGGGCATGGTCTGTTTAAGTGCTTCAGCTGTCCACGCTGATACGCCAATTTGCACGGCTTTAAAACCGTGGTTAATGGCGCGGCGTTCACCTGTGGCACCAGAAAGGTTGGCAGGTAGACCATTATTAAATTTAGGGTCCATGACCAATGCCATCTGACGGTCGATAAGGTCGGCGATATTGGCAACACAATTTTTCATTGAGTCCATGACAAAGGCAATATGTCCGCCATAGAAGTGACCCCCATGAAGAATATGTTCGCCTTCGGCATCGACTATCGGGTTGTCATTGGCACTGTTGAGTTCTGTTTCGATAAACTGACGCATAAATGGTAAGGCATCTTGCAGTACACCAATAATGTGCGGTGCACAGCGAATTGAGTATCTATCTTGCAGACGATCAGAGTTTCTTGGGTGTTCATGATGATTAAGGTCTTCACGGATCCAAGCGGCTATCTGGTTCTGTCCTGGGTGTGGTTTAGCCGCAAAGAGAATGTCATCAAAGTGGTTGGAATTCCCCTTAAGCGTTAATGAAGCCATGGCTGTGATACGACTTGCCATTTTGGCCATGTATTGAGCTCTATCGTAGGCAAGGCATGCAAGGGCGGTCATTACGGCAGTGCCGTTCATTAGTGCCAATCCCTCTTTAGGTCTGAGTTTAAGCGGTATGATACCGAGTTCGCTGTATACCTCTGCGGTGCTTTGACGCTGCCCTTGGTAGATCACATCACGTTCACCGACGAGTACGGCGGCTAGGTAGGAAAGTGGCGTCAGATCGCCGCTGGCACCCACAGACCCCTCTTCAGGGATCACAGGAATGATATTCAAGTTAAGCAGTGTTTCAATACGCTGAAGTAGTTCATAGCTTACGCCAGATTTACCGACTGCAAGCGAACTAAGGCGACAGGCCATGACCGCTCTAGCCTGCATCGGAGATAGGATTTCGCCGAGCCCGCAGCCATGAAAACGTGACAGATGCAGAGGGAGTTCGTGAACTAAATCAAGCCCAACCGTGACAGTACATGAGTCGCCATAGCCTGTGGTAACGCCATACACTACGCCCTCTTCAGCGAGTAAGCTGTCGATAAATCGCGCGCCTTTCTGGATATATTCTTGATATGCAGGGCTGACTTGCAGTTGCGCTTTCGCGCCTTTTGCCACCGCAACAACCTCTTCAAGGGTTAGCGAGCGTTGGCCAAATTTAACAATCTCTTCTGTATGAGAAGGTGTAATCGTTTCAGTCATCTATCTGTCTATCCTATTAGTATGCTTTGGGGCAGACGTTGCTGCCGCGCGCTGGATCTCTTCATCTTTGCGCCAAAAATCGAAAAAGTTAAACCATTGCAATGGTTCACGCCGTGCGTAGTATTCAAGTCGAGCACTATAGCGGTTGACCGCGGCTTCTAAGCGTTCCATCCTGCCTGTGCGAGGCCCTTTGAGCGTATCTGAAAAATGCTCTAGGTGAACGTGATAACGCCCCTGTTCTCGTAGGCAAAACATTAAATAAACTGGGCAATCCAGCAGGCCAGCTAGAATAAATGGACCTTGTGGGAAGGGCGCGGCTTTACCCATAAATGGCGCATAGATCACCCGACCTTCGCTGTTCGACGAGGTACGATCCCCTGCGATGACCACCAGTTCACCTTGCTCAATTTTCTCTTGCAGCAACATCGAAGTACTCGGTCCCAATTCGGTGACCTGAATCAGGTTCAGGGCGCTGTCGGGATTGAGTTGTTTCAGTACTCGATTAAAGTTCTCGGCGTTTTGGGTCAGCACCATTACATTGACTTTCACTTTGCGCTGATGGATTGAGATAGCCCGGCATAGCTCCAAATTACCTAAATGTGACACCAATAATACGGCGCCTTGACCTTGTGCTAAGGGTTCGGCAAGAGCTTCGCGGTTGGGGAAGTCGACTTGACTGAGCTTAATGCGATCGCACCACGCATCGATACGATCAAGTGCCGCATTACCGAATGCAATAAAGTGTTTGAGGCTATGACGCCAACCTATGGTGCCCTGTAGCTGTGGGTGGTCGGGGTCAAAACTTTGCACCTGATTAAGAAAATCGAGCGAGGCTTGCCTTGCATTACGCCCCGTTAGGAAAAAGTAGCCAATCACTGGATACATGATGGCACGGCATAGCCAATGGCCACCAATTTTATAACTACTGGCAAGGAGCTTAATGCCCCAATAGCTGCCTCGTTCACCGATGCTCGACCAATGTGTACTGGCATCTGTTTGCTTGTTACGTGTTAACAACTTCGGCAAACGGCGTAACATGCCAAAAAATAGCTTAGTGTGCATGGCTGAGATCCGCACATTGTCTTTCACTCCTTGAAAGTGGCTGGTGCCATCTTCTGGATAGATAACCCGAGTGGGGAGATGTTTGACACTGACGCCCTGCCAAAAGAGTTTGACTAAGATTTCAATATCGAAATCCATACGTTCGCCTAACGCTTGGCTTAAGAAAAGCTGTTCTGTTGCGGCCAATGGATAGATTCGGAAGCCGCACATAGAGTCTTTGATGTCGAAACTTAAGGTTTCTATCCATACCCAAAAGTGGGTGATATATCTGCCGTAAAGCCTGCCTTTTGGGACTGACTCATCATATTGCGGCAGACCTGATATCAAGGCTTTGGGATGCGCTTGTGCCTCGGCGATCATAGCGGGGATATCATTAAGATCGTGCTGACCATCGGCATCCACTTGTAGTGCATGGCTAAACCCGTCGGCAAAGGCTGCCCGTAATCCGCTAGTCACCGCAGCCCCTTTGCCGCGATTAAAGGGGTGATGAATTAATTTGACCCAAGGATACTGTTTAGCAAGCTCGCACAGCAGGTGACGCGTGTCATCATTGCTGCCATCGTTGACTAAATAGCAAGTCAGATTTAGCGGTGCTAACTGCGCCAGCGTCATTTTAATCGCTTGCTGATGATTGTAGTTCGGGATCACTAACGCCAGTTGCATAAGCTATGCTTCCTCCGCCATTGTCGCCACAGAGAATGCGATACGACCGGAGCCAAAACGTTTGTCAGCGCAGTAGTAAGCGAACGTGAGTTTGTGCTTACTTGGGTTGTGGCTGATATTGAGAAATACTTGGGTACCCGGCAAGATGAGTTGCTGAAACTTGAGTACTTCAAGGGTGGCTACTTCAGGTGCATAGCCGTAGTGAGATGCCCCTAATTGAATCGCCCAGTCGAGTTGTGTTACCCCTGGCAGCACAGCTTGCTGGGGAAAGTGTCCTTCGAAAAAGGGCAAGTCAGCATCGACTGATAGTAGCCACTCGACGCCATCTTCCATTACGGTTTTGGCGACAATGGGCGGTAAGCTCGACCTAATCATGTTCAAATAACTCGAGTATATGGCTAAGAAGGTGCTTACCTTGGTTATCACTGGGTAGCGCGGCAGGGTAACGCCAGCGTTTTGGCAGAGTAACGCGTTCAAACTGTGTAAGCAGATGAGCTTTAAGCTGATTATTAATTGCCAATTTACCCTCTGCTTCTAGCTGTTCTTGTCCTAATGGTGACAAGACGATGGCCGCGCCCAGCAGAGTACGCGATTGTTCCAGTACCGCGAGTACTGCTTCAGCGACAAAGGGATGGGCAACCAGCAGGTCTTCCATTTGAGCTAATGAAAGTCGTTTTTCCTCAATTTTCACAATCCTATCGAGTCGGCCAAGTAACTGAAATTCACCATCGCCTGTGAGGCTAATTTTATCATCACACTTTAACCATTGGCTGGTGTCTAAATAGGGAGACTTGAGCAGTAAGGCACCGTCTTGCTGATCTTGATGAATTTGATGTGATGCAAAAGTACGCCAAGCCTGATTTTCGACACTCTGGCGACGATAAGCGATACCACCCGTTTCTGTACTGCCATACACCTCAATGGGAGGCTTGCCGTAGCAGTGCGAGATATCATTGGCCGCTTGAAAGCTTAATGGGCCACCTGAACTAAACACTAAGCTGGGCGAACGCATCTGCGGCTGGTGCTCTAGCGCATCGGGCAAGCGCGACAACTGAGCCGGACTGCTGATTAGGCACAAATTAGGAAACAGGTTGGTGTAATAGGTTAAGGTTTCAGGGTATTCAACCAGATCGCTTAAAAACGGTCGACTGGCTGCTAATGGCCATAGGATTTTAAACAATAAGCCATAGATGTGTTGATGCGACACGGTTGCAATGACGCTGCACTGTGGCAGATGGGCGGCAAAAGTGCTTTCCAGCACCGTCACTTCAGCATCGAGCTGAGCGATGGTTTTTTCGATGGCCTTGGGTTGACCACTGCTGCCAGAGGTAAACAGTAATAAGCTGCCAAGTTGTTCGCTTTGGGGCCAAGGTAATGTGTTATTAGCGAGTTCTTTTTTGAGTGGAAAAAAGGCTTTGCCCTCACATAGTGGCATGTCAGAGATAACGCCGTCGAATTCATGGGTCAACAGACTCAATGATCCCGATTGGGTATTGGCTGGCAAAATGAGTTGTTTACCCGCCAGTAACCCCGCGCATAAACCCACTGCAAACAGGTCGCTGCTATCACAGGCTAATAACCAGCGCTTGGCTGGTGTTTGGCTTAGCTGTAGGTGTAACGCGGCGACTTGTGCTGTGAAGGCACTGCCGGTCACAATATCGTGATGATTAAAGCTAATCAGCTGTTGGCTTGATGGCCCTTTGGCGAGCCAGTTCTTAAGTAACCCTGTCATGATTTTTTCAACCACAATGTTCGATACAACCATTCCCCACCGAGTAACATGCCAATAAGCAGATATGCGATGAGCCCGTTATAGAGTGTCCATACCTCAAGGCTGGTGTAGCTTGCCGTGTAGTAAGCGACAGCGCCATTAAAGATGAAGAGTGCGCACCAAATTTGGGTGACCCGGTTCAAATATGGCACTGCTTCAGGTGGCAGTGATGGCTCTTTCAATCTTGCTAGGCGCTCTATCATGCTTGGGCCTCGCTTTAGCGAATAAGCAAAAAGGCCTAACATACTGAGATTGATCACTACGGGATAGTAGAGCAACCAATCATTGCGTTTGGCGAGATAACTGCCTGCTGTTAATACTATGCCAACGATAACTGGCAGAATTAACGGTTTTACTTGTTGTTTTTGTAGCGCTAACCTAATGATTAGCATTAAGCAAAGTAGTAAAGCAATGCTGCCAGCGGGCAAATAGGTTAGGCCAAAATAGACGGCTATTGGGTAGCCCAATAGCAAGAGGCCCGTGACTATTTGCAAGAACAGGCGCATTACTCTTTCACTAGGCCTTCGATGGCTGACACAACGTCATCGACAGTTCTTACCGCTTTAAACTCTTCAGGTTTGATTTTCTTACCTGTAAGTTGCTGTAGCTTGATGACTAAGTCAACGGCATCGATGCTGTCGAGATCTAGCTCTTCATACAGTGAAGCTTGCGGCGTGATGTCGTCGGCATCAATTTCAAACTCATCAACTAAAATTTGAGTCAGCAGCTCAAGGATCTGTTCACGGTTTTGCATGCTGGCTCCTATGCTCGTTGTGATTCGATAAAGCTGGCTAAGCTGGCCACACTATAAAAATGGGCTTTTGTTGCTTCTGAATTGGCTTCAATTTTGACATCGAATTGCTTTTTAATCGCAAGTCCAAGCTCTAATGCGTCTATAGAGTCTAACCCTAAGCCTTCACCAAAAAGTGGTGCGTCTGTTTCAATATCATCAATGCTGACATCTTCAAGATCTAAGCAGTCAATGATCAGTTGTTTAATTTCGTTTTGTAAGCTCATAATTAGTATCAAGTTGTTGTTTATAATAGTTTTCGAGGTCTCGTGTCAGCTGACGCGCCATCTTGGCATCACCGCCTGACTGAGCATAATACCTGATATGGTCAACAGTTTCGCCTACTTCGACACTCATGCCGATGGTTTGGCGAGGGATCTCATACCAAGGTTGCTGTTTGGTCAATCCAATCGCATTGGTACGTAGCACGACCGGAATAAGATCGGTTTTGGTTCGAAGAGCGATGTTGGCTGCGCCGCGAGCAAAGTCGTTCACAATAAGGCCCTTCAGTGTACGGGTACCCTCAGGGAAAATAATCACATTAGTGCCACTAGCTAATACCTGCTGGCAGTCAGTCAGCAGCAGTTCCGCACCACGGTTAGGAATATAGCCTGCGCAGGAAACCACTCCTCTTAAAAAGGGATTTCGCCAGAGTCCTTGCTTTACGATACAGCCAACATTAGGCATTAAGCTGATTAGCACCACAACATCAACCAAGGTGGGGTGGTTAGCAATGATAACTTTGCCCTTGGCTGTCGCTAGCCGTTGTAAATGTTGGGTCTCGACTTTGATCACGCCAGCCCAAGTTAACATGTGCACAAAACCACGAAACATGATGTGCACGGCACGTTGCACGCGGGCAACGCGTGTTTGCGGTGTGCCGGGCCAAAATCGTAGTAAAGGTAATATGGTTAACGAGCTAAGTAAGCCGCCTAAGCCAAATGCAACATAGCAACTAACACCGCCTAACCAGCGGGGGATATAGGCAATGCCGCTTAATCGCTTAGCGACTATCATCTCAGCCATGGTTAAGTTGCCAATGGTATTGGTTTAAGGTGCCGCAAAGATTTTGCTTACTGGCAATGGCTTGCAGTAGGGCGCCATAAGTGAATTTTGTCCTTGCTAGGGCATGCATTGCTTCTGAACGTGTATCAAGCGTTAGTCGAGTTAGGCCGCTGTCATTGTCAGTGGTTTTGGTCAGCAGAAGCCCTAATGCAATAGGTAATTCAGGCTCGGAGGTAAACTCTTTATAGATATCAGATACTGGTTCATCACCAAACACCAGCAACAGTGGCTGGTTATTTTCACTTAACTGGCAAAAGGCTTCAATAAGCGCTTGCTCCAGCGTATTTTCACCGGCAGCAATTGAGGTCGAGGCCGCCTGATTATTGGTTAAAATACTCAAGATGCCGCTGGCAGTATTATGAACCGATTGACTAAAGCCGATTGGCGAAATGGGTTGTTCGCGTACGATATCTTGCAGTAGCGTGACGGTACGATTAAGTTCGCCGTGGCGCGAAGCGAATATTGTACGGCATTGGGCTGGGGGGTCACATTGAAAGGCCACTTCAAGTAGCATTTTAGTGAGCTTGCTGTAACGTCTGCGCTGCATTGCTGGCACTTGAGGCAGTTTTGGGGAAATAGCTAGGCTATCGGTGTCATTAACCTGAGAATGTGGCCAGTGTTGCCAGTCGGTAAGTTGCTGGTATAGCGGAGACCAAGCGCCTGCGGATTGGATGGTAAAGGTTAACTGCACTACTTTGCCTCTAAATACAGCCTATGGCTGCGGTTTTCCATAACAAATAACGAACGTAAAGCCCTGTTTTACGATTGCGTCATTGTACACTTAAGTGTGGCGAGAAAACATCTTTTGTGCTGTGAACATGTTGCTTTACTGGTGTTAGTGTTTTTTAAAAGCTGGTCAATAGATTATAACGGCTATAGCAAGATGAGAGCGTCCACAGTAATCCTGTGGACGCTTCAATAAAGTGGTTACTGGCTAAGTTGCTTTTTAAGCTTTCTCAGTGCTGCTTTAATTTTTTTACTGTTCTCTGGGCCCATACGAATCATCAATTTTTGTGCGTTGGGTAAGGCTTCGAGTTCTGGGTCAACAAATTGATAGTTGACACTGACGCTGTCTAGTTCGATGGCTTGTTCGATGATAGGTGCAGCCAGCATAATATCAATTGCTTCAATCATGCGCTCATCGAAAGGTTTATCGCCATAGCCTAGCTCTTCGAAGGCTTCGCTGAGTAACGGAGAAACCTGTTTGTAGGTGGTTGCCAGTTGCGCTTCATCTAAGTTCGTTACAAAGTCAGCGTATAGGTCGTATCTATGATAACTGTCTGGGTTGAGATAGGTTTTATCGGTGACATCTGACACAGTAAAGTTGCGGTTAGGCGCCTTTAGTGGACTCACTTTTCTGGCAAGTTCCCCTTGGGCTAGGTTGTCGACAAACACCACAAAATGCCGAACAAGATCTTCTTCAACCAATAACGGGTCTATCTTCATGCCATTAGCGACTTCCAGGGTCTTATCGTGCGCATACTGATCGCTTTCTGCTAAGGTTGGCAGAGGCTCGACTTGTGGCGTAGGGAGGATTTCGACGACAGGATCTGTCTCTGGTTCAGGTAATACCTCTGGTTCTGGCAAGCTATCATCGGCAGGTAAAGGCTCTGCTGGCGTTATTTCTGGTAGCGTCACAGGTGTTGGCAGCTCAGGCTCTGGCGCAGTATCTTTATTGCCGAGTAAAAAGTAAGCGCCAGCCGCTGCGATAAGCAATATGATCACCACAGCGATGGTGATTGCACTAGCGCCGCTACGTTTTTCTTGAGGCGCAATTCTATCTTCTTGACTGACTTGCATGAGGTTTCCTTAAAAAATACTTCGAGTGTAAGGAGCGTGTCGATGAGTGAATTCCAACCTCATCATCTGTGTTATTAATGACTAATGCGTGTATCTGCTGCATTGTAAATTTTTTAATGAGAATAATTCGTTACTCTCATCTACAGCGTGTATCAGCGTATCTATCCGATTATTAAAATGATCGCTGATTCAGTTTGATTGGCATTACACCATTCTGCAAAATTAACCGTGCTTGTCTAGTTAAGTTCGCTCAAATAAAAAATAATTAATTCTAAAGTTGACGATTAGGCCTGAACATATTGTTCTCGCTGTCCTAGCCAGCGATGCACAATAAGATCGACATTTTCCGGAGCTTGTTGCATCACATGTTGTGCTAGTTTTTGAATATGCGGGATCAAGGCTTGGTCGCGGATGAGATCGGCGATCTTCATATCGGCTATACCAGTTTGTTTTGTCCCTAACACTTCGCCTGGTCCGCGGATTTCCAGATCTTTCTGCGCAATAATAAATCCATCGTTACTGTCGCGTAACACACCTAGGCGCTTTGTGGCAGTCTGCGACAGTGGCGCTTTATACATCAGCACACAGTGGCTGGCGATGGCACCACGTCCTACTCGCCCTCTAAGTTGATGTAACTGGGCTAAACCAAGGCGCTCAGGATTTTCGATAATCATTAAACTTGCATTGGGCACATCAACACCCACTTCAATGACCGTTGTGGCCACTAACAGATGCACGGCACCTGATTTAAACTCGGCCATCATAGCCTGCTTTTCGGCGGGCTTCATACGACCATGGACCAAGCCAATATTGAGCTCTGGCAAGCGTTGTTTTAGTTCTTCGGCAGTGTCCTCGGCGGCTTGACACTCAAGGACTTCTGACTCTTCAATTAATGTACATACCCAGTAGGCTTGGCGTCCGTCATTGAGGGCTGCCTGTCGTACGCGATCGATAACCTGTTCACGACGGCTATCAGATACCGCAACGGTTGTGACTGGCGTTCGCCCTGGTGGCAGCTCATCGATGATTGAGGTATCTAGGTCTGCATAGGCTGTCATCGCGAGTGTGCGCGGAATAGGGGTGGCGGTCATGATAAGCTGATGGGGGTGGTAGCCTTGGCTAATCCCTTTCTCTCGCAGCCCCAGGCGCTGATGCACGCCAAATCTGTGTTGCTCGTCGATGATGATGAGTGACAACTTATGGAACTCTACTTGCTCCTGAAATATAGCATGGGTACCAATGACGATATGCGCTTCACCATTTTTGATGCTCGCTAACGATTGGGTGCGCGCTTTGCCTTTGAGTTTACCGGCAAGCCAGCCGACTTTTAATCCTAATGGCTCCAGCCAAGCTGTAAAATTGATGGCATGTTGTTCTGCTAACAGTTCGGTCGGTGCCATCATTGCCACTTGATAGCCATTCTCTATGGCTTGTAGTGCAGCAAGTGCAGCGACTAAGGTTTTACCTGAGCCCACATCGCCCTGGACTAAACGCATCATTGGGTGAGGCAGCTCAAGATCTCGGCCTATTTCGGCCACGACCCGCTGTTGGGCTGCCGTCGGTTTAAAAGGCAGGGCTGCCAAAAATGGGGTTAATAGTTGCCCTGTTGCGTACATAGATATTGCGGCATCATGGTTACTGCGCTGCCTGAGTTTAAGCATGCTGAGGTTGTGGGCCAGTAATTCTTCTTGAATCAACCTTTGCTGTGCTGGGTGAGTGCCTTGCTCCAACTCAAATGAAGCGATACCGGTATGGGGGCGGTGAAGTAGCTGCAATGCGTCATTTAAAGACATATTATTTGGCTGCAAACTTGGCGGTAATAGTTCTTGCAGGGCACCATGGGCCAGTAATGTGAGCGCTTGATCGGTGAGTTTAATCCAGCTGGCCTGTTTGAGCCCCTCGGTTGTTGGATAGATAGGGGTGAGGGTTTCACTTAGCGCTAAGTCGCTATCGCCATGGATCACTTTGTATTCTGGATGGATTATCTCTGGGTGATGTTTGCCGCGTCGTATTTCTCCATAAGCACGAATTGTCGTCCCGTTTTCTAGGCCGTTACGCTGGGCGACTGAAAAATTAAAGAAGCGCAGTGTCATGGTGCCAGTGTCGTCGCGCACGGTACAGGTTAGCATGCGTTTGCGGCCTTGGATCACCTGACTCGACAGAATAGTCGCTTCTATGGTGCCGTAGCTGCCAGGATACAATGAGGCGATTGAATATATCTGGGTGCGATCTTCATACCGCAGTGGCAGATGAAACAGCAGGTCTTGGACCGTGTTAATGCCGAGCTTTTCTAGCCGCTGCGCCATCTTAGTGGCCACGCCTTTTAACTCAGTCACTGCCATGCTATCGAGTCTATCCACTCTCAATACCTGTCTGATTCATTGAGTCATTTTGTAAATGGATGACTCAAACACTGTAAATATATACATATATTATCAGAGAATTGCGTTAACGCAATCTTGCCGTTGATTAGCCCTTTGGCGGGCCAGTCAGTGGCCTGTTATAGCCACCCCTTTTGTTGGGCGATACGAGCAGCGTCAATACGGTTGCTAGCATGGAGTTTCGCGATGGCTTCAGACAAGTAGTTGCGTACAGTGCCCTCGGCAATAAATAAACTTTCTGCTATCTCGGCGGTGCTGCGTCCTTCACTGGCTAAACGCAATGCGCGGCGCTCTTTATCGTTCAGTGGGTCACACTCTCCCACCGCCATGATGGCAAGTTCTGGGTCTATGATACGCTTGCCTTTGAGCACATGGGCGATGGCATCGATCAGTGATTCTGATGGGGCATCTTTTAGTAGAAAGCCACCGACACCAGCTTCAATCGCCCGTTTAATGTAACCCGCTCTACCAAAGGTGGTTAATATGATGACTTTTAATGGCAGTTTTTGGGTTTGACACCAAGCGGCTAGCTCTAAGCCTGTGTAGCCCGGCATTTCGATATCAGTAAGCAGTAGGTCAAAACTCTCTTGCTTAAGCAACGCTAAGGCTTGGTTGCCATCTTTGGCCTGAATAACCTCAAAGTCTCCCTCTAGAGAGAGTAGCGCCGCTAAGGCGCCTCGCACCATGGCTTGATCTTCGGCGAGTAATATCTTCATTTAGACGCGTGTCCTTGGCGTGGCAATGTGAGCGTAAATTGGGTTGTTGCCTCGAGTTGATAGTCGAGTGTACCACCCAATTGTGCCATGCGCTCACGTATGCCTGTGAGGCCATTTCCTTCCGTGAGACTTTTGGTCGCCGCATTGTCTGTCACGGCAATAGCGATCTCATGTTCGGTTTGTGACAAGTTGATATCACAGTGAGTCCCTTTGCTGTGGCGGATGATGTTATTGCACAGTTCGGTTACGCTCAAAATAAGATGAGTTTCAACTGCTTCATCCAATTGGGGTATCTCCCCTGTGAGGGTCACGCTCATGCCTTTGTCCCTTAATGATTGGCAAAGTTGGGTTAGCACTGCTGTAAAACCTTTATGTTTATAGCCCGATACTGTTTGACGTATTTGACTTAAACTGTCGCGCGCAATGGTGTTAAGTTCGCTCAACTCGGCGCTGGCCTGTTCAACTCTATTTTTGGCTAACAGCTTCTGTGCTAGTTCGGCTTTCAGAGAGATGGAGGAGAGTGAATGCCCCATAATATCGTGCAGATCCCGAGCGATACGTTCCCTTTCTAACATGGTTGCAAGCTGGCTTATCTCTTGCTGACTTTGGCGTTGAGCGATTTTTGCAGCCACACGCTTACGCTCTGCAACCCCAAAGAAACCGACTCCTGTGACTAATGCAGTGCCATAGATTAAAAAGTAGTGATGCAAGTCCAGTAGTGAGCAGAGCAGTGCCAGCATGGTTGCTAGACCGATAAGACAATAGAAAGCATGACGTAAAGAGTAGTTAAAGCCGATAAAGAAACCCGCAAAGGTGAACAGTGATAAAGAGCCTGTGTTTATAGGAGTGATGGCAATACCAATGGCAATCATCGCCAATATTGGCTTATAAACTTGATGACTGGGACTGCGATAGGCCCAGAAGTAGCAGTAGATAAAAGGGACCAAAACAATAAGGCTGAGGGCTATTTGCCAAATAGGCATCGATTGCACAAAAAGTGGAATAAGATAAAAACCTAAGTTGATGAGATAGACCCAGGCCAGTTTATCTTCAACCTTGTGTTCAGTATCAAGTTGATTGTTACTGCAGGTTTGGGCTTTGTTCATAGCGTTAGTCTCTTTTTAGGCCGGAGCCATGCAGGCTCCGGTAACGTCCGATGTTGTGCTGATTTATTGATTTTGCTTGAGTAAAAAATTGGCCCAGGCGTAATCTTGTTGCACGGCTAACGCGGCTTGCCAATCGGTGATAGCACCCTGCTTATCGCCCAAGTTTTGTTTGGCGAGCCCTCTCCATGTATAGGCTTCAGCATATCCCCAGCAAATATCATCACAAGGTATTTCAAATAGATTGATGGCTTTGCTGCTTAATGTTATCGCACGCTCCATGCTGCCACCATATTGCGTGGGTGTCGAGTAGGCAGAAATGGCTTTGACTAGGGCCAACCGTGGATTGTCAGGATTAAGAGATTCAGCTTGCTCAATGGCTTGAGCAATCAGTGGGCCGTAATGGGCTCCCTTGCTACTATCTAACCCAATTTGCATGCCATAAACCGATGCAAGTAACGTATAGGTTTCGGCGTCTGCTTGCCGAGTTGTGAGTGTTACTAAGGTTTGTTCTGCGGTATCGAGTGCTGTTTGAGCTGTCGATCTTTGTCCCATAACATTAGCGGCAACCGCGAGGCGGTATTCTGCGTAGGCGTGTTCATAGCCTTGGGTCTGCTCGCTGATAGTTTGCAGTGACTCGATGTTCATCTGGTTCGATGCAATATCGATGGATACAATTTCGTTGGCCTGGGTGAACTGGCTGACGATGGCGAGGCTTGATGCAAATAGTAAACTTTTCATGTGATGCTCCTTGATTAACAGAGGCTAATGCCTTTGTAGGTAAAGTCCCTTTAATACTGCTTGGTATATTGGGCTTAAGGAGAGTATCGGGGTTCGCAGCAGATAAGTGCATGCACAGATGTCACCGATTGATAATGACAAATGTCACTATCAATGGTTTTGGGATAAAAACGGGTGACTAAGAGGCTGCGTTACTAATTAAGTAGCAGATATAAGTGAGGTAAACCATCAGTAGTAGGGCACCCTCTCTGCGGCCAATCCGCAGACCGGTCCACGCCAAAGGTAGCAAGACCATAGATAACACCAGCATGACGCCAATATCGACAATATTTAGGCCGCTAGCCATAATTGGCTGCACGACAGCGGTAAGACCTAAAATCCCCAAAATATTAAATAGGTTAGAACCGACCACGTTACCGATAGCAATATCGCTTTGGCCTTTACGGGCGGCTACTATCGAAGTGACAAGCTCTGGCATGCTGGTACCTATGGCGACAATGGTCAGGCCGATCACTAGCTCACTGATCCCAAATAGTGTGGCGAGCTCCACTGCGCCATCAACAAACAAAATACCGCCCCCGACAAGCAAGCTGATCCCCACCACAATCAGTAGGCCAGCCAATAGGGGATTGAGTGTACTTGAGCCTGGGATATCATCAGCTTCATGACTTTGACCGCTGAGGTAGCTAAAACCAAGATAGGCAACCAACAAAGAGGTTAACAGTGCGCCATCGAAGCGACTTAGGCTGCCGTCAACCAATAGCCCCCAAAATAGCAGCGATGCCATGATCATGATCGGGATATCACGTTTGACCATTTGAGATTGGATTTGAATGGGGCGTATAAGGGCTGTGATGCCTAAGATAAGGCCGATGTTGGCGATGTTGGAGCCAATGACATTGCCGATAGCGATTCCAGAGTTACCTGCTAACGCAGATTTTAAGCTTACCGCTAACTCTGGGGCACTGGTACCAAAAGCGACAATGGTTAAGCCTATGATTAAAGGTGTGATCCCTAGCCTCAACGCCAGTGAACTCGCGCCGCGGACTAAGGCTTCAGCACCTGCAGTTAAGATGATAAAACCACCAATAATGGCCAGTGCGATGAACATGTTTGACTCTCTAAAATTGACAGGCGGCTAGCATAGGCTTTAACGGTTTTTTGGCAACAAAATTTTGTGAGCAGAGGATTAAATTTTGTTTAACCAAAATGAGGCGTTTTTAATAAAAAAGGCACGTCTTAGACGTGCCTCGTCGTTGCGTGAGCTGAGTTATTCTATCTCACTTTCCCAGCGCACTTTTCCACCACGCAGGCCATCGACTTTGGCGCTGAATTTGGCTTCCAATACGTGACGTTTAATCTTTAGCGTTGGTGTCAGCACATCGTTATCGACATCCCAAGCCTCACTCACCACCACAATGGCGTCGACCGTTTCGTGTGACTCAAGGTTAGGGTTAATGCTATCTAATGTTGCCTTGAGTGAGGTGCGAACCTCCTCTCTTGGTTGTAACGCTGCACCTTCAGATAACTGTACTAATGCAATAGGGTGTGGGAGGCCAGAGCCAATAACACAGATAAGCTCAACGTGCGGGTCTTGTGCCAATTTGCGTTCGATAGGCACAGGCGCCACATATTTACCTTTAGAGGTCTTGAAGTTATCTTTCACTCGCCCAGTAATAGTGACACAGCCATCGCTATCGATGGCGCAGAGATCACCCGTATGGAAGAAGCCATCAGCATCGAAGCTGCTTGCGCTGACTTCAGGTTGTTTGTAGTAGCCTTGCATTAAGCCTGGGCTCTTGACTAATAGCTCACCTGTGTCAGCCATTTTAATTTCACACCCCTCAACCGCATGACCAACAGTCCCAATTTTTCGGGCATCAAAAGGATGGTTGATAATCGAGTAGGCGCTGTTTTCTGTCATTCCCCACGCTTCACTGATATTCAGACCAATTTTATGGTACCAAGCGATCAATGACGGTGGGATGGGCGCCGAGCCAGAACCCAGTAGATGGCAATGCTCTAAGCCTAAACCTTGGTGGATCTTCTTTTTTACTATGCCGCTAATGATTGGTACTTTAAGTAGGAAGTTAAGTTTGCGGTAGCCAATCTTATCGATAATATTTTTTTGGAACAGGCTCCAAAGTCGTGGTACTGAGAAAAATACTGTGGGTTGCGCGCGTTGTACATCCGTAACAAAGCTATCTAGGCTTTCAACAAAGGCGACACGGCTGCCTGAATAGAAGGATGAGCCTTCGATAGCGACACGCTCAGTAATATGTGCCAGTGGCAGGTAGGACAGCAAGCGGTCTTCGCCGTCGGTTTTCAGATCGCGAACCACAGCTTTACAGGTCCAAGCGTAACTAGCGAATGTCTGAATGGCCCCTTTAGGTTTACCCGTAGAGCCCGACGTATAGATGAGGGTCATTGTTTGCTCAGCAGTGGGCGCTGCGGTGTCAATCAATGGTTGGCCTAAGTTTAGCAAAGTCTCCCACTGATATTGAGCTGGCATAGTGTCATAAGGCATGGCCATTCTAAGAATATCGCCACCCACTCCAGATTCTTGGTCAGCCCAGTAATCGAGTTTACCGATAAAAATTGCTTTGGCTTCACTATGCTCTAGCACATAGCGAATCGTATCGGCGTTGGCCGTTGGGTAAATCGGCACGCTGATATAACCGCCATGCATTAAGGCAAGGTCGGTAATAAACCACTCCGCACAGTTTTTCGATAGCACGGCAACTTTGTCGCCGGGCTGTAATCCTAAATGACGTAGGCCGCCAGCGATCTGTTGCATTTTTTGCTGTACTTCGCGCCAGCTAAAATCAAGGTACTGACCATTAATTGGTTGTCTCAGGTAGATATTGTCTCCATATTGCTCGACCCAATGTTGCAACATGTCGACTGGAGATTTGAATGTAGAGTCCATCAGCTATTCCGTCATTATTCTTAGAGTTAAGGGAGACGCATTTAGTTGTTCTATTTATCGATGCGTGAACCTGAGTATGGCGAATAATGTGATCTATGACAATTGTTTTGCCTGAATAATAGACCAGTTGTCATGGATTTAGGAGAGATGTTGTTGAAATGTAGCGCACCAATGGCGCGCTCTTTTGTCTGTTTAAAACGTTAAGCTTCTGCTTGAGGATCTGGTTCGCGCATCCGCTGCCACCAGGTTTCATCGGCAAGGATCTGGCCTTGGTCATCAATTTGCGGGTAGGGGATATTCTTTCGGCGGCAAGCTTTGGCGTAAATGGGGTGGCCCTGTTCAAACAACATGGTCTGACAATAAGCGTCATCTAATGTACGTGTGCCATATTTACCAGCTTGTGCTCGTTGGCGCTGCGCTTCGTACATAATAAGTGCCGATGCGACAGAAACATTGAGTGATTGCACCATGCCAATCATAGGAATAATGATATGTTGGTCGGCAATCGCCAGTCCCTCATCGCTGACGCCATCACGTTCATTACCCATGATCACCACTGTGGGCTTAGTGTAATCAACGTCGCGAAAATCGACCGCAGTGTTGGAAAAGTTGGTGGCCAACACCTGCATGTCTTGCGCTTTAAACTGCTCTGCCGCTTCGCTCATGTGGTAATGCTTGATGGTCTTAACCCACTGTTGGCTACCTGAGGCGGTATTGCCTGAGACGCGCATCTCGATATCAGGCCAAACGGCGTGAATTTGATTAATACCGACTGCGTCTGCTGTGCGGATCACCGCGGCAATATTGTTAGTTTTATGGACTTTATCCAAGCAGATAGTAAGGTCGGTTTGGCGGTTATCAAGCATTTGATTAATGCGGGCGAAGCGTTCAGGACTCATGGTAATTAAGCTTTATCTGTATTCAAAAAAGAGAAGGGCGCCTAGGCGCCCTAATGCAGTCGCGTGCTGTTACAGCTCCATTACGCCATCCATCTCAACCAGAGAGTCTTTTGGTAACTGCTTCACACCGATAGCCGCGCGCGCTGGGTAAGGTTGTTCGAAGTAGCGTCCCATGATCTCATTGACTGTGGCAAAGTTGCTTAGGTCGGTCATAAAGATGTTTAGCTTAACAATGTCCTTAAGTGAACCACCAGCCGCTTCACACACTGCGGTTAAGTTATCAAACACTTGCACAACTTGGGCGTCAAACTCATCACTGACCATCTGCATGGTTGCTGGGTTTAGTGGAATTTGACCAGATAAATAAACGGTTCCGCCAACTTTGACTGCTTGAGAATAGGTACCGATAGCCTGTGGTGCCTTGTCGGTCGCAATAATGATCTTCTCTGCCATAACGTTCTCTCTACTTAGGTTTAAAAATACAGGGTTAACGGTTACGTGATGTTCTTAGCACTTCGGGAAGTACACGAATACGGCGCATCACATTGGCTAAATGGATTCGGTCAGTTACCGAGATTCGCAAATTAATCAGGAACACTCTGCCGTCGCGTTCTTCGGTACTCAGGTTGTGAATGTTAGAGCCTTCTGCGGCGACAATAGAAGTAATTTTTGCCAGTGCCCCTTGATGATTGACAATCTCGATCCGCAAATTGGCTTGGAACTCGACGCCTTCGGCGTTATCCCAATGCACAGGAATGTACTTATCGGGTTCACCTTGGTAGCCACGAATATTAGCGCAGCTTTCCATGTGAACCACCAAGCCTTTACCTGGGCTGACGTGTGCGATCACGGCGTCACCAGGAATAGGACGACAGCAGTTAGCAAAGGATACTAGCATTCCCTCTGCACCACGGATCGGCATCATGTTAGCTTCTTTGTGTTCAGGAGTTTCAACTCTATCGCCCTTAAGACGCTGGGCAATCACAATGCTCATGGCATTGCCTAAACCGATATCGGCCAATAGCGCGTCGAGACTCTTATGTTTGGTGTCATTAACAACTTTGTCTACCTGCTCTGGTGCTATGTCCTTGAGCTTTACATCACCCAAAGCATGGTTGAGCAGGCGTCGACCCAGTACTACTGCCTCATCTTCTTTTAGGCTCTTAAGTAGTTGTCTGATTTTTGAACGTGCCTTACCTGTTACCACAAAGTTGAGCCAAGCCGCGTTAGGTCTTGCGCCTTTCGCTGTGATAATTTCAATGGTTTGCCCTGAGATCAGCGGTTGGCTGAGAGGGTATGCTTGACGATTGACGCGTGCGCCAACACAGGTGTTACCTACGTCAGTATGCACCTCATAGGCAAAGTCGACGGCCGTGGCGCCAACTGGCAGTTCAAGAATACGTCCTTCAGGCGTGAAGACGTAAATCTCTTCAGGGAATAGTTCGGTTTTAAAGTTCTCAACAAATTCGAAAGAGGTACTGGCACTTTGTTGCAATTCGAGCAAGCTTTGCATCCACTTGCGCGCCCGCACTTGAGTGGTCGTTCCCTGTTGTTGAGTCCCTGCACCTTTATAGAGCCAGTGTGCTGCAACCCCTTTATCAGCCATTTGATCCATATCCTCAGTACGGATTTGGATCTCGACGGGGACTCCGTGTGGACCAAATAGTGAGGTATGTAAAGACTGATAGCCGTTAGCTTTGGGGATGGCAATATAATCTTTAAAGCGACCTGGGCGAGGCTTATAAAGGCCATGCATGGCGCCCATGACACGATAACAGGTATCAATGGAGTCAACGATAACGCGGAAGGCGTAAATATCCATGACTTCTTGAAATTGGAGCTCTTTATTGCGCATCTTGTTGTAGATGGAATAAAGATTTTTTTCGCGGCCTTTTACAGTGCCTTTCAGCCCTGTATCTTCCAAGCGAGTTTCAACGGCAGCTTCGATGCTTTGAATGAGCTCTTTGCGATTACCGCGAGCAGCCTTGACTACCTCTTTAAGTACGCGATAGCGCATCGGGTAATAGGCTTGAAAACCTAAGTCTTCAAGTTCTATCTTAATATTATGGATACCAAGACGGTTCGCAATTGGAGCGTAAATTTCTAGCGTTTCGCGAGCAATACGACGACGTTTATCTGGTCGTAACGCACCAAGCGTACGCATATTATGGGTACGATCGGCAAGCTTGATAAGAATGACACGAATATCCTGGGTCATCGCCATCATCATCTTGCGGAAGTTTTCGGCTTGGGCTTCTTTTTTGTCGCGGAATTTGAGCTTGTCGAGTTTAGAGACACCTTCGACGAGTTCACCAATGGATTCACTGAATAGCTCAGTAAGCTCCTCTTTGGTCACGGGGGTATCTTCGATCGTATCGTGCAGCAGAGCCGCCATAAGCGTCTCATGATCGAGACGCATATCGGCCAGGATGCGGGCAACCGCAACCGGATGGGTAATATAAGGTTCGCCACTGGTACGCATTTGCCCTTCATGGGCGTCGCGCGCCACCTGATAGGCCTGCTTGAGTAATTCTACTTGCGCCGGTTCTAAATAACTGGACGCAGACTCCTTGAGACCTTCAAACAGATACAAGTGGCAATACTCCTTATAGTGCGTTGCGGCCTTCAGCGATGGCAGCAACAGCAGCAATTTCAGCTGCTTCACGTTCGCGAACAGTTTGACGCTCATCGGCGTCTAACGTGTCAGCGGTGACTAGGCCTAGTTCGATTTCGCGCAATGCGATAACGGTTGGCTTGTCGTTCTCTTCTTCAACCATAGGGTCTTTGCCCTGCACAGCGATTTGGCGAGCACGACGCGCTGCAACCAGGATCATATCAAAACGGTTGCCGATTTGGTTTACGGCGTCTTCTACAGTTACGCGAGCCATGTGTTGAAACTCCAGTGATTATGGGTGAAAAAATGACGCAAAATTATACATTATGACAGTTAGTCTGCCAACAGATCATTAAGCATATCATTTTGAGCATGAATTTGACCAGCGCGAGTAAGGCGTTGGCTACGAATAATTGCTTTTAAATCGATTTGAGCTTGCTCAAAGTCGTCATTCACTATGATGAAGTCATATTCACCATAGTGAGAAATTTCTGATGTTGCTTGTGCCATACGTCCAGCGATGACTTCGGCACTGTCTTGACCGCGGCCAGTTAAGCGGCGCTCAAGCTCCGCTTTTGATGGCGGTAAGATAAACACACCAATAGCTTCAGGCATCATCTGTTTAACTTGCTGAGCCCCTTGCCAATCGATGTCGAGAAATACATCGATACCTTTCTCTAGCATCACTTCAATGGCTTCGCGAGAGGTGCCATAATAATTGCCAAATACTTCCGCCCATTCGAAAAAGGCTTGTTTTTCAATTAGCGCTTTAAACTCATCAACAGCAACAAAGTGATAATGCTCACCGTTTACTTCGCCTACACGTGGTTGACGAGTCGTGTGCGACACTGACACCTTCATATCGGCGGGGTTATCCTGCAAAATAGCAGAAAGAAGAGAAGATTTGCCGGCACCACTAGGCGCTGAAATGATAAATAGGTTTCCGCGAGCGGTCATTTGTTTGCTATCCAAAGGCTAAATTGATTCAGGTAGCCAGCCATTATACAACCTAGTGTTAAATTTAGGCTAGCGGTTTACGCTTGTGGAGCGATAACTGGGCGATTAAGGCGACTTTTTATGGCTTTAAGGGTCTAATTTAAGGTCTGTCTCGTAGGCATGAGATAGACTATGGCCATGTTTTTGAGTTACTCGTTGCTTTGTGGGAATTTGTTATGCCGTTGAAACCCCTTTTTTGCCGCCAAGGCGTAGACAGTAGTTATCGATTTTTAGGGCTGACTGCGGCCGCTTTTTTTGCCGTGTTTCTTTTGTATCTGCTCATTGGTAGTCATCTCTTTGTCGTTAT
Organism: Shewanella colwelliana; assembly: GCF_001735525.1. Lineage (NCBI taxonomy): Bacteria > Pseudomonadati > Pseudomonadota > Gammaproteobacteria > Alteromonadales > Shewanellaceae > Shewanella > Shewanella colwelliana. The sequence continues at coordinate 120,836 of NZ_MCBT01000033.1, forward strand.
CGTGTCATTAATATTAGCCGCCATCGTTGGCCTAAGTGGTTATCGTCGACTACAAGGCCAAAAAGCTATGTTATCAGTGCTTCCCGCTGCGAGTGTGGCACTGTTTGCGCTAGGGTTAAATTATCTAGAGGGAGTCTGGCTGCCAACCTTAGCTATAGTCCTTGCTGTGGCAGGAACGATAGCCGTAGTGATTCGGCCTCAGGCTAAAGTGGCCAACTTTGACGCCTTTGGCTACAGTGGACCTTTGGCTGCGGTGTCTTCACAACGTCGGCGGGTTGAACCTATTTTGGTCGATGGTGCACTGGATGATGATGTGCAGTGGCGGCAAGAACCGCTCGATGAGCAAGGGGACGCACAAGTTCATCACCAAGAGGCCGCTGTAAGTCCAGCGTTGATAATTAATGAGCGTTTGAAGCAGATTGCGCTGTGGGGTAGACCTATTATCACGCAGTTACAAGGTCGTCCTAAAGCAGTAATGTTACTGGTGCTGAGTACATTGTTAGTGGTGGGAATCGCTGTTTTTTGGCCTGTATCGAGTGAACTAGATGTTGAAGACAGTTTGGCGAGTGCGGCCGCAGAGCCTATAATAGCACCTCAGTATCTTGAGGCGCAGATGCCAGATGGCTTTAAAGTGATGCTTGATGGTGATGCGCTGTTAATCAGTTGGTTAGGAGAGCGCGGTGAGCCTGAATTAATTTGGTCTATCGCTACCGCCAAAGGAGATGTGAGTTGTCGCAATATCACATTTAACAACGGTGCACAGTACCGGCCTCTTGAAGTACATTTAATGGCAGACTCATCGACATTGGCGCGTTTTTCTCCGCTCGATACACAAGCCATAGTGAACGATATAGCCATGAGGGGAAGTTTAACCTTGTGTGGCTATGAGTTTAGCCTAAAAGGCAGCCAAGCTGCACTGAGCAAACAGGCGGCGTTTCGGCCTTATCTCTAGCTTAACGCTGGTATTCGTTTTATTTTCTCATTAGACTGCTTTTTTGCGAATTTAGGCCGTGCTAGCGCGGCCTTGCGACTGTTTATTTGAAAATGCCAACACACCTAAATTGTAATAATACTGACGAGTCACCTTTTAGCCTTACCTTGGTCATTATGGCTGCGGGGTTAGGTAGCCGTTTTGGCGGTGACAAACAACTTGCTGAGCTTGGGCCGCAGGGTGAAACCATGCTGGAACTCTCGCTGGCTAGTGCGATTAAAGCGGGGTTTACTGCTGCGGTTATCATCACCCGTGACAATCTAATCGAGCCACTTGAGGCTTTGTTAGCCGACAAACTACCTTGTGGTTTTAAGCTCGATTTATGTATTCAGCAGATGGATGATTTACCCAGTGGCTGGCAAACTGTCATCGCTAATACGGATCATCGCGTTAAACCTTGGGGAACGGCTCATGCGCTATGGAGCGCAAGAGCGCTGGTTAAGGGCCCCATGGTGGTGATCAATGCCGATGATTATTACGGTGATAGTGCCTTTCAACTAATGGCTGATGGGTTTGAACAGGTCAATAGTCGTTGGCAGATGGTGGCGTATCCATTGAAAGAGACGCTATCAGAGAATGGTGGGGTTAACCGCGGTATTTGTTTGGTGCAGGACGATTTACTCCACTCGGTTGTCGAATGGACCGATATAGGCTGGCGTGATGGTCAGTTAATGGGGTATTGTGGAGGGCTATTAGCGCCCGTCAGCGCAAGAGTCCCGGTCTCGATGACATGTTGGGGCTTTTGCCCCGATATTTTTGAGATCCTGGAGCAGGCGTTAAATCGATTTATTGCAACACAGGGAAGCGATGCCAAGAGTGAGTGCTATTTGCCAACTGTTGTGCAATCGGTATTAGATTCAGAAAACTCGGCATCAACAATAAGAAAAACAGTTTATGTCAGCACCGCATATGAGCCATGGCTTGGGGTGACTTACCCGCAAGATAGTACGTGGGTAAAACAGAAATTAATGGAGTTATTGGGTGATTGATTTAATTCGGCAGCAGGTGCTGCCACACTTTGGTATTGTAAGTTCAGCCAAAGTGACTCCCCTTGGGAATGGTCATATTAATGATACCTTTTTGGTGCGTTGGGAAAACGGTGAACTGGTATTACAGCGTATCAACACAGACGTATTTAACACACCCAATGCGTTAGTTCATAACGCCGATAAAATTGCTCTGCATCTGCATAAGAAAGTGGCTCAGGGGGAATATCAACTCAGTGTTGTCGAGCCGGTCAAGACCTTGGATAACGCTCTTGCACTGGATTTAGGCAAACAGGGCTATTGGCGAGCCATCAACTATCTTCCTCACAGCCACAGCATCGAAGTGGTGACCAGTGAGCATGAGGCCGAATCCGCAGCGAAGGCTTTTGGTCATTTCTCCTGTGCATTAAGTGATTTAGATGCCACAGATTTAGAGGATGTTATTCCACAGTTTCACTACCTTCCAGGGCGTATTAAACAGCTCAAAGCCGCGGCTGCCGAAGATGCCGCCGGGCGACTATCTGAGTGCAGTGTATGGGTCGACTTTGCACTAACCCAACAGAGTCTGTTGCAAGAACTTGAGCAAGCCTCAACCCAGTTGCCACTGCGAACTTGCCACAATGATACCAAAATCAATAACATGCTTTATGATAAGCGAGATATGAGTAGCCTGGCTATTATCGACTTAGATACCTGTATGAAAGGGCATTTGATGTATGATTTTGGCGATATGGTACGCACGTTTACCTCGCCAGAAGAGGAAGATTCTACCAATCTCAATAAGGTTGAAGTACGCGAGTCGATATTTGCTGCTATCTGTCGTGGTTACTTAGCTGAACTAGGGGATGTATTGACCCTTGATGAGAAGCAAAGTCTGTGGCTTGGGGCACGAGTGATCTGCCTAATGATTGGTGTGCGCTTTTTGACGGATCATCTTAATGGCGATGTCTATTTCCATGTACACCATGAAAATCATAATCTACAACGTGCCGCCAATCAGTTTACCTTGTACCAAAGCCTTTTAGCGCAGCAAGATAAGTTGTTAGCCTACCTTAAGTGATTAAAACGTGCTTGAGTGGTGACTGAAAACGTCCGACGCTTTTAAAGCCTCGGGCGTTTTTATTTTGTTTACCGCATCGGTATTGAGTGCTGTTAACTTACAGTCACATATTGCGTTTCTGATATCGTCTTTGTTCATCGAGTTCATCGACTTGTGCGGCCAGTTTTAGGATCTGATTTTGTAGACGCTGATATTGAGCAATATCTGGCTGTTCTTCAGGTGCCGTGTGCCACGCTTTTTTTGCCCAAATTTTCGCAAGCGCAATGATCAGGTGCTCTGCCTGGTTCAGGTTGTCATGCTCAATCTGTTTGATCATCAGTAACCGAAAGCAGTCGAACAAAATGGTGAGCATAAACTCATTGGAGAGCGGTTGCGTTTGTGCTTGATTTTCGGGCTCACGAAAGCCTATGGCTGCAATCAGGTTCGAGACGGTGGCAACTGTGGTGGCACCAACAAAGAGGGAGTGAATTTCGCTTTCTTGTAACAATGTCTGCTCAAGTTGTTGGGCCAATTTGCCTTTATTCCACTGTGCCCCAAGCGCTTTGATAAATGTCATGAGAATCCACCCATTCTTGAACCTTGTCTGTTAACGATATAGGCGTGCCGTCATCGGTACTAGATTTAACCTTTGGATTAGCCCTGCTAAGAAGGCTTGTGTTAGCTGTGCGATACCGCGATAAAAGTCGGTTTTGGCGTGTTCAGTCATGAGTTCGAGGCAGCGCCCCGACCATGGCAGCAAGTGCTGCTGTAGCAGTATCATGCAGCTGCGTTCTATCGCTTCGCTATCTTCAGTCTTAGCCCATTGGGTAAGCATCTGATCCAATACGGCGAAAATCAGACCGATATGATCGACTGGCTGATTAGTATCGAGCTCAAAGCTGATCCCTTGTTCCTGATAAAATGCCTTCAGTGCCAGTGTCGTTTTGTCATTGAGGAGCTGTCTCTCGCTCAGGTAGACAGATCCCCAAGGCACAGCGTTTGGCTCACCTGGACCATAGAAGAGTTGGGCATAGTCTAGTTTTAAGCTTTGTTGTTGTTTATTAGTCCACTGGCCAAGATAATTAGACAGCAACTCCCGACCACTCGACTCTTGGGCTGACCCGGTAAACTCAGGCCAACTTTGAGCCACATTGTGTTCGATAAACTTTTGGATCAACTCGGGTGTCGGATCGTTAAAGAGTACATTGTGAAGAATTCGCGCAATACCTTGATATTCGATGAGTTCATGTTCGGTAAGGGATGACATACTGACCTCGTTTGTTGAACTAAGTGCTTCGCAATTAACAGGAAAAAGGTGCCATTCAAAAGGAATGGCACCAAACAGGGGCTAAACTTCTGAGTAGTTCAACACTTCGCCGTCGGTAGCGCCGCTTGGGCGAGAGTGACGGTTAGGCGTGATGAGTAAGTTTGGCGTCGTTACACTGCTTTCTGGCAGCGGCGCAACATCGGGTGAGATAGCCCCTGGGTACTTAGCCTTTAACTCATCCATTGGGCCGAAATCGATGGCACGCATAGGGCAAGACTCGACACATGAGGGCTGTTTACCTTCGGCCAAGCGCTCATAACAACCATCACACTTGGTCATCACCTTACGATCTTTATCTATTTGAGGTGCATCGTATGGACAGGCTCTTGCACAGCTTTCACAACCGATACAGAGATCTGCCGCTACATGGACTAAGCCATCTTCGCGGCGCTTGTGCATCGCGCCAGTTGGACAGGCTTTTACACATACAGGCTCAGAACAGTGGTTACAGCCGATAGACATGTAGTAGGCGAATACATTTTGGCTTACTGTGCCATCGCCATTTTCTGTCCACTGTCCGCCACCATATTCATAGACTCGGCGCCAGTTGATGCCAACGGGAAGGTCTTTACGATCCTTACACGATACCTGACAGGTTTTGCAGCCAGTACATTTGCTTGCGTCGACATGAAAGCCGTATTGGATATTATTGCTCATTGTTAACTCCTATCAGACCTTACGGATTTCAACCAGGTTAGTGTGCTGAGGATTACCCTTAGTTACAGGTGTCGTGCGTTGTGTGGTGAGGACGTTCAAACAGCCGCCCTTATCCACATCGCCGCCAGGTTGGAACCATGCGCCCTGACCCAGTGCTGTTACGCCGACCATGATGCGTGGCGTTACCTTAACTTCAACTTCGATGGTGCCTCGGTCGTTAAAGATATGGACCTTATCGCCAGTCTTGAGTCCGCGCTGGTTAGCGTCGAGCGGGTTCATCCATACGGCATCTTGTACGACTTCACGTAGCCAAGGGACGTTGTGATAACTCGAATGCGCGCGGCCTTTGGTGTGGTAGCCAGTAAGTTGCAGTGGATACTTCTTTTTGGTCTCAGTATCTTCATAACCTTCCCAGGTCGGCACATATTTAGGCAGTGCAGAGATCACATCACCCTCTTTGAGCTTCCAGGTGCGGGCTTTGTCTGCCAGACGTGAAGAGTAGATTTCGATCTTGCCCGATGGCGTGCCCAGAGGATTGGCGTCAGGATCGGTACGGAAATCTTCCAGTACGATATAGCCCCCGTCAGGCAAGTATTTACGATAGATACCTTGCTTGAGCATCACTTCTTTATCCGGTAGTCCAGGCGTTGCGGCTTTAGACTCGGCATAGAACTGATCCAGCCAGTCTTTGCGGCTCTTGCCTTCGGTAAACTCGGCTTCGATGCCCATACGTTTAGCAAGGTCAACACAGACCTCATAGATAGGACGGCTCTCGAACATAGGATCGACGCCGCTGCTCATCTGCACTAAGGTGGCGGTGTCGCCAGCAGCATAGCTTTGATAGATAAGATCTTCAGATTCTAACCAAGTCACATCTGGCAACAAGATATCGGCAAACTTGGCACTTGGTGTCATCCAATTGTCGACGACCAGAATAAACTCACACTTAGATTCATCTTGCAGGAGTTTCTCTGTCTTACGCACTTCAGAGTGTTGGTTAATCAGGGCATTACCACCGTAGTTGATGATCGCCTTGATGTCTGTGTCCAGCTTTCCGTCACCGTCATCATCAAGGTCGACGCCCTGCACACCATCGGCCAGTACTGTCATATTTTTACCGTCTTCAATCGCTTGAGTGAAGGTAAAGAATGAGATGGCTTTTTTAACTGGGTTTGCCCCTGTTGGCATAAAGGGCGCGTGTAGGAATGATCCCTTACACAGGCCACCACAGTTAGTACCTGGCAGACCCAGTTGACCTAACAGGATAGGTAACATGTAGCCTGCGCGGGTGTTGTTTTCCCCTGCGGCTTGACGGTTCAGCGAGGCGGCAATTTGAATAAATGGCGCACGAGCGGCTGCCAGCTCTCGAGCTAACTCGACAATAATGTGAGCTTCGATACCTGTGATGCGTGCGGCCCACTCAGGCGTTTTAGCATTAACACCAGGGGTAGAGTCACCAACCGTAGCGTTATCGAGAATATAAGCTTTGTAGCTTTCTTCGTAGCCAACGCCGGCAGGCATAGTTTTTTCATCATAGCCAACGCAGTATTTATCTAGGAAGGCTTGATTGACCTTATTGGTCGTGATCCACTCATAGGCAAGGGCTTCGAACAGTGCCGCATCGGTACCTGGGCGGATAGCGATCCACTGATCTTCTTTGCCTACGGCTGAGTCGGTATAGCGTGGGTCGATTAAAATGGTCTTAAAATTGTTCTTTTGCTTTTGCATCAGGAAGTCATAGGCTTCGCCAGACCCGCTCATGCGGATCTCGGATGGGTTGTAACCGACCATCAGCACCAAGTCTGAGTTTTGCATCTCTGACACGCTACTGCCTTGCCAGCCAGGGCCTGCTGAGCCGTAGGTTTGTCCCGCTGCTTCATAAATTTGTGACCAGCTATAGTCGCCATAGGCGTTAAGGTAACCGCCTTTAAGGTTCATTAAGCGATAAAGACACTGCTTACCCGAGAAGTGGTAACGCGCACCTGAGTTATAGGTGAAGTGAATCGATTCGTTACCGTATTGGTCTATAGTGCCCTGCAGTTTTTCGGCGACGAGATCCAAGGCTTCGTCCCAAGTGATACGTTCAAACTGGCCGCTACCGCGAGGGCCCACACGTTTCATTGGGTATTTCAGGCGATCGGGCGCATAGACGCGCTTTCTCAATGATCGGCCACGAAGACAGGCCCGCACATCATGGTCGCCATATTTATCGGTTGTCGTAAACTCTGATTCTACGCGGGTGATCACCCCATCAGTGGAGTAGACCTGTACTGGGCAGTTAGAGCCACAGTTAACCAGGCAAGCCGACCAGTTAAGGTTTTCACCGGCAACGGGTGGCTTAGGCGGTACCACTTCAACATCTTTTGAGCTTGAGTTACAGCCGGAAACCGTCGCTGCGCAACTAAGTGCGGCACTCATTTTTAAGAAACTTCTGCGTTCCATTATTTTATCCTCATTGCAGTTATGGTTAGCACTGTTTGCATTAGCGCAGTTGGTAGCTAAACGACAACATCACTTGGTGCGCGTTATAGTTATGGTTCAGGTCGCCTAAGGTGGTGAGTCCCGGAACGGTATCGACATCAATTTGCGCGTGATCGGTGTCGTAGTAGCGCTCATACTGGTAAGCCAGTTTTAACGCCATCTCTTCACTCAATGCATACTTCGCATGTAGCTTGAGGCTATGGTTGAAAGAGGTGTAATCCCCCTGCGGCGTGGTGACGTCGTAGATGATTAACGTGTCGCTGGTGGAGTTTGCGAACAGATAGTCACCGCCCAAGCTGAGCTTGTCTTCCATTAGCCCGGTATAGGTGAAACCAGCGCCAAGGTTGATAAACTCATCTTGGATATCGGCGGACCAATCTGGGGTTGAGAAGCTCTGACTGCCAGCTTGGTTGGAGTCGATCCACTGCTGACCAGCAAAGGCATAACCTGACAGATGCTCATTGAGCTGAAGCCCAAGGTTGATGTCATAGCCGTAATCTTCTGATTCGGTCAGACCCAGTTGCGTTTCGTCATAATCATCTTTGGCGTAGCGAGCGGTCATATCTAGACTGAGCCACGAAGTCGGAGTGTGATTAAACTTGGCTTCGAAGGCGGTACGCTTTCTGTCAGCCAGATAATATTTCCGTAGCAAGGGGTTAGACTCAGATGACGTCAGTTCGCTGGTTTGATATTCGCTGCCGCCACGATTACCCAAGCTGGCTTTAAACTTAAGCTTGATATCATCCAATGCACGCACATTGAGTTTCGCCCATAAGACGTCATCATGGGTCTGCTCTCGGTCGCCATGACTGCGCTCTATCTCTTTGCGGTCAAAACTGGCTTGCAGCCGATAGTCGCTGTTGAAGCGATAACTGGCATTAACTTTGACGCCGCGACGCTCGGTGTCCAGAGGTACATTTTGCTTAAATGCGCCCGTGATGCCGTTAACTTCAAATTGTGCGAACTCCCATACCGAGCCTTTGTTGTCGCGCTTACTGTAATCGACACTGCCGCCGAGTCTAAACTTGTTACTCAACAGCGAGGTGACTGACAGCTTGCCATCTAAAGTCTCGACCTCTCCATCCCAGTTTTGTATTGGATTACCAGACATCTGGATCAAATCATCGTCCTGGATCATCTTACCTGATGCCAGACGGCCACTTACGACGGTGCGGCTCACCTGATATTGACCCGACAGGCTAATTTGATGAGCCTGATTGTCAGGCGCTGGCGAAAAGACGTCATACAGATAGGGAAGGCTCAAAGCAGCGATATCGTTTTTGTACTGACTGACGAAATAATTCAGGTTTGTAGTCCAACTATCGCCTGAGAATGACAGCCCCGCGGTGAGGTTATCTGTGTTGGCATCGACAGGCAGACCGAAATTAACTGGACGCGGCGTGACCATACTGCTGCTCTGATAACCGGTTTTATTCTCGTGGTCATAACGCACATAAGCTTGATAGAAATCCCGGCCATAACTCAGACCCAAGCCAGCTTTGTTTCTCTGCAGGGAGAGCTCCTGGGTCTGAGTATGTTCACTCGGTGTTAGTACGCCATCTTGGTACCATAACTGACTGAGTGCATCGCCTGACTGATAACTGGTCAGTTGTTGATAATCGGCTGTTATCTCATAGCGGCCGGATTTGCCCGCTTCTAGGTGAGCGAAGCCGTTATCCAGACCTAGCTGGTGTGCCTGAAACTTAGCCTTATAGCCTGCTCCATCTTGATAATTGAGGTCGGCATCCACACTGGCATTAGCGCCGTCGTTGTCGGTACCGAACGCATTACCGGAGTGAATGTCATCGCTTTCGATATAGGCGGCGTTGAATCCGATTGTGCCGGTATAGCCCTCGACTTGCGGGCAGCGCTTACACTGAAATACTTCCAGTTTAACGGTGCTGGTGTTGGCCTTGTTCACGCCAAAGTCAGCCGCCACTGCAGTGCCTGTTACCGCGCCTGATATCGCGAGAAGTGATAACGTGATGAGGTTAAATTTGAATCTCATTTGAATTACTCCTTGTTAGCGCTGCAGCTTGCTGCCAGCTGGATGATTGGAGCCATGGATCTGGCTATGGCAGTTGAGACAACTCTTACCGCCGCCAAAGGCGTCACTTCCACCTTGCTGCACGACACGACTTGCATGGCCATCATCCATATGGCATTGCTGACACAGCTGCGGCGCTCTATGGGTAAGCATGGCTTCATTCACGCTGCCATGGGGGTTATGGCAGTTAGCACAATTTTCAGTGACTGGGGCATGCTCCCATAAAACAGGGCCGCGCTTCTCACCATGGCAGCTATAGCAGGTGTCATTGACAGTGGTGTGATTCAGCGCGCTTTCACTCATAGAGCCATGTGGGTTATGGCAATCTATACAGGTCATTCGATCCCATTTCATCGGATGAGATGAGCGCTTATTCATGTCAGATTTTTGCTGAGAGTGACAGGCGGTGCAGGTGTCGTTGACCGTGAGTCGATTCATGACTGGATCTTTGCCTGCATGGATATTATGACAATCGCTGCAGGCCACTTCGTCTAAGTTATGGCTACTGCTATGCCATGCTATCTGCTTAGAATCGTTATGACACCCAAGACAGACGCTGTTCTGACTCTGGGCGGGCAGCTTGCTCTCTTGACCAAAGGCGATCATCGGTTCCTTGCCGCCTTTATTGTGTTTACCTAGCGGGCCATGACAGGCTTCGCACTGCAAGCCCGCCATAGGCGAATCCGGTTGGCTGGGATTGCCGTGTGCACCATCGAATATTGCCATGACCTTGTCATTTTTCTTATGACACATCAGGCAGGAGTCGGCCCCTTTTTTGGAGTATTGACCCTGGGCAAATTTCTCCGCCAGTTGCTGCTCCAGTTGCTCACCAGTGAGTTGGTTCCAGGGGGCCGCCTGAACTGAGAGAGATAGGCACGCGAAAGCGAATATCCCACAAAGTAACTTAGTGATAATACATTTGTTCATCATCTTGGCCTTACGGTTATTTATTTTATGGTTCGGTGGTATTTGTGTTAATTAATTCACCTTTAAATTGTAGGGTGATAATTGGAATGTAGAAAGGTATTACTAAAGAGGTATTTGTGGAATTGTGGTTGTTATTTTAAAAAAAAGTTAAATGTGATCGAGATCTTTGTTTTTAGCCTACTTATTTAGTTGGCTTTAATGTATTTTATAACCTGCTTGTGTTTGCGTAATTAATTGTTTTTGTTTGGTTTGTTTTTTGTTTTTTTCTGGTGGGTATAATTGGATTTATTATTTTTATGTATAAATGATAACCTTTTGAGTTTGTGGTTTTTTATTAACATATTCTATGGCTATTAATATTTATTAATTACTTTATCGCTCCCGTTAATATGTTTTCACTTTCTATTAATTAAATTGTTTATTTTTTCATATTCTTTAATATATATTTTAATTAGTTTTTTAATTTCAGTTTTAAATTGCTGTTATGTTAGTTGGTCGCCAATGAACCATTATAGCTATCGCGGCTCTAAACCTGAGTTGTAAACGCGCTATGATAGTTAGCCAGGGCTAGTGCGAAGCTGCTCAGCAGATGCATGCCCTTGTTAACTGGCCATAACTGCACGGAAAAAAGCAATGGCAAGCAGAATAATGACGTGACGGAGGCGTTGGTTGAGCTGTGGTTGTCTATAGCGGCAAGGGGCGAGGTTTGCTCAAGATCAACTTAGGGGCTACTCATCTTCGCTACCGCTATCAAAGCGTTGCAATAGCCCTTACACTGCTGACAGATTCATTACATTGGATAACCTTTGATGGCACCCATTATCTGTAACACGGCTCTAGAAGCTGTGTCGTTAATCGAAAGTGGCGAGACCTTATGGACTCACTCTATGGGCGCGACGCCTAAGCTGTTGCTCGATGCGTTAGCCCAACATGCCTTAACTATTCAAGATTTGACCCTGTTACAACTGCATACTGAGTGTGCAGAGTCTCTGAGTGATCCAAGATTAAAAGGTCACATTCGTCACCGTTGTTTCTTCGGCGGCTTACCCACACGCCTTCTGCTACAGCAAGGTGATGCCGACTACGTACCAATATTCCTATCTGAGGTGCCAAAGTTGTTTCGGTCTGGCGAGCAACCAATCGATACCGCGATCGTCCAAGTCTCACCACCTGACAAGCATGGTATTTGTTCATTAGGGATCTCAGTTGAGGCCACCTTAGCCGCGTGCCAGATGGCGAAAAAGATCATCGCTCACATCAACCCTATGATGCCGCGCACCCATGGTGATGGTTTTATTCATTACAACAAGTTTGCTGCGGTTTATGAGCAGAGTATGCCGTTGCCACAACATCCACTCGCTGCGAGCGATGCCACTAGTCTGGCGATAGGTCAAAATGTGGCAAAACTAGTGCGTGATGGCGACTGTCTACAGATGGGAATAGGTGCGATTCCCGACGCCGTGCTTTCTTGTTTAACTGAGCATAAAGATCTTGGTATTCATACAGAGCTGTTTTCCGATGGCGTATTGAATCTGGTCGAACTTGGGGTGATCAACAATAGCCGCAAGAAAGTGCATCCAGGCAAGTTGGTCACTGGGTTCGCGCTAGGAAGTCAGCGTCTTTATGACTATGTGGATGACAACCCATCGGTGATCTTTATGGATATTGAACAGGTTAATGACACCTCGATTATCCGAAAAAACCCCAATGTGATGGCAATTAACTCGGCGCTGCAAGTGGACATCTCTGGGCAGATCTGTGCCGACTCGCTCGGTACGCGCATCTATTCTGGCGTGGGGGGCCAAATGGACTTTATTCGTGGTGCAGGCCTCTCTGAAGGCGGCCGCTCGGTGATTGCACTGCCAAGCACCGCTGCGCGGGGAAGTGTCTCACGTATCACAACCGTCTTATCACCCGGTGCCGGCGTGGTGACCACAAGGGCCCATGTGCATTACATCGTCACCGAGTATGGCATCGCCAACTTGCGGGGTAAATCACTGCGAGAGCGTGCCCGCGCGCTAATCGACATCGCACACCCTGATTTCAGAGAGCAGCTTTGCCAAGAGACCTTCGATATGTGGGGGCTCACGGTGTAGCTTTACTGCATCTAAAACGAAAAAAGCCTCAATATGAGGCTTTTTTACTAAGAGTAGAGGGTTACTCAACGTTCTGGATCTGAATGTGTATCGTTGATCTTATGTTGTTTTTAAACAATGCCTTATTGTCTATTTAGCTCGCGTAGCCTTATTTTAGTCACCACATTAGTACCATTCTGTAAGCTGTGTAAAACATGCATCAGTGAAGTTTTCATCTTATTTTGAGCTTCAAAAAATCATCGTATCAACACTTCACTACCTAGTACTACAATAGCGCTTGGTCAATTAGGGTTGCGTAGGAAAAGGTCTGTTCTAACTATTGAGTACTTCGCTCTCTAAAGCGATAAAAGACGCTACAAAAGTAGCGCCTTTAAAGGGGTAAGCTTTCAATTCATTTATCGATATAACTTTATTAATCTTCTAAATAATCATCATTGTTTGGATTATGGGCATCAGACCAGTCATCCATATCCGCATCATTATTTGGATTATTAATATCAGACCAAAGGTCAAGCTCACCATCGCTCATATCAGATGAATCAGGCATGCTTTACTCCTTATTTCTTGCGTTGATATTGTGAATTATTTGGGTTGAGCTGATTGCTCCTATTATCTAGCACCTTCTGGTAGGCTTGGTTAGTACCGCTAGTGCCTTTGTTGTCATTTGACTGATTGCTTTTATGGTTTTTATCGGACATTTTTGTTTTCCTCAAGTTAGTTGGTTATCGATTACTAAGGGGTTTCAACCGCTACAGTTAAAACCCCTGTAATCGACGAACATCATGTTTAAAGTTTTGAAATGCCCTTCTCTTATCACTGGGGGTAGACGGAACACTCAGACGCTTCCCTGAAGGAGTGATCAGCTTAGGGTGTCGGCCTTTTTTACATGACCAGCCATAGTGATTAATCAGCCTGTTAACCAATACGTTAATATTCTTATCGCTACTGTATTTTTTCATTGGAACATCCATAGATTGCCTGGGAACTCAGAGGTATCCCCTAAAATGGGCCAATGACGTTATGCAACGTTAGTCGCTAAAGGATAACGACCGACAAATGCTTTAAGGTTAAACTCGATTTCGGCAAAAGCATGTTCCACGCCGACATCTAAGATTGGTTTACTGTACCAATGGCCTTTTGCCTCACTACTGTTCTGATAAAAACAACCTTCAGGGTTAATCATTAAATAGGATTGCCACATAGCATCGTTATCTTCTTCAACAATAAAATGAGAGAGGCTTGAATGACGTTCGACATATGAACTGTACTGTTCTGAAGTGATGGTAAGATTGTGTTCGTGAACGGGCAAAACGCGTAGTAATTTCCACTTGTCTGGCTGCAGTTGCTGCATAACATCAACCAGATTTTCTTGCCAGTTATAAGCATTAACAACTGTATTGATCTTAAAGCGACCATTTGGATTTAGCGTGCGATATGTCAGAGCGATTTCCAGTAAATCTTCAGGAGATAGCCTGTCACCTTTTCGGTCAGTACGGCCAATGTTTGAGGCCAGTAAGCTATCTGCAGTATCAAAGCTTAAGCCGAGCATATTGAGGTGGGGAGCAGTTTTCAGCATCAAAGATGCAGTTAATAGATGACCATTGGTAATAACAGAAGTATTAAATCCGAGCTGTTTTGCATAAAGTAGCGCGTTGACAAAGCGACGCCCCAGCATCAATGGTTCGCCACCAGCAAAGTTGATCCTTACAGAGCGATAATTGAGATGTTGTCTGAGGGGGTTATCGAAAAGGAAATACGAGGCCAAATCCTTTAGCAATTGCTTAGTCTTTACTTCACTATGATGAAGCTCCGTAGATGAGCAGTTATTTTCCCATGTAGCATAACAATATCCACAACGGTAATTGCACGCTTCGGTCATATGGAAGTTGATAACGAGTTCTTGAATCTGTGTCATGGTAATCTCCGTTGGTTGATGACCAACACAGATTCACCTAGTGCAATGCACTAACAACACTTTAAATAAAAAAATTACATTTTTCTAAATTGCTCCAGCAAATCACCAAATTCAGCGGCTTCGCGCAGCGTTCTTTCAATGTGAAGTTTTAATTGAGTTACCGCTTCATTATCAGTATCCATCAGAGTTGCCATTTCAGCAGCTTTATCGAGTTCGCCTTGTAAATAAGCTAGCAGTATATTATCGGCGGGTTCTAAGGCGGCAGACTGGGCTAGCAAGGCATGCAATAAACTTTGATTTTTCCCCAATGCTAACTGAGGCAATACTGAAAATGGGTTGGGTAGTTTCGTTGTGTATAAATCAAAATCACCAGCTAGAGAATCAGCAAACTCGACGGCTAACAAATTGCTTAAAGCAATTCCCATCAAAGAATTACTTTCGCCAAACATAACCCTCACAGCCTTAGCGCACTCCTGGCGATAGGATTTATCTTCAAAGATGCGCTTCACATCCTTAGGATCATGAAATACAGCATTGAGCAGCAGTGCATTAAAGAGCACTGTCATTTGACCTGGGGCTAGATACTTTGCCTGTCGATGTGTCTTCTGTTCAGTTTCAATTTTTATCAACTTATTTCGGACAAGTGAATCAGCTTTAGTTTTAAGTAGCTGGCTTTGGGTCGCGACATCGATATCAAACAGCTGTCTGATGGCCTCTGGTACGGTTAAACGACTAACCATTACAATATGCCAGCTTAAGTAGTTTACTCACCTGAGAGCTACGCAGCTCTTGTTTACCCATAGACATGTTGGCAATAGTCTTTGCCATCTCAAACCAATTACTGCTTCTATAGCCACTCGAATAGCAGCTGTGCGACTGCTTGCTATATTGCTGCAACAC
The DNA here is from genome assembly GCF_001735525.1 of Shewanella colwelliana. NCBI lineage: Bacteria > Pseudomonadati > Pseudomonadota > Gammaproteobacteria > Alteromonadales > Shewanellaceae > Shewanella > Shewanella colwelliana. The sequence continues at coordinate 136,202 of NZ_MCBT01000033.1, forward strand.
GCCAATACAATAACCAGCTCGCATAGCTTCAGCCATTGAGGTATGAAGCGCAGCATAGGAACCCGATTGGTCTTTATTCTCGAATATCTCCACCACTTCACGGCAAGATTGTTGTAAGAACTCGACATCATCCGCCTGAAAAGGCGCCTCTTTAGCCTGAAGAGAAAAGCTGAAAGAAAAAATCAATAACACAACTAACTTTAAGTATTTCATTACGCTTTCTCCCATGGGTTGTCTGGAGCTTTAAAATTCTTCAGATCCTCAGCAAAATCATCTGTGTCAGTATGTTGGGTGCCATCCGAATCAGCCTCTGATGCAGACTCTTCTGCAGAGTTTGGTGCAGACAACTTTATATCATGGGCATCTTTGTAAAAGGGTGAAAGCGGAGCTGCCGCATAGATGGTGACAATCATTATCAAGCTTGATGCAAAAGTCGTAATCTCATGGAGTTTGTAAAGACTACTTAGCTCAACTTCCCCTTTTGTAACAAGCCTAACGACCAATAAGAAAGACAGGATAAAAGCCACAATCAAACCATTAATAGCAACAGCATGAATAAAACGTCGAACCAATTGCCAACGGCTCCATTGCAGTGACAGACCTCGGCTAAAAAACCGCCAAACAACAAGACATTAAAGAGCAAGCGAACCTATTTCTGCCAAATCCAAATCATTGATACCCGAACGGTATTCGAGAAAACCAACGGGGATAGTAATTAGAAAGAGAGTAGCAATAGCTCCAAGGCTAAGGTAGAGCAAGAAGGTCATAATCCCTGCGGCAAGGTGCCCCAGAAGAATATCGATAGTATTCAAAATTGATTTCATTTTTCATCCTTGATAACACGAAAAGGCTGGTAAGGAACCCCATTTCCAAACGGCCATATCATTCGCTTTATACTTGATGAATCAAGTGGATAACACACAATTTGATAACTAACCTCAAAATAAACTCCCAAATTATTATAAACTTGTTAGCAGTTACTTTAATCTTGGCAAGCATAGTTTTGTCTTATCTATGGTATTACTACAGCTGGGCTTGTTTTTACCTCGGTAATTGCGGCAACCCCAGAAAGGTCCTCGACTACTAGGTCTTAGTACCATATCACCGCCACAAACGCTGCAAATAGGTGCAGTATGGCTACATGTATCATTAAGGCATACTTTAAAGCCTGTAAAGCGTTTACGCGTCATGGGGCTACCACAAAGATCACAGCCCTCCTCTTTATGATCACACAAGGGAAAGTGAGAGCATGAGAAGAAGGATTTAAAGTTGCCTACTCTTGGTTTCAGCGTGCCAGTAGTACAGCGTACACAACTTATGTCTTCAAAAATTTGCTGTACTAAAGAGGTGTTGAACTCGTCTTGCTCAATGGCATAGTTTTCCTTGAGTAGTTCGACTACAAATGGGCTAGCATCTGTCATATCTGCAAGCACGTATGCGCGGTGTTTTGCTCGGGTTAAGGCAACATAAAATAGGCGCCGCTCTTCTGCAAATTCAAATGCCTCAGCCTTAGGTAGAAACGCATCAAGTATTGGGGGAGTGACTTTCATCGATGGGAAGCCATGTTTTCCCGTTTGCATTCCCATGATCACCACGTAATCAGCCTCTTTACCTTTTGAAGCATGAAAAGACTGACATTCGATAGTCAGCTGTGGGTATTGCATGTTTAACTGCTTTAGCCCCAATTTATCAGGTAGTTGGTACCAGAATCGTGCAAGCAGATACACGACAGGTTGGCCCTTAAGTTTATCTTCAGCCTTATTAACACGCATGCTAATAGCATTTAAAGCCTGTTCAAGTGCATTGGGGCTTGGTTCATCTTTAGTTGCTGGCTCTTGCTCGCCTCGGCGTATCAATGAAACAGTGGGGTAATCGACCTGCGATAGAGAACGGATATCTTTCTTTAGCTGTACAGGGTTCTTAGTCACAAACTGTGTTGCGACATCACCAATGCTGCTGTTGAACCTGAATGTCTGATCTAAATACGTTTTAGCAGTTGGGCCGAAATACTCAATAAATTTAGTTGTTAAACTGACATCGGCACCACTAAAGCGATAAATTGCTTGCCAGTCATCACCAACACAAAACAGAGAGGCTTTTGGTTTACTGCCAGGTAAGCTCGAATCTCTTAGCGCTTTAACTAACCGCGCTCTGGGCTCTGAGATATCTTGAAATTCATCGACCATGATATAGCGCCAGGAACTAACAAATTGCCCATGCTGAAGATAGCTGAGTGCTTTACCAATCATATCTTCAAAATCTATATCACCACTGGATGCTAGGTGTTGCTGATAACGGCTTAGTATCGGCTCTAGCAGCTCAAACGCCTTACGGGTTTGCTTGGCATCTGCGGCATATTTAAATACCTTCTCTAGCCCGTTATTGTCCAAGCAAGCTGATTTATACAAGCCAATTAGCTTACTGAACAGCTTAGCTAATTCAGTAACACGACCAAGCTCATTAAGCGTCGCCAGTATAGCTTCATCGGGGAGAGGGGACTCTTTAATCGCTAACGCTTGAATAGCTTGCTCAAGCTTATGAGTGAGCTGATCTTTTTTATGCTGATGGTAAAACAGTTCAAGGCAGACTGTCTCATGCTCTTTGTGCAGCTGGCGCTTCCATTCTATCGACTCCAAATATTGCAGGTTATCGATGTAAGGCGCGGTGCTATCATCTTCATCAGTGCCGTAATACTCAATATAAACACCGTAGTCAGGCAGGTAGAAGTCAGGTTGATATTGTCGAAAGTCAACACTACTTACATCATGCTCATACTTAGCTTCATATTGGTACTCAATGCCATTACTGAATAACCAGTTGGCAACGTATAACTCACCGAAACTCTTTACCCGCTCACCTTTTAAAGTTCGAATATCGTTATCAGTTAAGTACTGGAAATATTCACCCTTTGACTCAAAGTCAAAGGGACTTTTTTCAACATAATAGTATTGGCTGAAGTACTCAAACAGCTGTTTGCGATAGTTCCCATCGTCAATCAAGGTTTCGAGGGTATCCTGTACCCATTTGTCTTTGGCTTTTTCATCCTCAGCCCAAGGAGACAAACTAGGAGCCTTACCTTCAACCTCAGCAATAATCCTTAAACCTAAGCTATGAAACGTGCTAGCTTTAATATCGTCAGTACCAAGCTTCTCTTTAATGCGTTCGTCCATCTCATCAGCAGCTTTTCTGCCATAAGCGAGCAGCAAAATATCATCAGCTTGTGCCTGACCACTTTTGACCAAGTAACCAGCACGCCCCACCATTACGCTGGTCTTGCCTGTTCCTGCACCAGCTAGTAGCAAATTATTGTTATCATCAATCACACAAGCTCGTCGCTGCTTATCAGTTAGCGGGTTAGACTCAACATGCCCAAAGAAATCGGCATATTTGCTCAGCTGAGTTTGTACGTAGTTTTCACGTAGCTGTTCTATATCGGCTTTACTCCAGCTATGCATCTGCTTTAGCTTGGTTAGTGCAGTTTTTATGTCATTAGGCAATGACATATTTTCACACCAGGGAAACCAGCGTTTATACTCACGCTTAACTCTGGCCTGTATCATCTCTAAGCGTGATTGGCGCAGGTACTCCGTAGTAATGGTGCGCTCAACTTTAGCCACCAGCTCACAGATACTTTGCCCATTACCTGTAGCCCATAGGTGTGCGGCCTTTTTGCCAAATTGATAATGAGCTAGATAGGTTAAGTGCGGCAGCTGGTACGCCTTACTCGATACGGTAAAGCTAAGCAGGTAGCCTAAAGCGCTAAAGTTAAAAACTGGTGGGGAATCTAGCTGTTGCCACTTGAAACTCACTTCATCACTAGTGTTATTGATTACGGGTTGTTCTGCCGCAAACAAACCTTTACCACGATGAAAAGTAATGCCACAGCGGGTAAGTTTTACAGCATCAGGCCTACCTATATAAAAATGGCCAAACCAACTGTGTTTAATGCTTTGTTCAGACTGCTTTGGTGACAATGTTTAACCTACTACTATTCGACGGCTTAATGTGTTCCACAAGCTTGGTGTTTAAATGATTTATGACGCATTGTTTGAATGATCAGCCTTAGTTTATCAATGCTCATAGCTGGTGTTTCTGTGTGGAGCATGGCGTGGCAGTTAGGGCAAACGGGAATGAGGTCGTTAATGGGGTCAACTTGATAACTTTTACCGATAGTCGCGATATCAACCTTATGGTGCACATGGATAAAGACTTTACCTACTTCGCCATAGGTCTTTTTAAAATCGAAATCACAAACATGGCAGATTGCACCGAACTTGGCGATACAAATCTTACGAGCTTTGGAGTCTCGTTCATAGGCATTGATGGTAACTTGCTTTAAAGCGCCTTCAATGAAGCCTGTTAATAACTCTGGGACTTCATCAGGATAGATAACCTCTGTCACAGATAACGCCAGCTTGGCTCTATATGAATCCACCAGCGTTCTTACTGCAACCTGGCTGCCGTTACCTAGTGACGAGTAATAATTAAGATGAAGCTCGGTTGCCTGAATCACTTTGGTAAAATCACTTATAGATAATGTCCGAGAAAATTGCTCAAAGTAATAGTCATAAGCATCAATCTTGATTGTACGCTTGTATACATGACCCTCTAACATTGCATTAAGCACTACTAAGTAATCTTTAGCAGAGCCGGCTCCCATAGCAACATCAATTACAAGTAGGTTTGCGGCTTTAGATAATGACAGAACGCCACTCTTAATCTTCCATGCATAACTTAAAGCTGCTTGGTACTGAATAGAAGTGATTGTTGCCATTAGACTTCCTTGCTAACTTCTAGTTATCCAATTTAAGTGATTGGACTTAAAGATATCCACGCCAATTTGCCGAATTCTATCGATCCAAATATCGGCATCGAAACAACTTACTTCCAAGTCAGATATCGCCGTTTGCTTTAGTATTCGATGTTCATTCTCAATCGTTGTGGGCATGATCCCTGCATCATCAGTGTTGACACATACACTGATCGGGCCTTTTCGAATACCGAAAGTATTAAACTTATTACCTGGCTGAAGCCAATTAGAAACCGGTGGATTCCATCTAAAAATTGGGTGTTCAACATACTGCTTAAAGCGACCAATAAATATATTAGAAGTAGGGCATGCTTCAAGTATTATTTGGCGTTTACTGTATCGTTCTATGAGTAAGTCTTGTATTGCATGTATTAGCTGTAATTCCCCATTAGACAGAGTGTCGCAAAGCTCATGTTCACCCTCGGCTTGAACGCCTATTTTTCTACAATCAATGGTAACAACATCATCGTATCGTGATGATTGCACAGATCCTGTCATAAGATCTTTATTCAAATAGCGCTGCCAAATCTTTACTGCTGTATTAGTTTGATTCTTTTCAATATAAGCTATATCAGGCACCCACAGTTCCCATTCAGTACCGACTGCTTGACTAGGCAAGGTGCTCATTAGTGGGCAATTGCGTCTTAATTTCCAAGCCTGGAATAGAGCTGAAGGAGTAACATTTATATCGTCATATATATAGCCAGACCATCGATGTATCTTATTTTCAATAACACATAAAGCTGCATGAAGTTCTGGTATCTGTTGAATAAGTTCTAGCCCTTGGTGATAGCACCAAACTAAGTTATCTAGATGCTGTCCTGCGGTTAGATAGACTCTTTGCTGTCTTTTGGCCCAATCATAGACATCAACACCCAATGCTAAAGCATGGCCTAACCTATCACCTGACTTGAAGTCACAAAACACTACGGCTTCATCAATGGCCCTTAAACCACTAAGTAAATGGCTATAGTCCTCTCCTGCATGAATTGTCAGAAAAGGTTGACGTAAACGTATTTCAAACTGTGATTGGTACTCGTGTTTTGCAGCCCTCAGGACTCGCAATGTCGGAGCAAATATTTCGATTGGCAACTCATTTTCATTACCAGCTACATCAAAACCTCTAACCAGCGCTCTAAGATCTGCTGATATAGTTTCAGCAGCGGATAGATCAGTGCTTAGTGGAGTATCTGCGTGGCTCACTGAGCTAAAGAAAAGCTGTAGCTTTCTCACATGCGTCAAAAGTTGGCTACGAAATGCTATTTGATAGTTATTACCTTTAGGTGCCGTTTTAGAAAAGCTACGATTAAAGTGAATGACAAAGTGACTGCGGGTGTCTAATTGTTTAGATACTAGTTCATTTGCAAACTTAGTTAACTCTGTTGGTTTTAGTCTAAACGTACTTTCACCACGACTTTTTTTCCATTTTTCATCAACAACTAGACCTGGGGCTCCTCGAAACTCACGATGTGTTTTCGCCGAAAAGTCATGGGATAGCGAGTGGGCTTTATAGTTTAACCCTTTGCTGGAGGGTTTTCTAAACTTGAAGCTGAAATAATCAACGAAGGTACCAAGTCCAACACCCGACATTATCATGTAGTTGCGAAGCAAGTTACTCGCATTTATGAACGAGTCAATTTTATTACTTAGGTCTTTGTTTGAATTGTTTTTTTCCAATAACAGTGCTATCGGGATTAGCAACCAACGAGCAATTTCGGGTAAATCTGCTAGATGTGAATTTACTAATAGCTGTTGTGCTTTTGTCTTTGAATTTTGTGTTTCCAGAGTGACTAATATGTCAGTATTTAATTGGCTCAAAGTAAGTTTATTCCAATCAGGAAAGTCACGTACTCCTTCTGACCATAACCCTTTTGCTAGTGATGAAAAGATCTGATTTACCATGAGTGGTAACAAAGTTAAATCTAATCTTTCACTATTAAATAAACTACACTCAGGGCGATATGGCCACTTGCTACGTTTAGTTACTGGTTTTTTTGTTAAGTACAATGAAAAATCCAGTAAAGAAAGGGAGTTATGCCCGTGCCCATTTAAGTGGACATGATTATCAGCTATGGCTTTTTCGTCAAATCGTTTAGGAAGTGCTGATGGACATTGATGTGCTAATGCTGCCAATACTTGTTCAATACCAAGCACTTGGTGATTCAACAAGTCCACATAGCCTATTCCAATAATCCAAGCTGGATCTAGCATAGCGATTAGAGACAACCACTCTTCTAGATACTGAGGTTTAACTTCAAAACGGTCACCATTCCAGGATAAAAAATACCTGTGAATTTTTGTCAATATAAGTTTAGAGTCGATCTCACCAGCCTCACTCAACCACTCTTTAAGTGCAAAGTCGATATCCTCTTTACGGAACGGACCGTTTAAATATGATTGGTAGTCTTGTAAAGCTAGACTCATACATTGTTTAAGCTTGCCGTTTTGGAAGTTAGGCGATCCTACAGGCCTATGACTTAACCTCGCTTCAAGTAATCGGTCTGAGTTTATGAGAGCGACAGGAACTAGCCATTTGATATCAATACTTAGCATTTAGATGGATTCCTAAGCTACTGAATCTAAGTTAGATTGAGAACTGCGCATAACTCTTTACTGCTAGTGTGCAAGTTGTCAATAGTTAATTTTTTCTCATCCATTTCACTTAAAACTATTGATTGCACATCCTCTAGGAAGTCGGGGTCACTCGTATTTTTTAACTTTTCGATGAAAGTATATATGTCTGATACATTAAACTTTTTATACAGTTTACGTATTCTCACTAAATGTTTCTTGCCTGATGCAGCCCGAGGCTTATCGTTCTTGCTTCCGGAAGACTTATCGAATGGAGCTATAGGCTGTAAATCATTAGATTTAGTATTGTTGCAACTGAAGATAGGATGATCCCAAATGGCTGCTAATAAATGCTCTGCAATGTTGCTCTCAGGTATGTTGGGTTCAAAATTAGCTAGACTCTCTCCAGTCGTAAGATCCACAAAGGCCTTAACATTACGAGTAAAGACATGTTCCCTTTTGATAAACTCTGAATGGTCACGAATAGTTTCTACCTTCGCGCCACTCGCTACATTGGATTTAACCGTATTGTCTGAACTTAAAAAACTAGCAAAAGCGTTGATGGTAATGTATTCGAAACGGCGAACTGAATCACTAAGGTGCTCATCGGCTCTTTCTTTATGATCTACTTTCAATAGATGTAGCTGTGTAAAAACCTTATTAAAGACAGCATGTAACAGTGGAATAAGACTGTCATTACGTAGAGTCGACAATACTTGAGAATACTTCTCAGTCCAATTATCTAGTTCTTGTATGAATACAGCTAAGAACAATTCTACAGAGTTATCATCACTAGCATCTAATTCCATCTCATTATCTTCGTTTTCAGCACCACTTGTATATTTAGTCGGATTAATAGCATGAATACAATAGAAAGGAGGGGTAGACATAATCTGCTTTAGCACATCTTGATATAAAGGTTCAGTACTCGGCAGAGCCAGTAAGGATGTGCCAAGTATTTCAAAAGCGCGACTAAAAAAAACCTTATTTATTCGGTTGCCTTGCTGTCCATAGTAGTCTTTAAAAGTGTATAAATTATAGAGTCCAGTATGGTTCTTTTTCTCTTCTTTTAGCTTGTGATCAGCTAATGTCATTCTTCGAGTATGCATTTCTAAAGGGGGCATGCTTCGTAGTACTTTGCCATTCAGTGCACCTTCCAACACAAACTTATTAGTTTTAGCAGCCTCTTCTTCATCAAGATTATCAATCGCTTTAATCTGTTCCGAATGAAAATCTTTATCAGCCCAAGAAAAGTTAAGTTCTGCTTGAGCTTTAGGGTTAAATGGCAGTAGCTTGCTTAGTTGATAATCTGAAGTATCTCTTGCTTCTAGTACAGCTTGAGCTGCTAGAGCATTTGTGAATGTAGCACCATGTTTCTTCGATTGAGCCCAAGTACGAAAAGACTCCCACTCAATCCAAGTAGCCTGCTTCTGTAACTTAGATGGCGGAAGTAATCGAATTAGTTGAGTAATTTCACGAGCGTTAGCAGGCTTAGGATAGTCTCTACTTTTTTCTTCATTATTAGTTAAACCAAAGAACGTGTGGTTTAAATCACGCTCATATTCACGGAATGAAAGATCATTACTCCCTTCTAAAATATTAAGCTGTTGTATCAGACGTTCAGCAGGTAAGAGGGAAATACGAAACTGGTTTGGAAATACTTTTGTTAAGTAGGAATCTCTTAATTTTTCTGAAAGATTGATGCCCGCTTTAACCTCATCTGAATACACATCGATGTTATAAATATCAGAGCTTGTATCACGAATGAAGTGTTGTTTAACCATATGTTGATAAAGGTTCTCATCACCACTCACAATCGGGATAATAAAGGGACAACCTAACATCCGCCTGACAACGTCTAAAACTTCAAATGCTCGATTCAATGCCATATCTACATCGTCTATCGGTATTACTATGGCATCTACATTTAGGATTTGAATACATGTAGCGACAAAATCATGGAAAAAACGCTCAACTTGAATCCCTGACCGGTACTTTATTATTCGGTCGATACCAACTCTATCGTAATAGTCACTTTCTTGACCTAGCGCATCAGCAAGTTGTTTTAACTTAGTGTAAAACTGCGATTTAAGGTCCTCATTAGCTCCTCCCCATTGGTTTTCAACTTCGTTAAATAAATGAGCAACAACTACATTGGTAAAATCATCGTGATCAATTAATAAAGTTGGGTCGATAGTAGAACTAAAGTGTAATTTTAAACTGCTAGCATGTGAGTTTTTATACCAAATGCGTTGAACATTTTTAAGAAAAACAGTTTTACCAGCACCTCTTCCCCCGCTAATAAAAACTGCATCATGCGATTGGGCTGGTTCAGTTTGAGTACCTCCTTTTCTCCTTTTTGCATATTCTTTAGCCTGCAGGACTAAATTTTTTAAATTGTGGCATAAAGCTTGGGCTGCTTGAGGTTGCCACAGTTCAGAGTCTTCATAATTATCATCAAAGTCAGCATTGTTAAGGTTGAATTTTATTTCGTTATGCATAAGCTTTCCCTAGCATTGTTATTTTTATAAAAGAGAGTTTATTTACTTAAAACCACCAGCAGACTAAATATTTACTCTGATTTAACTTTCTTAGGTGTAACTTGTTTAGCGTTAGTTTTCTTAACAGGCTTCTTTTTAACAGCAAGTGCTTCGCGTTCTGCTTTAATGCGCTTAAGCAAGGCTTCGGCGCTGTTGTGCCCAGATATGAGTTCAGGATTAGCAGTGCGCCAGTCGGCAGTTAGTTCGCCTCTAAAGGCTTTAGCGAGTATTGACTGGGTGAGGTTGTTGACCCGTGTTTGCGCTGCATTGACCTGAGCTTCAACTTTATCGGCAAATGCGAACAGCTCTTCGACACGACGGACACAAAATCGTCGGGAACGATTTTGGACGACCGTAGGTTGGCCCGAAGGGCAAACTACAGGGAAGTAGTTTGCAATTTCGGTTTGTTCTGCACCACCTACTAGACTCATTCTATACATTCCACCCATCATGCTTTTGCCTTTTTAGCCCTTGTTTTCTTAACAGGCTTAAGCTTGTCCCTTTCAACTTTAATCCGCTCAAGCAGGGCTGCGGCGCTGTTTTCACCTGATATTAATTCAGGGTTAGCGGTGCGCCAATCTGCGGTGAGTTCACCTCTGAAGGCTTTAGCGAGTATCGACTGGGTGAGGTTATTGACCCGTGTTTGTGCTTTTTTAACCTGAGTCTCCACTTTATCAGCGAAGGCGAAAAGCTCTTCGGCACGGCGGACGATTTTGACTTGTTCATCGTAGGGAGGAAAGAAAACTTCTAATCCCTTTATCACTTTCTGGTTTAAATTCACCATGGTAGAACCCACTGCATCTTTATTAAAATAATTAATCGCAACGGTTGAGCGTAGAATGGAGCATAAATATTCTGGAAAAACAGATTCATCTGAACGTAGAATCATTGAACCAGTGCCACATAGCATAGGTTTACTTTCTTCGGGTACAACAGCAGCTCTGCCCATCTCACCTCTGCGGCCTAAAACAATGTCACCAGGTTCAAGCTTCCAAGAGCTTAACTCTGCAAACTTATCTTTAGTTACAGTCATATGGTTGGCAGGTGTGATTGCTCCATTATTTATATGCATTGGGTTAATTAAGGGAATCCCATCGATTACATATTCTTTTTTATGTAACGCACTACCGAAGGGGCCAGTTTTTACAGTTACACCAGCTTCACCTAGAGTTTTAAAGTTTCTCTCTTCATTATCTTCTGTCAGTTTGCCGCTGACTGCGGCGGCGAGGACGGATTGGCGGAATGATTTTAAGATGGCAGGGATGGCATCGAGGCGGGCTTTGGTGCTTTCCACCTGCGCCAGCAATTCATCCAGCTTGTCGGCAATGACCTTTTGTTCGGCTAATGGTGGTAGTGGGAACTCTAATCCCTTTAAAATCTCTAATCGAATGCCTTTAACTGTTGTACCAGTACCTAATGATTCAATCAAATTAGCAATAGAACGGTACCAATAAACAAGGTACGGTTTCTCAACGTTAAGGTTTACGAATAAAGCTTTCAGATCTTGGTTGATTGCAGAATCAAAACTGGCTGTAACAATCTTGCCTAAACTCATACGAGTGGCAACAATAGGTGTCCCTGCAGGAATCACATTGGTACTACTGTTTTCAACAGCTTCTTGCGAAATATGATCAACAGTATCGACAAGTTCATTCTTGTTCATATCTTTTACTGACATCCAAGGGATATCACCCTGAAAATACGAACTAACTGCTTTACTAGGTGTACCACCGCCCACAATGGAGTCGACTACGTCTTCAAGCTTTGAATTCACCCAGCTATCAGGAATCACTTGGCTCATCCCTTCACCTCAGTTTCTAACTCAGCACCTAGTGATTTCATCAAAGCTTCAAGATCGGCCAAGGCGCCTTTCAGCTCGGTCATGGCTTCGCCGGCCAATTCTTCCGGTGTGCCTAAGTCGGCGGCATCGACACTGTTGGCGTCTTTTAGCCATGAGATATCTAGCGAGTCACCTTTAGTGTCGCGAATAAAGTCACGACTAAATACACGCCAGCGGCTATGGGCGACTCTTTGCTGCGCTTTCTCGCTTCCGTCTATATCTTGATTAACAACTGAATCATCGACTTCCGCCTCTTCGGCATTAAAGCTCCACTCCCCTTCCACTCGTTCAGCTAACGCTACATTACATACGGCCTCGAACGGGGTTAAGTGCTGGGCACCAAATGGGGTACGTTTACCAAAGCTTGGCATGTTGGTACGTAAGTCATAAACCCAAGTATTAGTGGTGCAGTTTTCTTCTTGGTGTTTGTCGGCTTCTGAGCCCTTAGTAAAGAACAGCACGTTGGTCTTAACACCTGCGGCGTAGAAGATACCTGTCGGCAAGCGCAAAATAGTATGTAGGTTGCACTTGTTCATGAGATCCGTGCGAATACTGGTACCGACACCCGCTTCAAACAAGACGTTATCTGGCAATACCACAGCGGCGCGGCCACCAGCCTTTAGATTGCGGTAGATGTGCTGTAAAAACGCTAGCTGCTTATTGCTGGTGGGATAGGTTAAATCGTCACGAGTAATAGACGCATCGCCACCTTTGCTGGTACCAAACGGTGGGTTAGCCAGAATGATATCGGCTTTAGGTAGTGCTGCGCCCACTTGGCCGAGCGAGTTACCTAAATGCACCACGCCTTCATCGTCACCTTCCATGCCATGTAGCAGACAGTTCATTAATGCTAAACGGCGGGTAGACGGTACTAGCTCGACACCAACAAAAGCGTTGTTCTTTTGAAAGGCCACTTGTTTGGCATCTAAGTCAAAGTGGTCATCGGTTTGCGCTTTAATGTAGCTATCTGCAGCAATTAAGAATCCCGCAGTACCTGCGGCAGGGTCTTGAATGACTTCGCCTGCTTGTGGGTTAATAGCCCGCACCATTGAGTCAATTAACGCACGCGGGGTAAAGTATTGGCCTGCACCTGATTTAGTCTCGTTGGCGTTCTTTTCGAGCAAGCCTTCGTACAAGTCGCCTAGACCATCTTTTTGGGCGCTAAACCAGTCTATTGAATCTAATGACTTAATTAATTGCTTTAAATGACGTGGCTCACGCAGGCGGGTTTGCGCATCGGCGTAAATGGCTAGAATCAATGGGTCGGCATGGAGGGTGTTACCCTCACTGTCTTTACCTGTCGATAAGGTCAGTAACATGCGCTTATAGTCATCAAGCAGGTTTAAGCCGTCTTTGTCGCTTAAGTCTGTCCAGCGGCAGCCTGTTGGTAAGGTGTGCTTATTGAGTAAGCCCGCTTCACTGTTCTCGTGGACCATTTTGATAAACAACAGTAAGACTAACTCGGTTACATAGTCGGAATAGTTAATGCCATCGTCACGCAGTACGTCACAGAGGTTCCACAGTTTTTGTACAATGTCGTTGTTGTTCATTTAGATTCTCAATTGTTTAATTTCGGCTAATGATTGCTGCAGGCTAATTAGCCGCACACTTTAAATTAGTTGGTTTAATTACTTGTCGTTAATTACTGGCATCAAAATACGGGCTGAACTGATTACTGTCTTGGGTCATTAGGGAGACAAATTTAGGGTGAACAAATAGCTTCTCTTTACCCGATTGCACCTCTTCAAGCACACCGATATCACATAGCTGCTTTAAGTAAACTGAGGCGGTTTGACGTTTAGCTAAGCCACTTTCGACTAAGTTTTGAATTCGGCAATATGGCTGCTCAAAAATCACTTGTACTAGCTCATGGCTGTAGATTTTAGGTAACTGCTGACGTACATGTTCAGTGGTGTGTTCAATTAATTCACGAGCTGCTGCAATTTTGTGGGTGGTCCACTTCGCCGTTTGCTCGACAGCGTTAAGAATAAAGATTATCCACGCTTGCCAATCTTGCTTAGTGGTCACATTTAGCAGTAAGCGGTAATAATCTTGCTTGTTAGCGACAATATAACGGCTTAGGTACAGGATAGGTGCGCTAAGCAGTTGTTGGTCGATAAGGTAAAGAATATTGAGCACGCGGCCAGTACGGCCATTACCATCAATAAACGGATGTATGGCTTCAAACTGGTAATGGGCCATGGCCATTTTAATCAGTGGGTCAACATCATCTTGATTGTGTAAAAAGGCTTCCCAGTTGCTTAGTAAGTCACGAATAACGCTCTCGCCTGCTGGTGGCGTATAGATAACCTCACCAGTGGCCTGATTGGTTAAGCTGGTACCTGGTACTTTACGCACATCCATTTGCACAGATTTGATGGTGCTGCAAATTTCTAATGCGGTGGTAATACACAGTGGCCTGCTGGTTAGCTCGGTAAAGCCTTGATATAAGGCGGTGCGATAACGCAGCGCCTCTTTGGTCATAGGGTCGGCTTGGCTGTCTTCTTGAGCGTACTGAAATAGCTTGTCGGTAGTGGTGACAATATTTTCAATCTCGCTACTGCCTTGCGCTTCAAGCAGAGGCAGTAAGTTGATGAGTAAGCCCTGATTAGGCAGCAGTTCACCCGCTTGCTTTAACTCAGCAAGGGCTGCACGGGCAGGAATACAGGCTTTGAGTATGGGTAAGGTTTCAGCCAATTGCCCTAGTTCGCTGTCTAGCGGTAAGGGCGGCAAATGGTTGTATGCTTGCTCAGCTTGCCATTTCATGTTTAAAAAACCTTCATTTATCGACATAAATAGATATTACAATGAGCTTATGTCGATTCAATCGACATGTAAAGTAAACATGTTTATAAAACCTAATTTTATCGACATGTGATGCGTGTTTTGCGTAGTTATGTCGATTGCATCGACATGTATAGAAAGTGCCGATATCTATACATGTCCTTACGAACATTCTATTGATACTAACTATTAGCTAGCCTGCCAAAGAAACTCATTAAGCTCATCGAGTACGGTTTCAAGCTGGTCATCTAGCACACTGTTAAAACGCTTGGCTCCGCCTTGGTCAGCGAAGCGCTGATTCACGAAGGAGTGATCGATTACCGCTTCGTGCACCAACTGCTTAGCAAGACGCTCTAACCACTTACGTTGAATAGGGTTCCAGTCGTGCTTGCTGTAGATACGCTGCATGGCATTACTGACACGTTGCTCAAACGGCACTAACGCCTCGTTAATAGCGGCTTGCCTGATATAACCGATAATACTGGCTGCGATATCTTGGTTGGTATTCTTACGCCATGCACTTTGCAGGTGGGCTTCGTTGTAACCCGCTTCATCGAGCAGTAGTTTGACCTCTTTAAGTTGCTCACGGGTGAGATCTTTAGGACGGTTTACGACAACAGATAGCGCTGCTGATTCATTGATATTTTGTTTAATGAAGTGGTTAAAGCTATCAAGATAGTCGGCGGGCTTTTCACGGACACCGTAGGTTTGTTCACGGCCGATAAGCTTATCAGTACCTTGATAGATCACTGGCATCTTGTCGCTGCCCGCTAAGAAGCGCACTTCATCGAGTTGGTTGAGTAAGCCTTGATGTTGCTTGAAAAACTGTGCCGCTTGCTTAGGGCCGATTTGATGTAGATGCTGGTGGAGTTTATCGGGCGCTACGCCCCATACCTCCTCAAGCTGATCTAATTTAGCTTTTAGCTCAGGTTTGTGCTCTGATTTTTTAACCGCTTTGCGCATTACACGCATCACCTTTTGGCCTAACTGATTGAGTACGTCATGGGCGTGAGTGTTTTCAACGGTGTTAGTTCCAGTCTGCTCACCTGGTGTATTAAGGGCTTGCTCTAAGTGGGCGTCGTCACTTATCTCTTCCACCAGCTGCTCTAGGGTGATGTTAGGGTCTTTGGCAATCGGTTTCATGGTGTTGACCGCTTCTAGCGCACTATAGATATCGACGGGGTCGTAAACTCTAAAGACGGTTTTACCTATCTCGTCACAGCGGCGGGTCGCACGCCCCATCATCTGCTCGTACAAAATGCGAGACTTCACTCGGCGTAGGAATACCAAGTTACAGATTTTAGGCACATCAATACCCGTGGTGAGTAGGTCGACTGTAATGGCAATATTGGGGTAGCGCTCATTCTTGTACTTACGAATGAGCTGGCTTACTTTGTCGCTTTTGCCTGTGATCTTCTCGACTGCCGCTTGATTGTAATCGTCACCATACATCTTGCTAAATGCGCTATCTAATAGCCGTTTCACCATATCGGCATGCACATCTGTGGCGCAGAAGATCATGGTCTTCTCATCACCCATAGGATCTAGCTCTTTAGTTAGCTCCTGACAGATAACTTCATTGAACGATTCGGTGATCACTCTTTTATTGAAAGAGTCGACCTCAAACTTCATCTCATCTTCTAGGTCTGCTGATTCAATTTCGCCTGTTTGGGTGTTTATAGCTGATACAGTTTCACCTTTTTCAAACTTGATACCGTTTTTGCTGAGCTCAGTTTCGTAGGTGATAGGCGGTTCATGATCGATGAGCCAATCTTCGGCTACTGCTTCTCGGTAACTATAGGTATATACGGGCTTACCGAATATCTCACTAGTATGTTTTGCTGGGGTGGCGGTTAAACCAATACGCACGGCATCAAAGTAGTCGAGCACGCGGCGATAGCTGGAGAGATACTGGCTAGCGTCACGGTTAGCGAGTTCGCCTTCAGTCATTTTTTGGTCGAGTGCATAGCCCCTATGCGCCTCATCGACAATAATACAGTCGAACTCATCGAGTGCTGGTGGCGTGTCAGACATAAAGATGCGCTTCACCATAGCTTGTACTGTTGCTACTTGAATACGAGTTTCGGCTTCACTACTCATATCGCCTAGTTCGGCGATATTGTAGATAGAGGATAGTGTCTTATTCTGTTCAAGCTTTGCTTCATCGAACGAATCACAGGCTTGAGTGCCCAGCGCGGTTCTGTCTACTAAGAATAAGATTCGTTTAAAGCGCTCTGCCTTAAGAAAGCGGTACATTAAACCGATGATGGTACGGGTTTTACCTGTACCTGTCGCCATTGCCAGTAAGCATTGCGTTTTGTCCTGCTCAAGGGCTGCTTCTACCGCAACAATGGCTTTTATCTGGTATTTACGCAGGCCTAGATATTCGAAGCCTTCATGCTGTAACAGGCTTTCAGCTTCCTCTCTGCTGCGGGTTAGCTTATCGATAAGCCCGTCAGGTGTATGAAACTGCTGTAGTGGTCGTTTTGCATTACTGGCTTTACGGGTATCTCGGAACCAGGTACCAGAAAGTTCAGCTAATTGTTTATTGAATGGTCGGCCATTACAGGAGTAGACAAAAGGGATATGGTAGTGCCCTTCATCTTCATCGGCCCAAGCTACGGTTCTATCTTCAAGCTCCCATGCTCCTTTTTGAGGCGAGATGAGTTTATAGCCTTTAGCGTAGCGCTCTGCCTGAGTCACTTTACCGGCTACGTTGGTGTTTTCCTGCTTAGCTTCAACAACAGCAATAGGGGTTAAGCCGCAAAATAGGACGTAATCAGCACGCCCACCTTGGCCGTTATGCTTGGTAGGCCACTCTGCAATGGCAAGGTTTCTGCCTTTTTCTGGTCTAACCCCTTTTTGATATGTGAGCTCTTGAGTATCGGCATCCCATCCAGCATCGTTTAGTTGCTGATCGATAAGGATGCGAGTTAGCTCCTCATTGAGGGTGAAACGGCTACTGGCGGTGTTGGTGCGTTTATTTACATCTTTGCGCTGCGCTTTAATCGCCTTGAGAGTTTCTTCAGTTTGGTCGGCTAGTTGCTTTTGTAGCTGCGTTAACTTGTTATCAAACTCAGCCTGTTGTTTGGCGAGTGCTTGTTCATGGCTCTTGGCCTGTATCGCAAGCTCTCTGGCTTCTGCATCCATCTGCTGAGCAAGAACTGCGTATTCCTCTTTTTCCCGCTCAAGTAGTGATGTGAGCTGCTGATTAGACTCAAGCTGATCGTTGTTCTCTGTAAGCTGGCTTTTAAGTTGCTGAATTTGAGTCTGCAATTCACTTAACTGTTGGCTAGGGTCCTGCGGAATAATGAACTCACCCGCTTTGAACTCGACTCCTTGCTCACCAAAAGCTCTGTGGTACCAGATGGCAATATCACGGGCGACTCGAATACCTGCGAGTGCTGACTTATGCTCTGTTTTAAATTGATGTACTGCCTGATTGCCTGCTTTACGAAGGCCATGGAATAGGCTGATGATCTGCGACTCTAGGCGTAGTTCACGGTTAATACGGAACAGTAGGTCTGCTTGGCTGGTTTGGTCGTCAAATTCAATACTACAGCGCATTGCTAGGTCTTGAGCTACTGCTTCGGCAAACTGACGCAGCTTTACTAGCGTAGTGTTAGGGTCACTGGAGAAAGCCCGCTCAGCGCTTTGTGCTAGTTGCAGAAAGATGGGGTCATGCTCTTTGAGGAAATCGAAGTTACCTATTACTGTGGTAATGCTATTTGGTTGAGTCATGACTTCCTCTTTGCAACTATAACGTCCAATGTTAGATGGATAGCAATTTTCTTAATTAAAACCGTAATGTACAGCTTGAAACATGAGCAATCATCACTTTGCTTTAAGAGGCCATAAAAAACAACCAAATTTGATATTTGAATTGAAGAATGTGAGCTATTTACAGTTACTTTGTTGATTACTGCCTTGGCAGTACTCTTAAGGCTTTATTACATTACTTGATTAACTTTAATTGCTTTTTGAGTTGCCTTTGGGCTGGTGAAGGATTTACTCGACCAGTGTAATAATCTCCCTTCTTTTTCGCGGTGCGTATGAGTATTTGCATCTCTTTTTTTACTTCGGCCTTTGATCCGAATGTTCTGTTATAGAAGGGGGTGGGATAGATTGGCGTGTAGATATGAAATAGTAGGTGCTGAGCGGCGATGTCTTTGTAGTAATGGTCTAGGGCCGATTGAATGATAAGTAAGGCATCAGGACCATCATAGGTGGCTATATAGTATTTGGTTATCTCTAGCTCTACGTGATATTGGCTAACGATATCTATGACTTCATTTTCAAGTTTATTTGACTGGACTTTACTTAGATCGATTAAGTTTAAGTAAGCTGTAAGTGCATTTTTAAGGTCTGTTTCTTTGATTTTCATATAGAAGCGGTTGTCGAAGTACCAAATGATAGCGTTGAGTAATGCGTTAACTCGCACGGCTAACTTGCCTTCCTTTGTCTTTGCGCCTGTTGAGCGCCCACCGTGGAGTTTACAGCGACCATTCGCTTTATTGCCATAGCGTTGGCATGGATTACCACTTCTTGTCTTTGCACCGCATTTAGGCAGATTCTCTAGGTTAAATTTAGTCACTATAGCTCCTATATTCTTGAGCATCATTATGATCAATTTTGTGTATTAGCTTCGGTTCATGGGCTTTGTTTTGCATTCTGAACAAAGGGTTGATCTTTGATCACTCTATTTTTTCACAAGCCCCCGATGTAACTTGTTTCATGCTGTTTATGTTTACTGAATGCCTTAGTTTTTGGTGACCTATATGATCAAAATAATTGTGATCACTTTTCGGTTCATGGGGTGCTACTTGAGTGATCAATAAAATGGTGATCACTTTTCGGTTCATAGGGGGCTCTATGAGTGATCACTTTGTTTGAGGGGTCATGCCTCAACGTATGCTGGACCCGACCAATACGAACGTGTTTAATCGGTGCTGTATTGATTAGGTGGTTTAAGCTGGTGGTTCTTGAGGAGATACATTCCTTAAGTTGTTGGGCATGAGAAAGCAAGTTAAACCAGCCGTATTTAGACGAGTTATGCATTTTTGAACTAGAGCATGATTCTTTTGTTTTAACGGCTTCAAACGCGTGCTTACGTTGTTTTTTGGTATAAGTAATATTTGGATCCACTAGCATGAGGTCGGTTGCTGGGTCAAAGGTGTCTGACGGTTTGAGCTTATTATGCAAAAAGCCTTTGGTTTTACCATTAAGCTCTTTGGTATGTTGCTTAGCTAAATAGCTGGAACGATACAGAGCTGGTTTGATAGACGTTTTGTCGCCTCTGTAAACAATGCAGTAGGGGTTGTCTACTTTTGCTACTGTGCCGCCTGAGTGCATTTTCCACATCGCTTCAGTTATCGATAGCAAGCGTTCTGAATGCTTAACCTTGTGAGCGCTGAGCATGATTTCAAGATGATAGTGTTCGCGGTCTGAAGTTTCTTGTTCTCTGGCACAATGATAGAGAACCTTGCTTTGATATTCGCTGGATAAGACAGTCGTTAGTCGCTTTAAGAAGTGCATAATTGCTTGATTATCTTCTGAGTAGCTTTTGGGGTGCAGTTCGATTCTTACAACGAAAACTCGGCTGTAATGACTAAGCATTATCTCGTAGTCGGAGATAATGGTGTTGATTAAGGCTTTGCTTAAGGATTTTTGCTTAGGCTTATAAACTTGATAGGCGTGGTTCTTGTAGGCAAACAAAGTTGAGTTGTACTTTGTTATGCAGAACGGCTGTTTACGGACCTTAATTTTGTAGGCTTTATGTTTACTTTGTTTTGTCGGCATGATTAGTTTCTAGTTATTTGACATTCATTCAATATGACGGCGATATATTATTTAATATCCGCCGCAATATGTTATCGGTTCTCATCTGAACAATGCGGTGTAGCTAGGTTTTAAGGTGTTTATTCAGATAATTAATATGTATTTCCGTTTCAAAGTGTTTCACTTATGGCTATTAAAAAGCAGGCTGTTGCCTGCTTTTTTTTAGATACCTAGCCTATTTTTCAATCGTTCAGTGAACCAAGCATTTACATCTTTAAAAAGCCAATAAGAACGACCGTTATGGGTTAGTGCTGGCTTTGGGAATTTCCCGAGCTGTCCCCATCGCCATAGTGTCGTGCGGCTGATGTCGAATATTTTTAGGATTTGTCCTGTTTTAACGAGTCTCGCATCATCAATATACATATCGAGTCTGTCTTCATGTTTATTTGGCATTCCAGACTCCTTAGTTGACCGATTGACGAGAGGTTACCCAATCATTGAGCTCTGATAGCAACCAGCCGACAGCTGTGCTTTGTGGAGACAGTTTACGACGTTTAGGAAATAAGCCTTGGCGTTCAAGGTTCCATGCTGTTGATCGTGATACCGATGTGATGGCTTTGCGCTCAGCTTCTCGCACTATGCGGTTTGGTGTAGTTGTAATAGGTGTTTTCATGGTCACTCCCGTTTAAGTTTGTTCGGGAGTGATTTTGCTGAATTTTGAAAACATAAAAAGATAGCCTACTGAGCAGATGTACTGAAAAATCTCAGCATCTATCTGTTTTTGCTTGTTTAAATATTTAGTGATTTTTTTATAGCTTTGTTCTTATAGGTTGCTTTTAGCTCTTCAACGAGACGGTCTAAGCTTGGTTTTGGTGGCTTTGGCAATGACTTGTTTTTTTTAATTACTTTTATCCAGCGCTTTATTGATTCGTGTTCAGGGCAGCCGTGAGCAAACTTTTTTAACATTGGAATATTTTCATTGGTACCTATGTTTGAAAAACCACTTAATCGAGTGTGGATAGCCTCGGCTAACATATCTTTGGATGCAGATAAGAGCTCTTGGTGATTGTATACGTGGCATGCCATATCGCAGACTAGCGCTTTCATTGGGTCAATGGCCTTCGCTTTAGCTCTTCCGCCACTCTGAGGTTTAGTCACACTAGTTTTATATCCGGAGTTGGTATATCTATCTGTTAGCGCCAAAGAGTCATTGCTGCCTGCTGAGTAGCCGATTTGTATAGAGGTCTCAATTAATCGGTCTACCAGTGCAAAAATAGGCTCATTAGTTGGCTGGCTCGATAGTAATGCTGTGAGAGTGGATGCTTGTTGCATGAATATCTCTATATTATCGAGAACAAGTTCTAATTGAGAAGGGTGCTTGCTAGTGCTGCGACTAGCATATAGCGCACTTTGTCTTTCTTTTATTGTTTGTGCTCTCTTGTTTAGTAGTTTTACCAATTCGATACCTGCAGCGCTTTGTGCTCGGGTTTGCGCTAAGTCTCCTAAACCAATATCAGCTTCAGAGAGGCCTAACAATCGCAGTTGGTCGGGAACCATTTCTGGCAAGAGCATCTTGCTAATATCATTTATACGGGCTTGTTTATCTTTTTCGGGAAGACTCATCCGGCTACCTTTCATTAGTATTTATGCATTTTTCATTTGTATAAAAGGAATGACATTTTCTTGGTTGTTGATTATTGGGCTGAGTAAATGGGCTAATTTACCTAAAGCCTCTTTTCGCTCTTCCAAGTAGTCATGCTGATTGTAGATACCCTCAACTCCCCTGAGCTTGTGATTTAGGCATCGCTCAGCAATGTGAGGTGGCACCTCTAATTTAGCTAATAAGCTACGGCAAGTTCGACGTAAATCGTGAATAGTGAAATGTTCGATATTGGCTTGGCCAAGTAGGTTGTTATAGGGTTGTTTATTGCTATCGACCTTTTTGCCAAACAGCTTTGCCAGCGCGTGATTTAACGTATCACTGGAGATATAGCCTCTGCGTTTACTTGCGCGGCGCGATGGGAAAACAAACTCAGATCCACCAGCTCTAGCGTGAAGCTCTTTAAACCAGTCGATAGTTGGAGATGGTAGGGGAACAGTGATCGCTACGCCTGTTTTGCTCCGGTCTTTTGGCATGTTCCAAAGTTGTTTGTCAAAATCAAATTCATTCCATTTGGCCGCGATCAACTCCCCTTTACGGACACCTAATGAGAGTAATAAAGCAACGGCTAGGTAATTGTCTCTGGTAAATATCTGGCTGTTATCTCTTAATACTTTGAATAGACTCACTAGTTCTGGCAGCTTGAGTGCTCTGTCTCTGCTCTTTTCGATTCCACCAGCATCAATGGGTTTAAAAGCTGTGGCGGGGTTACCAACGATAAGATCAAGTTTGCACGCATGGTTAAAGAGTTGTTTGCAGCATAGCAATGTCTTATTGGCGACGGTGGGACGATTGCTATAGGCTACTTTATGAATGATCGCCCTAATATCACGTGCATTAACATCTGTGACTCTTAACTCGCCAATGGTTGGTTTGATCTCTTTGTTATACATCCGCATTGGAATTTCAGCGTGCTTCAAGCGTGAGGCAATACACTCATACCAGTCATCAAAGAGGTCATTGACAGTAATGATGGTCTCACCCTGCTGACGCTCTCGTTCTGCCAGGGCGTCGATGCCTTGTTTAGCTAAGAGCTTAACCTTTGCGGCCTCAGCTCTTGCCTCGACTAGTGGCATAGCTGGATAAACGCCTCCCTGAAGCATCATTGAGCGGCGCTTGCCGTTAATGCTGTACCTAACCTCCCAGTATGCGATGCCTTCAGTCTGCACTCTGATGTAGAGTCCATCACCTATAGCTTTACGTCCTAGCTCTTTGCTTTTTAAAAAAGCTCTTATCTGCTTATCATTCATTCGGCTACGTCCAAATTGGTGACTAAATTATTTAAAGTGGTGACTAACATTTTTAGTCACCACTTTAGTCCCACTTTTAGTTGGACAATAGCAAACAATTACGAACAAGTATAAACAATGAATATATAAAAAAGCCTGTTATAACGGACGTTATAACAGGCTTTTCGTGAGTTAAAATAATAGGGTGAAACCCTACTCTACGTTCTGGATCTGTTCGCGCATCTGTTCGATAAGCACTTTTAGTTCGACTGCTGCGGCGGTGACTTCAGCGCTGATGGATTTAGAGGCGAGGGTGTTAGATTCGCGGTTAAACTCTTGCATCATAAAGTCGAGGCGACGACCTTGAGAGCCGCCTTTTTTAAGGATACGACGCGTCTCTGCAACGTGTGCGTCGAGTCGATCCATCTCTTCGGCAACATCCATCTTTTGTGCAAGAATTACCATCTCTTGCTCCATACGGGCGGGATCAAGTTCGCCTTGAATTTCGCTCAAGCGATTGGTTATTTTGTCGCGTTGCCATTGCATAACGCTTGGCATGTGTTCACGTACGATAGTGACTTGCTCGACAATTTGATCAAGGCGAGTTTGCAGCATGGTGTTGATGGCATCACCTTCGCGACCTCGGGCTTCGATGAACTGCGCAACGGCATCATCAAAGGCGACGAGCAATTCTTTGCTGATCGCGTCCATATCTTGTTCACTACCTGACATAACGCCTGGCCAGCGCAATACATCGACGACATTAATTTCGCCTTGTCCTGCTTCTTGTTTTACCCAATTAGCCGCTTGGATAATCTGGGCTGCTAAGGCTTGGTTAAGCTGTAGGTCGCTGTCTTTGTTTTCACCTAGGTCATAACGTAGGTTGACTTCGATTTTGCCACGATTTAAACGTTTGCGTAGACGGTCTCTCAGCACAGGTTCTAGGCTGCGAAGTTGCTCTGGTAGGCGTAGGTAGGTTTCTAGATAACGCTGATTGACCGAGCGGATCTCCCAAGAGGCGGTGCCCCATTGTGCTTTGTGCTCGATACGAGCGTAGGCTGTCATGCTTTGGATCATGGGTTATTCCAATTGTTTAAATCGATTAATTGAGCTTGGATTATAGTCTGATGATGCAAAGGGTTAAAGCAAACTCTGCCGCCTTTACGCTTTGGCGCATGAATATCATGGCATCAATCGCCGCTAGCCCCTATAATATGCAGCCAAATTTGCTTTCTCTTTATCTAAACAGGAATTTCCTATGCGCCCAAGTGACAGAACGCCCGCTCAATCTCGTCCAGTAACGATTACTCGACAGTTTACCGCTCACGCAGAAGGTTCTGTTTTGGTTGAATTTGGTGAGACTAAAGTACTTTGTACTGCTAGCTTCACTGAAGGCGTACCACGCTTTCTTAAGGGGCAAGGCCAAGGTTGGGTAACAGCTGAGTACGGTATGTTGCCACGTTCAACTCATAGTCGTATGGACCGTGAAGCAGCTCGTGGTAAGCAATCGGGTCGTACACAAGAGATCCAGCGTCTTATCGGTCGAGCGCTACGTGCTGCGGTTGATATGAAAGCGTTAGGTGAAAACACTATTGTTATCGATTGTGACGTGATTCAGGCTGATGGTGGCACGCGTACTGCGGCTATCACTGGTGCGTGTGTGGCATTGGTTGACGCGCTCAACTGGGCTCGTGGTAAGGGGATCATCAAGAGCAACCCGCTTAAGTTCCTTATCGCTGCGGTTAGCGTGGGTATCTATAAAGGCGAGCCGATTTGTGATCTTGAGTATATTGAAGACAGCGCCGCTGAAACTGATATGAACGTGGTTATGACAGAAACGGGCAAGATCATTGAGATTCAAGGCACCGCAGAAGGTGAGCCGTTCAGCCATGAAGAGCTGCTTAGTTTACTGGAGTTGGCCAAGCACGGTATTCGTGAAATCGTCGATGTGCAGAAGGCCGCATTGAGCTAATTTGTTTTATTGTTATGTAAGGGCCCTACGGGGTCCTTTTTGTACCTTAATATCCAAACTATAAGTACTACCCCTACATTTTTAAGGAGAGATTGTGAAAGCCTATCAACGTGAGTTTATTGAGTTTGCCCTTGAGCGTAATGTATTAAGATTTGGCGAATTTACGTTAAAGTCAGGCCGCACTAGCCCTTACTTCTTTAATGCGGGTTTGTTTAATACAGGTCGTGATTTGGCGCGCCTTGGCCGTTTTTATGCTGCGGCGTTAGTCGATTCTGGCATTGAGTATGATTTACTATTTGGCCCTGCATACAAAGGTATTCCGATTGCGACCACGACAGCGGTTGCACTTTGCGATCATCACGACATCGACATGCCTTATTGCTTTAACCGTAAAGAGAAGAAAGACCACGGTGAAGGTGGCAGTCTAGTCGGTAGCGAGTTAACGGGTCGTGTGATGTTGGTGGATGATGTGATCACAGCGGGCACTGCAATCCGTGAGTCGATGGAGATTATTGAAGCCCATAAAGCTCTACTTGCTGGTGTATTGATTGCGCTGGATCGTCAAGAAAAAGGCAAGGGTGAACTCTCGGCGATTCAAGAAGTTGAGCGCGACTTTGGCTGTGAAATCGTGTCGATTATTAAGCTTGAAGATCTGATTAACTACTTGTCTGAAAAACCAGGTATGGAAGCGCAGCTAACATCAGTAAGTGCTTATCGTGACCAGTACGGGATTTAGAGCTTACGGATAACGGAACGCTACGCTTACGGAAAAGATAAATGCCGCGATTATAGTTAACTATAATCGCGGCATTTTTTTATGATTTTTTATCGTCAACGAACGTTCCGTCTATAGTAGCGAAGCGTTCGAATCTGCTCTTAATTTCCGTGAGGACGAAGGCCGTTCTGTTATCCGTAACGAGCATGCGAGTGTTCCGTTTTCGGGCTCTTTCTTTTACTTAGCCTGAAACGAAAAAACGCTGCGTTAATAATGCAGCGTTTTTATTTTTGGTTTCTGCTTTTCCTAGCAGGTCGAAGACCGCCCTCGTAGTGAAGCGTTCTAGAACTTTCTTTTAAAGCTAATTACTCAGAAACTCGGCGCGCGTAGCAGGGTTAGATTTAAAAATACCGCCGAGCGCTGTAGTGGTGGTTGAACTGGTTGAGTCCATTACGCCACGCGATTTTACGCAGTAGTGGACGGCATCCATCTTAACGGCCACATCTTGGGTTTCTAGCAAGGTTTGCAATGCCACCAACACCTGTTGCGTTAAGCGTTCTTGCACCTGTGGACGTTGAGCAAAGAAGCGCACGATTCGGTTGATTTTAGACAAGCCGATAATGTTCTTGCGCGGTAAATAAGCCACTGTCGCAACGCCATCTATGGTCACCAAGTGATGCTCACACGTGCTGGTGAGGCTGATATCTTTCACTTTGACCATCTCATCGAAACCCATCTTATTTTCGATAACCGTGATTTTGGGAAAGTTGGCGTAATCGAGGCCGGAAAAAATCTCATCAACGTACATCTTGGCAATGCGCTTTGGCGTTTCGACTAAGCTATCATCACGTAGATCGAGAGACATCAAGGTCAATATCTCACGCATGTGGTGTTCGATTTTATCCTTGCGCTCTTCGCTGCTCAGCTCACACGGGAGCATTGGGGTCTCAAGACCACGTGCTAATAATGCGGTTTGCACCTGCTGTGCTGCTTCACTTAATGCCATTAGATCCTCCACCATGTGGATAGTGGTTAGTTCGACTGCAACAAAATCTCTAAAGACAACCAATCTCACTTATGTGCTGCTCAACAGGCTAGTCGAGCAAGACGTCAATTTGGTTGGTAAAACTCGAATACTTTGTCGCTAAAATAGTAATTATAGCTCGCCAATTGCAGATAAACTTACAATGACGGGGCAAGGAGGATACCCTGATTTGCGGGCAATTTATACCCAGAATCAATAGGGGAATAGGAAAAAAGCCGATTGTGATAATCGGCTTTTGTGTATGGAGATATTAAAGCGCTAAGTTTTTCTTGATAAAGCTGAGCATAGTCTCGTAATAGATTTCACGACTTTCAGGGGTGTAGAAACCGTGACCAGACTTATCCCAAATCTTTTTCTCATAGGGGTAGTTTGCTTTGTTCAATGCCGCCTCCATGGCATCGAATTGCTCCATGGGGGCGCGAATATCTTCTTCACCATGAAGCAGTAATACCGCTGCTTTTAGTTTATCGACGTTGTGTGTGGGAGACATTGCACGCAATGATTCAACATTATTACCTAAGACTTGTTCTAGGAAGGCTCCACCAGAGTAGGATTTAGGAATATCACCACTGTCATGAAGTTCTTCGAGATCATAAACCCCAGCGGTGCCGACCGCACATTTATACATATCGGGCGCGATCATGGGAGCCATTAAGGCTGAGTAACCGCCAAAACTGGCACCAGAGATACAAATTTTATCTTTGTTTGCCCAGCCTTGATCGATGGCATATTGCGTGGCATCAATAATGTCGTACTGAATTTTTGCGCCCCATTGTTGGTAGCCCTCTTCTTCAAACTTAGGACCATAGCCGCCAGAGCCCCTAAAGTTGACTTGGAGCACTGCAATGCCATGTTGAGCCAATAACTGGTTTTCTGAGTTAAATACCCAATTGTCTCTGGGGCCGTGTGGACCGCCATGAGGATTCACCACTAATGGTAAGTTCTTGAGCTCTTTGCCATTTGGCAGAGTTAGATAACCATGAAGCTCTTTTCCATCTCGAGCGGTAAAACTAATTGGTTTGACTTCAGCCATGAGTGCGGGATCTAGCCAACTTTTTTGGGCAAACAGGTACTTCAATTTCAATTTTTTACTATCAAATAGGTAGTAGTCCCCAGGATTTTTATCATTCATCGCAATAATGACTAACTTTTCGCCGTCTTGGGTTTCGCTAACAATACGGATACGATGATCTGGAATGGCAGCCATCAGCTGTTTGAGTACTTTCGCCTTTGTACTTTGCTTATCTAAAAACTCATATTCAGGGTGGCCATTTTCAAATTCAACGGCATATAGCTCTTTGGTTTTTTGATCTATCCATAACTCGTTAGGATCGACAATTGGGTGCTGAATGATCTTTTGCTGTTTTCCGGTAGCGATGTCAATTTGATAGATAGCTCGCGTTTCATTCTCTTTAGCACCTATTGCATAAATAGATTTGTCATCAGCGGTAAAAGCAATTGGCCTAAACTCGTGTAAATCGCCTCTGAATTTATCACCTGGCACCCATTGGTCTTGGCTTTCGTCAAAGTAGTAAAGTAAGTCATTTAGCTTTTCATCTTGGCTATAGCTAAAACGTACATTTTGATTGTGATCGACCAAGAATCCTGCATTTTGAACTGGGGATGAAGCTAGTTTTTTACGTTTACCTGAATATACATCGACGCGATATATTTGAGTGATTGCGTGGTTAGTGCCAGTCCAAGGATAGGCCATCACCAAGATATCATCTTCTTCATCTTGCAAAGTATCAAGCATGTAACTTGTTGCCTGGATAGGGGCTGACTTTTTGATGCTAGTTCCGCCAGATGCTCTGCCATCGCCTTTATAGCCAAAGATGTACTTGGGTTTACTGCCATCGGCATTTACCGCTAACATTTCACCATAGTAAGCCGATGTTTCTATGCGTTCCTGTTTATAGGTTTTTTGTAAAACGACTCGTTCATCGTTGACCCAGTAGTAGGCCCCCACTTCTCCCTTTCCATCGAAGTTGGCGACATAAGAAGGCTTCATGGTTTTCATGTCGAGAATGATAAGCGCACGCTTATCTTCAGTTTTGTCTATGGTTATGCCGCCGAGGTATTCACCGGTAGGCGATATTTGTATGTCAGTGAATTCAGCTGAGGCGCTGAAGGCTTTGATGAGTTGGCTTGGTTCTGCATTAAGGTTTGTTGTAAGTAAACCGCAGATGAGCAGCAAGTATCTTGTAAGATGTTTCATCTACATTCCCTGTATTTTGTTTTTTGTTGGTTGCGGGAATGTAAATTAATTTCGGGGTGAGATCAACTGTGCGTATGTAGAACTATGATATTGAATAATTTAGATTATGTTAATTTATTCGCCCCAATATAGGTAGGGGCGAATAGAGGGAAGTTAACTTTGTAATAGTTGTTGCTGAATAAAACTCCACTGTTCGGCAAAGTGCTCGGTGGGTTTTTGTTTAAAATCACTGCGTACAAATTGTGCTATGCGGCCTTCGGCGACTGCCAGTAATAAGTTAGCTAAAATGGCTTCGTCTAAGTTAAAGCCTTTGCCTTCGCGCAGCGTCTTTTCACGTAAAATTTGCTTAAGATGAGTTTCGACTTTCGAGAATATTTGGCTGGTTCGGCTGCGTAGACGCTCATTTTCCCCAAGCAGGGCATCACCATTAAGGACTCGCGAGATCCCAGGGTTGCGCTCGGCAAAAACGAGCAGCAGTTGCAGCAGTAATTGGCACCGTTTCATGGTGTCTTTTTCATCATCCATGATGAGGTTAATACGTGACAGTAAGGATTCTTCGATAAAGTCGATAAGCCCTTCAAACATCCTTGCTTTACTCGGAAAGTGACGATACAAAGCCGCTTCCGATACACCGACTTCTGCTGCGAGTTTGGCTGTGGTGATGCGTTGTCCTGGACTCGTTTCTAACATGGTGGCTAAGCACTGAAGGATATGTTCACGACGATTAATTTTAGGGCTTGCAGCCATTTAAGTTTCCTTTACTCAATTACTACAGGAGCCGATGGGCCGAACACTGCCCATGACTCTCTAATTTTTTAGATAGGTTGGTTATCGAGTGCCTGAGTGGCCGAAACCACCTTCACCTCTGTCGGAGCTATCAAATTCATCGACTAACTTAAACTCGGCTTGCACTACAGGGACAAAAACCAGTTGGGCTAAACGATCGCCAATCTCTAATGTGAAAGTTGCATTGCTGCGGTTCCAGCATGAGACCATGAGTGGACCTTGGTAATCGGAGTCGATAAGCCCGACTAGGTTACCTAAGACGATTCCTTGTTTGTGACCAAGGCCTGAACGCGGCAATATCACTGCCGCGAGACTGGGGTCGGCAACGTGTACTGCAATACCTGTTGGGATCAATTGAGTTTCGCCGGGGCCAATGGTCATGGTGGTGTCTATCATGGCGCGAAGATCCATTCCTGCACTGCCTGGTGTGGCATAAGCGGGTAAAGGAAATTGCGTACCGATACGTGAATCGAGAATCTTAAGTTCTATTGGCGTTTTCATGCTGGCTTCATCTGTTTCGCTATTAAGGTAAGTAATTGTCTTGCCAAGGTTAGCTTGTCGGTTGCGGGCAACTCAAACTGGCCATTTGCCCAGTAGACTCTCAGTGCATTGTCGTCACTATTGAAACCTAAAGCTGGGTCAGAGACGTCATTGGCGGCAATCATATCAAGCTTTTTACGCTTTAGCTTATCTTTCGCATAATGCTCTACATCTTGGGTTTCGGCGGCAAACCCCACGGTAAAAGGGCGCTGTTTATGCGCGGAAACCGTGGCTAAGATATCAGGGTTGCGCACGAGTGCAAGGGCCATCTCTTCGGCTGATTTCTTTATTTTGTCGTTGGCAATATCGGCTACGCGGTAGTCACACACGGCGGCACAACCAATAAAAATGTCACTGTGGTGGACTTGCTCCATCACGGCATCAAGCATCTCTTGGGTAGACTTCACATTAACGCGATTGACGTTGAGTGGCGTATCAAGATTCACTGGGCCAGCCACTATGGTGACCTTAGCCCCCATTTCTGCAGCGGCTTTGGCAATGGCAAAGCCCATCTTGCCTGAGCTGTGGTTAGAGATATAACGCACAGGATCAATCGCTTCACGAGTGGGACCTGCAGTCAGTAGCAGGGACATACCTTGTAAGATTTTTGGCGCAAAGAATTGTTCAACGCGTTCGGCAATGACCAGAGGTTCTTCCATGCGTCCAGGTCCCACCTCACCACAGGCTTGGTTGCCAGAGGCTGGCCCCCAAATTGTAATGTTTCTGCTGCGCAAAGAATCCAAATTGGCTTGGGTTGCGGCGTTGCGATACATCTGCTGATTCATTGCAGGGCAGAGCACGACAGGAGCCTCAGTGGCTAGGCAAGTGGTGGTGATCAGCTCGTCAGCCATGCCCGCATTGATACGAGCGATGAGGTTGGCTGTTGCTGGCGCGATGATCACTAAATCGGCCCAGCGGGCTAATTCAATATGCCCCATGGCCGCTTCAGCTGCGGTGTCGAGCAGATCTGTAGCAATAGGATGGCCTGATAAGGCTTGCAGTGTTAGTGGGGTAATAAACTCTTGGGCGCTTTGGCTCATGACCACCCGGACATCGGCACCGCGTTCTTTTAGACGGCGAACTAAATCAGCGGATTTATACGCTGCAATACCGCCTCCTATCCCTAGCAATATCTTTTTATTTGTCAGACTCATCTTCATCACTAATCGTATCAAGGTTGCCCTAATTGGCGTGGGCTAACCATATCACAATCCCACAGGGCTTGAGGATACAAGTTTTTAAAAACTAGACCATACTCTAATCCTTTAACGGCAAAATTGTCTCAACAGGGAGGTGGTATGACAATTAGAGATTGGCCCGATGGAGAGGGGCCGCGAGAAAAACTGTTACGTGATGGGGCTTGCCAACTATCTGATGCCGAGTTGTTGGCTGTGCTGCTCAGAAACGGCCTTAGAGGGCAAAGTGCTGTGTCGTTGGCGCGAGCCATGATTAGTCACTTTGGTGGTCTTAGAGCGCTAATGACAGCGAGTGAGAGTGAAGTTTGTCATATTCAGGGAGTCGGGCCAGTAAAGTACGCGCAATTACAGGCAGCAATGGAACTTAGCAAGCGAATTTCGAAAGAAAATCTACAAAGAGGCAAGATTTTAACAGATCCTGATTTAACTCGGGACTATTTAATGAGACAATTAGCGGATCGTGCCTATGAAGTGTTTGCCATCTTATTGCTTGATAGCCAACATCGAGTGATTCAGTTCGTTGAACTGTTTCGAGGTACCATAGATTCAGCCTCGGTTTATCCACGTGAAGTGGTGAGTCTAGTGCTTGAGAAAAAAGCCGCGGCTGTCATTGTTTGCCACAACCATCCTTCGGGGGTTGCGGAGCCAAGTCATGCTGATCGGCGAATTACTGAGCGATTAAAATACGCGTTGGCAACTATAGATGTTTCGCTGCTAGACCATATGGTTGTGGGCGATCGTGAGATAGTTTCGTTTGCAGAGAGGGGATGGATAGATTGAATATCCCTTGATCTTTGATTTTAGATCCTGTATAAAATGCGCCCTCTTTGTGTGCCTCGGGCGACGGCCATATTCGAGGTACATTAGTGCTCGAGCGTTAAATTGTTTTTGGAGAAGATTGACATGTCAAGAGTATGCCAAGTTACTGGCAAGAAGCCTATGGTTGGTAACAACCGTTCGCACGCAAAAAACGCGACTCGTCGTCGTTTTTTACCTAACCTACAGAACCACCGTTTCTGGTTAGAAAACGAAAAGCGTTTCGTTAAGCTACGTATATCTACTAAAGGTATGCGTATTATCGATAAGAAAGGTATCGAAGTTGTTGTTGCAGAACTTCGTGCCCGCGGCGAGAAGGTGTAATAAACCATGGCTAAAGCTAAAGGTAACCGTGAGAAGATCAAGCTAGTTTCTAGCGCTAAAACTGGTCATTTCTACACGACTGAGAAAAACAAACGTAACATGCCTGAAAAAATGGAAATCAAGAAATTTGATCCAGTTATTCGTCAGCACGTTATGTATAAAGAATCTAAAATCAAGTAATTCTTGATTGAACTTCTTTGAAAAGCCCCTATTCGTAGGGGCTTTTTTTTGGCCTTTTTATAGTTAAACTTCAGTGTCGCTGTGCTGGTATCTTTATACTGATTGGTATCGACTTCAACAGTAAATCAGGGGGTGAGTTCGCGTCCATTTTTGTCGTACTAACTTTTACTGTATTACTCATATCTCGTCTTAGTTCCCCTATTGCGATTTAATCTCTCCATAATGAAAATAAATGCTTTTAAAGTGAATTTAAATGCAATATTATTGGTTGGTTATTCTTATTGCAGCCAGTGCTGCACATATTTATTGTGATTAGGGGTTACGCGCGTGCGCACTACTGAGTTAGTCGACGGTTTTCGTCATTCAGCGTCCTATGTCAATGCACATAGGGGAAAAACATTTGTGGTGATGTTAGGTGGTGAGGCGCTGGCACAAAGTCAGTTTCGCTCTATTATCAATGACATTGCGCTATTGCATAGCTTAGGGATTAAGATAGTCCTTGTGCATGGGGCTAGGCCGCAGATTGATGAGGCCCTTGCTCAACGCCAATTGGTGCCAGAGTATTATAATGGCGTGCGGATCACCGATGAAGAGTCGTTTAAGGTGATTAAGCAAGTTGTCGGTGGATTGCAGTTAGACATTACTGCACGCTTATCGATGAGCTTGAGCAATACTCCAATGCAAGGCGCACAAATCAACGTGGTCAGTGGAAACTTTGTCATTGCCCAGCCACTGGGTATCGATAATGGGGTCGATTTCAGTCTTAGCGGTAAAGTAAGACGTATAGATGTGCAAGGCCTAAAGCGGCAGTTAGATAGTCACGGTATTGTATTACTTGGCCCGGTGGCGGCGTCGGTGACGGGTGAGAGTTTTAACCTTACTGCCGAAGAAGTGGCGACCCAGATTGCGGTTAAGCTTAAAGCTGACAAGATGATCGGCTTTAGCGCTCAAAAAGGGATACTCGACAGTGCTGGCGAAGTGTTGGCAGAACTCATGCCAACCGATGCACAACGCATTTTGTCAGAGGTGACCGACGAAGATAATTGGTGTGTAGGCACGCGTGCTTTTCTGCAGGCGAGTATCGATGCCTGCCGTAACGGTGTTGCTCGGTGTCACTTTGTCAGCTACTTAGATGACGGTGCTTTGTTGCAGGAGCTCTTTTCACGCGACGGTATTGGTACCCAAATTGTCACCGAGAGCGCAGAGCGACTGCGCCGTGCCAGCATTACCGATATTGGTGGTGTGCTTGATCTGATTCGTCCACTGGAAGAGGCGGGAATCCTCGTCAGACGTTCTCGTGAACAGTTAGAGATGGAGATAGAGCAGTTTATGCTTATTGAGCGTGACGGACTGGTCATTGGTTGTGCGGCGCTATATCCGTTTGAGGAAGACAATGCCGGTGAGTTTGCTTGCTTGGTGGTGCATCCTGACTATCGTGATGCCGATAGAGGTAGCATACTGCTGAAGAATATTATTGGGCAAGCCAAGGTGCGAGGTTACTCTCGCTTGTTTGCACTAACAACGCGTAGTATCCATTGGTTCCTTGAGCATGGTTTTGAAATCGTTGATGTTGATGCATTACCTGATATGAAAAAGCAGCTGTATAACTATCAACGTAAATCCAAAATTCTCGCGTTAGATCTCTAGTAAAAGCTCACTTAGAAGACCACGTTAAGGCGTGGTCTTTTTGCTTGTGTTGGGCGTTATGCACTATTTGACATAATATGTCGTGCGGTGCATAGTGAGGCTATTCAATTTGAGGATGAGCCACCGCTCAATCTTATATCGTGGGGCTCAACAGAGACCTCAGTGACATTTAAATAGGGTGCTTGAACATGGATACTCAAGTCTTTCTGCTAACGGCTTTCGATGCTGCAACGAGTGCGACATTTGTCTCTTTACTGGTCGGCATCGGCTTCATTTTAATTCTGCTAAAGATAAAACCATTACCCAAAGGCGCTAAATTTGCTGCGCTGGGTATGGTGATCGCGGTATTGGGTCTATTATCTTGGGTGTTTTTCAAGGCCCATGATGCCAATATTCGTGTCACCCCGACATCGATGACGGTCGATATTCCTTTGTATCGCACTGAATTGCCTTTGGAGAGTCTTTTAATTTCGCAGGCACGTATTGTTAGCTTGGATGACGCTGATGCGCCACAGCTGAGTTATAGAAGTAATGGCGTGGGGTTGCCCGGCTATAGACTGGGATGGTTCAAGTTAAAAGATACCATCTCCAATAGCGATAGAGCCCTATTGTCCGTTACCAATAGCAATCATGTACTGGTGTTGCCAACGACAGAGGGCTATCTGCTGATATTGAGTGTTGAGCGGGCAGAGTCGTTACTAGCCCTGTTGCTTGCGTCGACGCTTTAACGCCATATCAAGCGTAAATATCACCAACGCACTCCAGATAAACGCAAAGGTGATGCCTTTTTCAAGATCAAAAGGCTCTTTGTATAAACTGACCGCCAGAATAAACATAATACTGGGGCCGATGTATTGAAAGAAACCAAGCATAGACAGCGGGATACGTGTCGCTGCGCCTGCAAAGCAGAGTAAGGGTACCGAGGTCACAACGCCTGCTGCAATAAGTAATAAGTTCATATTAATCTCATTGGTAAACATATTCGCAGTGGCTGAGTCGAGTGTGACAAACAGGTAGATAATGGCGACAGGAAGTAGCAAGGCTGTTTCGACCAATAGGCCTGTTTTAGCGTCGACATTAACTTTTTTACGCAGTAAACCATAAAAGCCAAACGATGAGGCCAGTGCCAATGACACCAAAGGGATAGAACCAAAAGAGATTAATTGAACGAACACTCCAGCACAGGCAAGGCTTACGGCAAACCACTGTAGCTTACGTAACCGTTCACCAAGAAATATCATACCAAGCAAGACGTTAAGTAATGGATTAATAAAATAACCTAAGCTAGCATCGAGCATGTGATCATTATTGACGGCCCAGATAAACAGTAGCCAGTTACCTGCAATCAGCACCGAGGTGATCGTTAGTACACCTAACTGCTTGGGTTGACGAAACAGTTGGCGTAACTTAGCGAAGCCCCCAATAAACTTCATCAGTATGATCATGAAAACAAACGACCAAATTACCCGATGAACCAAAATTTCCGCCGCTGATACCTGATGTAAAAGTTTGAAGTATAACGGGGCAAAGCCCCAAAGGCAGTAGGCACAAATTGCTAATGCAACGCCTTTGCGGTATTCGGTATCGACCATAGGTTCGGGATTCTAGTCATTGAGAAGGAGTGGCATTGTAGGGTGCAACAGTTCTAGACTCAAGCGCTGTTATGAATAACTCATGGGCTAACCGACCATGTAGGTTCCGGTACCAAAGGCGATGTGTGAGCCCTGTTCATTATGTAGCTCCATACGGCAAACCGATACACGGTTGCCAGCACGGATCACTGTGCCTGTGCCGGTAAATACTTGGCCGCGACCAGGCCGAAGGTAGTCAACGCGTAAATCTATGGTGCCAAGGGTTTGTAGCCGAGTCTGCAGGTCTTCTAGGCTCCAATCATCCCGACTGGCCACTAATCCTGAAAACGCAGTTAGCCCGCCAACAACATCTAGCACCGTGGCCGTTACGCCACCGTGCAATATTTGCTGGTGGATATTACCGATCAGTTGCGGCTTCATGCTCACTACAACCTCGACACCGTCAGTGTCGTAACGTTTGATGTCCATGCCAAGTAAGTTGTGGAACGGCACTTTGCTATCGAATATTTCGGCAACGCTGGCTAAAATTTGTGCTTGGATTGCGGTGGTCATTAAGGCTGATCTCCATCATCACTTCATTCCTTTAGAGTAATTAATCTATCCCTTAATAATCATAGGGGCAAGTCTTAGATGGATTTTTAGCCGATTTGATGGCGGAAGAAATTAAATCAACTTTAAGTACTCACAGTCGAGACAAGCAGGCGCAGCTTGCCTTAGAATAGGCGGCCGATTAACAACTATGATGACAGATGGACGCCGCTGCTAATTTAGTCGACACCACCGACACCGATCCGCTCTCACACTGCCTGCAGGCGGTATTTGGTTACCGTACCTTTAGACAAGGTCAGCGGGAAGTGATTGAGCAGGCCTGTCAGGCACAAGACAGTTTAGTGATAATGCCAACAGGTGGCGGTAAGAGCCTTTGTTATCAACTGCCAGCACTACTGCTACCGGGTTTGACGTTAGTTGTGTCACCTTTGATCTCCTTGATGAAAGATCAAGTCGATAGTCTTAGTCAAATGGGCGTTGCGGCAGCTTATCTAAATTCATCTTTATCGAGAGAAGCCTCGTTACAGATTTTTCAGCAACTACATCGCGGTGAGTTAAAGCTACTGTATGTATCGCCTGAGCGCTTGTTAATGCCGAGTTTCATCGAACGGATGCAAGGTTTGAATATCTCGCTATTTGCTGTCGATGAGGCCCATTGTATTTCGCAGTGGGGGCATGATTTTAGGCCTGAATACGCACTGCTTGGTAAACTTAAGCAGTTGTTCCCGTCAGTGCCTGTTATGGCATTAACCGCTACCGCCGACCACGCTACCCGTCACGATATCTGTCAGCGCTTGGGGATCACTCCGCATGTGTTGTTGACCAGTTTTGACAGGCCGAATATTCGTTATACCGTGGCCGAAAAGCTCAATGCGGCTAATCAATTGCGCCAATTTATCCAAGCTCAAAATGGCAACAGTGGCATTATTTACTGTAGCAGTCGCCGCCGTGTTGATGAAGTGGCTGAACGCTTAAGGTTGCAAGGGTATAAATCTGATGGCTACCACGCGGGTAAGACACAAGAGGAGCGCGCTGACATTCAAGAGCGCTTTCTAAAAGACCAGCTTGAAATTGTCGTCGCAACCGTTGCATTTGGTATGGGAATAAACAAGTCGAATGTTCGTTTTGTGGTGCATTATGACATACCTAAAAGCGTTGAAGCTTATTATCAGGAGACCGGACGTGCCGGGCGTGACGGTTTAGATGCAGAAGCACTGCTGTTGTTTGACCCTGCAGACATTGGCCGAGTACGCCACCTGATTGAACAACAAGAGCCTGGTCCACAACAGCAGGTTGAGTTTCATAAACTCAATACAATGGCTGCATTTGCTGAAGCGCAAACGTGCCGTCGACAAGTGTTACTGCACTACTTTGACGAGAGTGCATCAGAGCCTTGTGGTAACTGCGATATCTGCTTAGACCCACCAAAACGCTATGACGGTGTGCAAGATGCACAGAAAGTGCTCTCCTGTATTTTTCGCTTGCAGCAAAAGTTTGGTATCAACCATCTCATTGAGGTTCTAAGGGGCTCTAAATCCGCTAGCGTTGTCGATCGTGGGCATGACAAGTTGTCAACCTGGGGAATAGGTAAAGATAAAAGTCATGAGTTCTGGTTGAGTATTATTCGGCAGATCATTCATCTTGGTTACGCCAGCCAAGATATTACCCGCGGATCATCGGTTAAGCTCAATTCACAAGCTCGCGCGGTACTCAAAGGCGAGGTGCCTTTGCAGTTAGCGGAGCCGCGAATTGCATTGACCACGAATGTGAAGCGACGCGGAGCCAGTAGCCGTGCACCATTAAATTATGATCGCAAATTGTTTGCCCGTTTAAAATTGTTGAGACGAAGTTTAGCTGAAGAGCTGGACGTACCGCCATACCTGGTCTTTAACGATGCCACATTAGCTGAGATGGCCGCTATGTTGCCAACGAGTCCTGGCGAGATGTTAGCGGTCAATGGCGTTGGAGAAACTAAACTGAATCGTTTCGGTAACGAGTTTTTAGATGAGATCAGCGACTATCTGACGCAGGGGTAACAGGGTTACAGTTAATGTGCTAAGTGTTCATTGTGCTTACTTAGTTGATCAATACTTGCCCGTTTAATCAGCGTATTCAAGGTATCATGGTGACGCATCACCGCAATGCCAATGGCCACTCTGCCATTACTTTGCAAGGGTTCTATTGCTGCTTCTAATTGTTGCGATATCTGCATTGCGCCTTCTAGATGAGTAAAAGGCAACATGATCAGCATCTGATCAGCTTCTTTATTAAATAGCATATCTTGTTGGCGCAACTTGTCACAAATTCTCGCTGATAATAGCTTCATATCCGCACGATAAAAGTGACTTGGATTGATCAATAAAATCGTGATCGGAAATCCTATCTGCTTAGCACTTGCCAAAAGAGCCTCCATTTTTTCGAGCGGGGCCATCGGCTCAAAACCTTGCATCTCTTGCTTGGGAGGTTTTTGACCCCTAAGTCTCGAGAAGATGAGTAACAGTGTTAGCAGTAGGAACAGTAAAATGATCCCGAACAATCCATAGTTGTTGCCCAGATGAGTATCGAGTTTTAAGGTGTTTGTTTTTTTGCTCTGGGCTAACTGTTGGTAGCGAGCCAGTCGCGCTTTGATTTGAAGGAGACGGGTATCTTTGAGGTACTCGTAGCTATGTTTAGCTGTGTCGAATCTGAGGCGCTGGTATTGGTTGGCTTGCTGGTAATTGCCCACACTGGCAAAATAATCGCTTAATACCTGATAGCAAATAACGAGCTGATAAAATTGATTGGTTCGTTCAGCTATACCTATAGCCTTTTTCATTAAATCTAGGCCAGCGGCTTCGTTGCCGTTTGCTAGCTCTATCTCTGCCAGCAGTTTATGGGCATGTAGACTATCGCTGATTTTTTTCTGCTGTTCAAAAGTATTAATAGCAATATTAAGTAGCTGGATTGCACTTTTATCATTACCACGCAGAAACTCTATTTCCGCAAGTTGGTTGTAACTTTCTGCGAGTTCTGTGGCGGTTGCCAGTTCTGGTATTAAAATTTTCGCTTCTAATATCATGTCGTCGCGAAATTTTACTTCTTGGTTTTTATGAGCAATTTTGGCGAGATTGAGTAGCAGGTTGATTCTGACTTTCCCCGTTGATTGCTCATTGTCCAATGTGGCTCTGGCGGTATTGAAGGCCTGATTAAAGAGTCCTTTTTGGCTGAGGAGTTCGGCCATAGCCAATTGAATGTAAGGGAATGGTGGCACGATCCAGTGGGGTTGTTGGTTGAGTGTTTCTGGATAAATATCTTGTGCGAGCCGCAGATCTTCGAGGGCACTGCTTTCACTTTCGATCTGGATATCGACTCGACCACGCAAGAGTAATCCGTTGACTAATGATTGAGGTTGCTTTAGTTCTCGAGAGTGATAAATCGATGCATCCAGCAGAGTCAGCGCTTGGCGCAAATCACCGTAGTCTATGTAGGCACCAGCCATGCAATTAAGAAAATAGGGGCGCGCCGACTCTATTTGCATCGCCTTTGCCTTGGCGTCACTCATTCGACCTAAATTAATTGCCGCTTCATTTTCACCTAGCTGCACAAAGGTCTCACATTTTAACAATGCCAGACGTAGCCGTAATATTGGGGTTAATTTATCTTGGTCGAGCGCACTCTCTAATGCTTCAATTTTGCTTAGTGCTTCGTTGGGATATTGATAAACCGTATCGGCTAAATCATTTAGATCGCTCTCTATACTTGCCCATGCTGGAAACAGCCAAAGGCTGAAGCATAATGCTAGTAGGCGAAAATCCATTTATAAAACTCCAACGAGAGACGATTAATATGAGTAGATTGAGCCGCATTATACTGATTTTTTATAAGCAATTGCATAAAAAATAACTTTTACGTCACAATCTAGCAGATTGATGATTTTGCGCGCAGCCATATTGAATTTGTTACATTAATGGCGCATATCATCAGCTGTGATTGTCAAATTGTGCACTCATTCTGCAATTTTGCTGGTCTAATCTGTATAGCATGAAAAAAATGGGGTTGACTATTAGCGCTACACACGTTAAAAATTAACCGCTCTTATAAAAAATAATGAATAAATAACTAATATTGTTGAATACAAAATAGATGACTACTAACCGTGCACTACTCAGCCTCCTTATTCTCTTTCTCGCAGACTCTGCGCGGAGAATGTAGTGTTGCACGCTTAATAACACACCCAGCATTCATAAACCCCGCGCCCAACACCGCGGGGTTTTTTTGTTTATGGATTTGATTAAAACGAAAAGATAGAACATAGACGTTCCATGGAGAAACTAGATGTCTAACCGAGTGATAATATTTGATACGACCTTACGTGACGGTGAGCAAGCATTAGCGGCAAGTTTAACGGTTAAGGAAAAATTGCAGATCGCATTATCACTGGAACGACTTGGTGTTGATGTGATGGAGGTTGGTTTCCCTGTCTCGTCTCCGGGGGATTTCGACTCGGTTCAGACGATTGCACGTACTGTTAAAAATAGCCGTGTTTGTGCTTTGGCCAGAGCGCTTGAGAAAGATATCGATGCGGCAGCGCAATCTTTATCAGTGGCTGATCAGTTTCGTATTCACACCTTCATCTCTACTTCAACCATTCATGTTGAAAGTAAACTAAAGCGATCTTTCGACCAAGTGTTAGAGATGGCGGTTGGTGCGGTGAAATATGCGCGCCGTTTTACTGACGATGTGGAGTTCTCTTGTGAAGATGCGGGCCGAACTCCCATTGACAACTTATGCCGCATGGTCGAAGCCGCAATCAAAGCTGGTGCTAAAACCATTAATATTCCCGATACCGTGGGTTATACCGTACCGAGTGAGTTTGGCTCAATTATTCAAACTTTATTTAATCGTGTTCCTAATATCGATCAAGCGGTTATCTCTGTGCATTGCCATGATGATTTAGGTTTATCGGTGGCAAACTCTATCACCGCGGTACAGCATGGGGCGCGCCAGATTGAGTGCACTGTCAATGGTATTGGTGAACGAGCGGGTAACTGCTCGCTGGAAGAGATCGCCATGATCTTGTCAACGCGTAAAGCAGCCTTAGGCTTAGAGACGGGCATTAACGCCAAAGAGATTCACCGCACCTCTAATTTAGTCAGCCAGCTGTGTAATATGCCTGTGCAAGCTAACAAGGCTATTGTGGGGGCTAATGCCTTTACCCACTCTTCGGGTATTCACCAAGATGGCATGTTGAAGGCGCAAAATACCTACGAGATCATGACGCCAGAAAGCATTGGTTTAAATCGCAGCAATTTGAATATGACCTCTCGTTCCGGTCGTCATGTAATTAAGCATCGCATGCAGGAGATGGGGTACGCCGAACAAGATTATGATATGGACGTGTTGTACGAGGCGTTTCTGAAATTAGCCGACAAGAAAGGCCAAGTGTTCGATTACGATCTTGAGGCCTTGGTCTACATGGAAGCACAAGCTGATGAAGACACTAATTACACCTTGCAGCAGCTAGTGGTGCACTCTGACTCTACTCAAGGTAAAGCAACCGCAACGGTTACCCTTGATGTGGCGGGTCAGTCCGTTACTGAAGCGGCGACAGGTAATGGCCCCGTTGACGCGGCCTACAATGCGATTACCAGAGCGAGTAACTGCCAAGTCAATATCACCAGCTATAAATTGGGTGCCAAAGGTCAGGGACAGGATGCGTTAGGCCAGGTGGATATAACCGCCAGCTATCAAGAGCAAAACTTCCATGGTGTAGGCTTAGCGACCGATGTCGTTGAAGCATCTGTCCAGGCGCTTATTCATGTGATGAATTTGACTTGGAGAGCCGACAAAGTGGCAGAAAACAAAAATAAAATACAACAAAAGCGTGCGGAATTAGGTGGCGTTTAAGTCCACAGACAATTATTAATAGCATTATTGAGCATTAGCAAAGCAGGGAGTTAGGTGTCGTATGAGTTATCAAATAGCAGTATTAGCCGGTGATGGAATTGGCCCCGAAGTGATGGCGGAGGCACGTAAGGTGCTGAGTGCTGTTGAGGCGCGTTTTTCATTAGATATTGAATATAGCGAATACGATGTGGGTGGCGCGGCGATCGACAATCACGGTTGTCCATTACCTGAGGCAACACTTAAAGGGTGTGAGGCAGCCGATGCGATTTTATTTGGCTCTGTTGGTGGACCTAAGTGGGAACACCTACCGCCAAATGATCAACCTGAACGTGGAGCGCTCTTGCCGCTTCGTGGTCACTTTGAGTTATTTTGTAATATTCGTCCAGCTAAATTGCACAGTGGTTTAGAGCATATGTCACCGCTACGAAGCGATATATCTTCGCAAGGGTTTGATGTGCTATGTGTGCGCGAACTGACGGGGGGGATCTATTTTGGCAAACCTAAGGGGCGTCAAGGAGAAGGTGAAGAGGAAGAAGCGTTCGACACCATGCGCTACAGCCGAAAAGAGATCCGTCGTATCGCTAAAATCGCTTTCGAAGCGGCTCAAGGTCGTCGTAAAAAGGTCACCTCGGTTGATAAAGCCAATGTCCTGGCATGCTCAGTGTTATGGCGTGAAGTGGTTGAAGAGGTTGCTAAAGATTTTCCTGATGTCGAACTTGAGCATATCTATATAGATAACGCCACCATGCAGTTACTGCGTCGCCCATTTGATTTCGATGTCATGCTTTGCTCCAACCTGTTTGGCGATATTATTTCGGATGAAATTGCGATGTTAACAGGCTCTATGGGACTGCTCTCATCTGTCAGCCTAAATAGCAATGGCTTTGGTTTGTATGAACCTGCTGGTGGCAGTGCGCCAGATATTGCGGGGCAAGGTATCGCAAATCCAGTGGCACAGATCCTATCTGCTGCACTGCTGTTACGTCATAGCTTGAAGCTCGAGGCTGCGGCCACAGCGATTGAAACTGCCGTGGCACAAGCGCTTGGTGATGGCTACTTAACCGGTGAGCTATTACCTGCGAGTGAACGTGCGAATGCAAAATCGACCAGCGAAATGGGTGACTATATCGCTCAAGCAGTAAGAGAGGCAAAGTAATGGCTAAAACATTGTATGAAAAGGTTTGGGACAGCCATATTGTTGCCGCACCTCAAG
Source organism: Shewanella colwelliana (assembly GCF_001735525.1). Taxonomy (NCBI): domain Bacteria; kingdom Pseudomonadati; phylum Pseudomonadota; class Gammaproteobacteria; order Alteromonadales; family Shewanellaceae; genus Shewanella; species Shewanella colwelliana. The sequence goes on from NZ_MCBT01000033.1 coordinate 180,093, forward strand.
GCGAAGCGCCGCTAATCTATGTCGATAGACACTTAGTGCATGAAGTGACATCACCTCAAGCCTTTAGCGGTTTGAAGGTGGCAGGACGCAGGCTGCGCGCCCCAGAAAAAACCTTTGCAACCATGGATCATAACACCTCAACTAAGAGCGCAAGTTTAGATGCCCTTAGCCCAATGGCGCGTATTCAAGTGGAAACCTTGGCGCAAAATTGCGAAGAGTTTGGTATTCGTCTCTATGATATCCACCATAAAAATCAGGGTATTGTTCATGTTATGGGGCCAGAACTTGGCATCACCTTACCTGGTACGGTTATTGTGTGTGGCGACTCACATACCGCGACTCACGGTGCGTTTGGTGCATTGGCTTTTGGTATCGGTACCTCTGAGGTTGAACATGTTATGGCGACGCAAACCTTGCGTCAGCTCAAAGCAAAAACCATGAAGATTGAAGTCCGTGGTCATGTTGCCGATGGCATCACTGCCAAAGATATCGTGCTGGCCATTATTGGGAAAATTGGCATGGATGGTGGCACAGGTTATGTCGCTGAGTTCTGTGGAGAGGCGATTGAAGCACTCTCAATGGAAGGACGCATGACAGTATGTAATATGGCGATTGAGATGGGAGCAAAGGCGGGTATGATCGCGCCTGATGCGACGACAATTGAATACCTGAAAGGTCGCGAGTTTGCGCCTAAAGGCAGCGATTGGGACAGTGCCCTAGCGGCATGGAGTGAGCTAAAGAGTGATGATGAGGCTACATTTGATGCCCATATCGTGCTGGAAGCTGCCGATATTGCGCCGCAATTGACTTGGGGCACTAACCCTGGTCAAGTGGTGGCCATCGATCAGCCGGTGCCGAGCCCGCTTGATGCTGAAAACTCAACGGTGCGCACCAGTATAGAGAAAGCATTGGAGTATGTAGCGCTGGAAGCGGGTACTCAGATGACTGATGTGAGCATTAATAAGGTGTTTATTGGTTCATGTACCAACTCACGTATTGAAGATCTGCGTTCTGCTGCCAATCAAGCCAAAGGACGCAAGGTTGCACCTGGAGTGACGGCTATTGTTGTGCCTGGTTCAGGATTAGTAAAAGAGCAGGCAGAAGCGGAAGGCTTGGATAAAATCTTTATCGAGGCGGGTTTTGAGTGGCGTTTACCTGGCTGCTCAATGTGTTTAGCCATGAATGACGACAGGCTTGAAGCTGGGGATCGCTGTGCATCAACCAGTAATCGTAATTTTGAGGGGCGTCAGGGACGTGGCAGTCGCACGCACTTAGTGAGTCCAGCTATGGCCGCAGCGGCCGCTGTAGCGGGTCATTTTGTCGATATACGCAAAGCCTACTAGGAGAGCATTATGCAAGCATTTACTACCCATACTGGCGTTGCTGTGATTATCGATAGCGCCAATATCGATACTGACCAGATCATCCCTAAACAGTTTTTGTCTAAAGTGACTCGTGATGGCTTTGGTGTACACCTTTTTCATGATTGGCGTTACTTGGATGATGCGGGCGATGAGCCAAACCCAGAGTTTAGCCTGAACTTACCGCGATATGCTGGTGCTTCTATCTTACTCGCACAAGAGAACTTTGGCTGTGGTTCCAGTCGTGAACATGCACCTTGGGCGCTAGCTGATTTTGGTTTGAAGGTGATTATTGCCCCCAGTTTTGCTGATATTTTTTATGGCAACTCAATCAATAATGGCCTGCTACCAGTGAGATTAAAAGAGACTGAAGTGCAGCAACTGATGGATGAAGTTAGCGCCACCGAAGGGGCTGAAATTACAGTGGATCTGCAAGCGCTAACCGTGACCTCGCCTTCTGGTACTCACTTTAGTTTTCAGATTGCCGAATCGGCCAGACATAATCTACTTAATGGATTAGATGCGATTGGTATCAGCCTAACTTACAACGACACGATTGCCGCCTATGAGTCTAATCTGCCCGCTTGGAGAGCGTAACACACGACCTATATGAATTAGCGTACAGATGTACTTAGGTATGTAAAAAATGTAGCCAGTAGCACTTAATTGCGCTACTGGCTTTGTTTTTTTGGTCATTGCCGCAGTGATAAACCTGTGTTTTTACGGTGATTTAGCTGATATTTACTGATTGTTAAAGCCAAATTGGTGGTTAGCCAGTGATTTGTGCTGGTGTTTTAGGTGTTAACGTAGCTAACAGGTGTATATCAATCTGAAAATCATTAGTGGTTGTTTTTAAAGTTTATTTGGTTGTCACCACGCTTTGTTATAAATCTATAAAGCGAATCAAGATCACACTTTTAGGTGAAGACACCTGTTTAAAAGGCTTTGTATTGCCATTTCTTCACTGGTTGATTGTACTTTGACCAGCATAAAACACTGAAATAATTTATTTGCTTGTAAAGATACTCTGTATAAGTAGACTGCGGCTCAATAAAGAACTGGAGTTAAAACTCTAAGTCTAGTTGATAACAAAAAGAGAGCCACAATGAACAAGCGTATTTTATCTCTAGCCGTTATTGCGGCTATCGCAGCACCGCTATCCCAAGTTAACGCTGCCGGATTCCAGTTAGCCGAATATTCTGCCACAGGTTTAGGCCGTGCTTATGCGGGTGAAGCCGCAATGGCTGATAATGCTGCAGTACAAAATCGTAACCCTGCGATGTTAACTTACCTGCAGGGTACTCAGATGACGGCGGGTGCTATCTTAGTGATGCCTAATATCGATATAGACGGCGAAGTCACTTACGTTGATGGCGTTAATGCGACGTCAGCTAAAGATATTGCAGATGATGCAGTGGTGCCTAATTTTTACATGTCTCATCAATTAGATGAACAATGGTTCTTAGGTTTAGGTATTGGCAGTAACTTTGGTATGGCGACTGAGTTGGATGATAATTTCCGTGGCACTCAGTTTGGTAATGAAGCCTCTGTAACCACTGTAGAGATTAACCCGAATGTAGCTTACCGTATAAATGAGCAATTTAGTCTTGGTGCTGGTATTCGTTTTGTACTTGGTGAAGGCAGTATTGGCGCTAAGAGCTCTGCAGATACCACGCTACCGCCGTCAATGGGTGGTATTACTATCCCTAAAGGCACAACCCTTAAATATATGGAAGGCGACAATACCGCTTGGGGTTGGCAGTTAGGTGGTGCCTGGCAGATAGATGCGAATAATCGTATCGGTATTAACTATCGTTCGGCAGTGGATTTCAACCTTGAAGGTGAAGCGAATGGCTTAGCTTTTAACCCTAGGGATCCCAACCTGAAAATGGCGGGTTCTATGGAGTTATCTCTACCTGCAACGGCTGAGCTAGCCTCTTTCCATCAGATCACTGAAAAGTTAGCGATTCATGCCAGCGTAAATTGGACTGATTGGAGCTCATTCGAAAAACTAGAAGCGGTTATTCCAGCGCTGCCAAACCCAGATCAACTTGTTAAGCAAGAAAACTGGAAAGACAGCTATCGTTTCGCTGTTGGTACGACTTATGATTTAACGGCAAAATCGACGTTGCGCGGTGGTATTGCCTACGACAAGTCAGCGGTATCTGATGCCAACCGTACGTTGACCATCCCTGAGATGGACCGCCTATGGCTGAGTGTGGGTTACGGCTATCAATACAGCAAGCAGTTAGATTTGGATTTTGGTTTTACCTATATCCTAGCTGATGAGTCACCTGTTGTTGAGCCTCGTCCAGGCATTGGTTCTGATCTCTCGTCTGCGCCATTTGGTGGCACATTTACGGGAACAACTAGCGGTAACATTATGCTAGTTGGTGTGCAGGCTAACTACCGTTTCTAATCGGTGAACGTTGGAGAAAGGGTGCCCTAGTGGCGCCCTTTTTTTTGCCTATGACTCCTCCCCTGTGGATGAGCTTGCAGAGCGTGATTAAAGCATATGCTTAATAGAGTACGTTATTAATGTTATCGGTATTTGCAAATTTCGCGCGATAGGCGTGCCTCGGGCTGTCATTTTCAAGGCGGTAAGATTATTTGTTGGATATATGAACTTCATCGGATTATATTCATCTGATTATCAATCTATTGTTAGAGTCTGCTGAGCATTAACGTGCGGTTGTTGTGGGTTTATGCTGAATTCCAAAAACACTGTCGTTAATCTTTGTTTTGAGCAATGCTCGTGTGCCCGTCGGTGGCAGTATTGAATTCGAACCCAAACTAAGTTCGACGGAGCAACAGACGCGAGTGAATTAACTTTAATTTTTACGCGGAAATGGTATCGATGCATTGCATCTCGTTGTGTGCCATCTTCCCAATTAAACACGCTAAAATAAGAGGTGCAAAATGAAACCCTTACTACTTGCCGCAGGATTGTCAGTGTTTCCGCTAGCTGCCGTGGCTAATACGCCCCAGACCACCGATGTGGTTGAGGCATTTATTGGGGCATACAATCAACATAGTGTCGAACAGATGCTGCAACATGTGGTTGATGATGTACGCTGGATGCATATCACTGGCACCAAAATAGAAGTTGAAACAGCTGGTAAGGCACAGTTTGGCGCGGCAATGGCGGATTATTTTGAAACCTTAGGCGAGGCTAACGCCACAATTCTATCTATGATTCACTCTTCTCATTTTGTCAGCACAGTGGAGCGAGTCACCTGGCTAAATGAAGGGGAACTATTGAGCCAATGTAGCATTGGTAACTTCAGAATTGAAGGCGGTAAAATTGCCGAGTTTTGGTATCTGCCCGCGCATGCCTGTGATGATGTCGAACTCACACCACCCGTCGATGATATTGCACCACCTGAGGTGGGCAAGTTAATTGAAATTCGTCAATAAACGGTTGGAGTTATAGCGTGAAGAAAAAGTATGTCATCGCTCTCGATCAAGGCACTACCAGTTCACGGGCGATAGTGTTTGATCATGATGCAAATATCGTTTCGGTTTCTCAGCGTGAATTCTCACAAATCTACCCTAAAGCGGGTTGGGTTGAACATGATCCTATGGAGATTTGGGCTTCTCAAAGTTCTACGCTAATTGAGGCACTTGCTCGGGCGGGGATCCATAGTGACGAAGTGGCTGCCATTGGCATTACCAATCAAAGAGAGACCACAGTCGTGTGGGACAAAGTCACAGGTAAACCTATTTACAATGCCATTGTTTGGCAGTGCCGTCGTAGTCGTGATCTGTGTGAAGAACTAAGGGCACGCGGGTTAGAGGAATATGTTAAAGACAATACAGGTTTGGTGCTCGATCCTTATTTCTCTGGCACTAAAGTGCGTTGGATTCTCGACAATGTTGAAGGCGCGCGTGCGCGCGCAGAAGCGGGAGAGCTCCTCTTTGGCACTATAGATACTTGGTTAGTATGGAAACTCACAGAAGGTAAGGTACATGTGACGGACCCCACCAATGCATCGCGGACCATGCTATTTAATATTCATCAACAAGCGTGGGATGATGTGTTGCTTAAAGAGTTAGATATCCCTCGTTGTATGTTGCCAGAAGTTAAGCCCTCATGTGCTATTTATGGTCATACGCGTATTGCCGGCGAAGGTGGTGAGATAGCCGTGGCTGGTATGGCAGGCGATCAACAATCGGCCTTATTTGGTCAGTTGTGTATTGATGAAGGGATGGCAAAGAACACCTACGGTACAGGTTGTTTCTTGTTGATGAATACTGGGCTTCAAGCGGTTAAGTCTAATCATGGCTTGTTAACCACGATTGCTATTGGTGCTAAAGGTGAGGTCAACTATGCCCTTGAAGGCTCTGTTTTTATGGGCGGCGCCACGATTCAATGGTTACGTGATGAACTGGGCTTAATTCGAGATGCACAAGATACAGAGTATTTTGCCCTTAAAGTTGCTGATAGCAATGGGGTTTATCTTGTTCCCGCCTTTGTTGGTTTAGGTGCCCCCTATTGGGATGCCAATGCGCGTGGGGCATTAGTGGGCCTCTCTCGAGGAGCTAATCGTAACCACATCATTCGTGCAGCCTTAGAAGCAATAGCGTATCAAAGCCGAGATCTATTGGACGCGATGACCAAAGACAGTGGAGTGCAATTGAAGCAAATTAAAGTCGATGGTGGCGCGGTGGCCAATGATTTCCTGATGCAGTTTCAAGCTGATATCACCAATGTAGAGGTGCAGCGTCCAAGCGTCACAGAGACGACAGCTATGGGGGCCGCGTTTTTAGCGGGACTTGCAGTGGGTTTTTGGCACTCAACGGCTGAATTGAAACATAAAGCGGGTATCGACCGTTGCTTTGAGCCAGCCATTAGCCATGAGCAAAGAGAGTCACTCTATTTAGGCTGGCAAAACGCGGTGGCACAAGTCACCGGGTAAGCGTTGGCTGACATTAGACGTCAATATCGATATGAGGCAATGGAGATTCCAGAGCCTCTTTCTCGGCCTTTAGCATTGCGTCATCGCGTGCTGATTGGCCACGTCGATCGCCGCGCGATGATTCCCGCCTTTCAAAGATATTGTGACGTCTTTCTAGGTTTGGGGGCAGTTGAGACTGAGGTGCCTCATGGCTATCAGCGTGCACCCCTTCTATGTGTTCAGTTTGTTCCACCATGCGCTTACGCTGTGTGACCTGTCTTACCGGTCTCGCTAGCATGGCGTATAGACTATCTAAGCCAACCATTTTATCTCCCTGTTTTACCCAACCTTTGCAGCTCCTATTCTATATATCGGCTATCTCTGGCTAAAATTTAGGCTGAGATTTAGTCCAGTATAGAGGATAGTTTTATATAGTGGCGTAGCTGTGCGGCATTGACGAATGACACACAACCCCCCATCGCCTGGTGTTGACAGCTAAGTCTAATGCCGTCATTGAGTTGGTCGTCAGTGAGCTTGCTTCTATCTTGGTCGGTAGCTAGTGGCGGGTGGTCGATAAACTTGACTCTGCACATGCCGCATTGCCCACCACCGCCGCAGCTGGTACGAATACGCTCCTTGTGATGATTGAGAGCATCCAGCATTCCGCTATGATGGATAGTTATCGTTTCCAATGGTTCATTATCGGGCGAGAGGAGTATCAAAGTGTTGTTCTCGGAGTGTGCACGCCCGATTCGGTATTGGCCATGCTTCAGTTTCCTGATGACCAAGATAGCACCACTGATACCCAGCAGCAGGACTATTGTCGCTACTATACGTATTGCTATGTGGTTAAAACTGACACCGTTGTCGGGAAGGTAATCCATGAAATGCAGCATAAACAGCAGCTGTTTTAGGTTGGAACCCCAATTCTCATGGGCTACGACCTCTGCGGTTGTTGCATCAACATAGATATGGGTGTTGCGCTCATCTTGCAAATCGACTCGGTATAACGCTGATGATGCCGCGTATTTATCGGCGACGTCATTAGCTAATTCGATGGCGATGACTTGCCCTGAGCCTGAATAGCTCGATAGTGCCAATTGTTTTAATTGGTCGGGCTCTAGTTTTACTGGTGACAGATCCGTGGCCCAAAAACCGAACTTTCCTTTATCACTTGTGACGCGATATAGCGCTTTACCGAGCACGTTGTCGAGTGTGATGGCTGAAACGGTTTGCGTGGGGAATTGCAGCAAGAGCTGCGAGGGTTCAGCTAGCGCGGAGGCGGTATCGACAGGGGGAGCCGTCATTTTTTGTCGATAGTGGTTTCCGTTAAGGTGTTGGCTATCGATAAGGTTAAACGCTAATCCCGTCGCCACCCAAATAAACAGTTGAAGGCCAACAATCGCAGCTAGCCAGCGATGGAGTATTTGCATCGACATCATGATCGCTCCGATGGCTTGTTGGCAAAGGCGACAAAAACGAGTGCTAACCCTGTCAGTACCGTCATCAATGCTAACAGGCTCATCAGACTAAGTAAGGGATTATGAATATCCTCTCTGTCCTCATAGTCCATGATGTGTAGCATCCACATAATGTCGAAAAGACGCCAATAATCGTGACGCTGGGTAACAAGCATGCCTGAAGTCGCCGAAATATAGAGGCGTGTATTGACTGTGTCGTTGATGGAAAATTGCCATACTGGCAGCAAACGTGGGTTAAGTTCGCTAGGGGCATTTTCGGTCACCAACTTTGCAGTCATTGCGTTGGTCGAGCCATTAAAGACTTGGTTTACCATGAGCGCGGCTTCAGCTTGGGTTACTTGTTGCACTGGCTGTCCATTATAAGCTGATATAAAGATGACACGGTCTGCTAAGACAACTTGGTAACGAGGTTCATTGGCACTAGGGTATAGGTTAACGCGAGTAGCACCAGGAAAGTGTCGAAGTACTTCCTCTATCGAGATCAGTGTTTTATCGGTTGGAATCGTCAATGTGGCTTTGTGTGTAAGATGTTTACCACGAATGAAGTCGATATCCATGATAACCATATATAAGCCTGAAATCAGCCAAAGCAGTATTTGCACTGCGGCAAACAGTGTCAACCATTTGTGTGATTTTCTAATTATTATTGATTGGTGAGTGGTTAACATAATTTAATATTAGTGGCGTCATCTGATAGAGGTTATTGGGTTTGTTCCCTAATGGCCTTTGAATTGCCGGCATCGTCGGATCTATATGACTGGGCGACAGTTAAAGATGAAATGATCGGTTAAAGAGTGCCTTATATGGGATTAGGATCCACTTTACGATCTCTGCGTGACATTTCCTAGCATATTTCTGTTTGTTTTTTCAGCTTATTTGTCAAATAACACCACATTTATCCTTTTGTTGACCCATTAATTAATTTTCAGAAATGGGCTCCTAAGCCGCTTGAATACTGGATTTATAAATAGTTTCATCCCTTGACAATACTTGCGTACTATCTCTAAACTTAGCATTCGTGGGAAATTGTGGATATTTGTGGATCTCTTAACCAAGGCAAGGATGAACTAACGTGTTCCGTGGGGCAAGTGCTATTAACCTTGATACCAAAGGACGGATCGCTATTCCAAAGCGATACCGAGAAGCCTTGCACGTTGAATTTGATAGTCAATTAGTCATCACCGTTGATTTTGAGTCATCCTGCCTACTGCTATATCCGCTGCAAGCTTGGCAAGAGATAGAAGCCAAACTTTTAAAGTTGTCAGATACACAACCCACAGAGCGTGCAATGAAACGCATGTTATTAGGCTATGCCCACGAGTGTGAGCTGGATAAAAATGGCCGCTTACTTTTGCCACCACCGCTGCGTCAATATGCCAATTTAGATAAGCACGCAATGTTAGTAGGGCAATTAAACAAATTTGAGCTGTGGGATGAGGCTGCGTGGCAGCAACAGATCGAGCTTAGCCGTGAAACGATTCAGAGTGATGCTTTTGCAAACAGTGAACGTCTAGCGGATTTCTCTTTGTAATAAAGAGACCAACAACAAACGTAAGAAGAGAGTCATGACCCAAGAATTTGCGCACCTATCAGTGCTATTAAATGAGACCGTAGCCGGGCTAAACATTAAGCCAGATGGCATCTATATTGATGGCACTTTTGGCCGCGGTGGTCACTCTCGAGAAGTATTAAAACACCTAGGTGACAATGGCCGTTTGGTTGCAATCGACAGGGACCCACAAGCTATTGCTGCAGCGGCGCAGTTTGCTGACGACCCGCGTTTTTCTATTGTTCATGGTGGATTTGGTCAGTTGGCTCAGTATGTTGAAGAACTTGGCCTTAAAGGAAAAATTGACGGTATCTTGTTTGATTTTGGTGTGTCGTCTCCGCAGTTAGATGATGCTGAGCGTGGGTTTAGTTTCCTACGCGATGGGCCGTTAGATATGCGTATGGATAACTCTCAAGGAGAGACTGCTGCGCAGTGGATTGCTCGCGCTGAAATTGAAGATATGGCATGGGTATTTAAAACCTATGGTGAAGAGAAGAATGCCCGCCATATTGCACGCTGTATCGCCGCAGACAGAGAGGCTACCCCTTTCTTGCGCACCAAGGAGCTAGCCGACTTAATCGCGCGTATCACCAAAAGCAAAGAGCGGAATAAGCATCCAGCAACGCGCGTTTTTCAGGCCATCCGTATCTATATCAATAGTGAGTTAGAACAGATAGATCAAGCTCTTGAAGGTGCTTTGACCGTCTTAGCGCCGCAAGGACGACTATCGGTGATCAGCTTTCACTCCCTAGAAGATCGTATGGTGAAACGTTTTATCCGTCGTCATAGCCAAGGGGAGTCGGTCCCTCATGGGTTACCGATCACCGAAGCGGAGATCAATAAAACCAGATTGCTCAAAGCTGTGGGTAAGGCAACGAAACCTTCAGCAGAAGAGATAGAGCGTAATGCCAGAGCAAGAAGCTCAGTATTACGTGTCGCAGAGCGTTTAGATTATTAATTTAATAACAAGATATTGAGGTAGGGGAAGCGCTAGTGAGTAAATCACATCTTAACCTAACCCGAATTGTTTTACTGGACCTTTGGCACCACAAGTGGGTGCTGTTATTGGCGTTTGTGGTATTAGCTAATGCGGTGCTGGTGGTTTACACCAGTCATACCAGTCGTAAATATACGAGCCAATGGGACCAGTTGTTACAGGAGCGCGACCGTTTAGATATCGAATGGCGTAATCTGTTACTCGAAGAGCAGTCGCAGTCGGAACATAGCAGAGTGACGCGTATTGCAACCAAAGAGTTAAATATGAGCAGACCGCTGCCCAACGAAGAAGTGGTGGTAAGAGTACCGTGAATAAGCAGGCTAAGCGTAAGCAAAAACCACAATTGTTCCACTGGCGTTTATACGTCGTGGTGGCTTTTGTGTGTGTGCTGTTTACCAGCTTGGTTGGTCGTGCTGCCTACATTCAGATCATAGAACCTGAAAAGTTACGTCACGAAAGTGATATGCGTACTCTGCGTACCACGAGCAGAGAAGTGCATCGTGGCCTAATCACCGACCGCAATGGTGAAATGCTAGCGGTTAGTGTGCCAGTTAAAGCGGTTTATGCCGACCCCAAAGTGGTGCATGACAAAAATGGTTTTACTGATATGCGACGTTGGCAGGCGCTAGCCGATGTGTTGCACGAACCTAAAGATGAGATCTTAGCGCGGGTACAATCTAACCCTAAGAAACGCTTTACCTATCTTAAGCGCCAGGTCACTCCTGCCGTAGCTAACTATATAAAGCAGCTCAAATTACCTGGTGTTTATCTTAAATCTGAGTCGCGCCGCTACTATCCTACGAGCGAAATCTCTGCTCAGTTAGTCGGGTTGACCAATATCGATGACGTGGGTATCGAAGGTATTGAAAACACCTATAACAATTGGCTTACGGGCACTCCGTCTAAGCAGAAAGTACGTAAGTCTCGCGATGGTCATGTCGTAGAACGCTTAGATATGGTGCAAACTGGTGAAAGCTCAAATGACTTAGTATTGAGTATTGATCAGCGCATTCAACAGCTTGCCTACCGTGAAATTAAGCGTGCCACAGAGATAAACCAAGCCACATCGGCGTCGATTGTGGTGCTAGATGTGCACACTGGTGAAGTGTTGGCGATGGCGAATACACCATCATATAACCCCAATTCCCGCGAAAACTTGCAAAGTTATCGTATGCGAAATCGCGCGTTAACCGATGCCTATGAGCCCGGTTCAACCATTAAACCTTTCGTGGTTGCAGCGGCGCTCGAGGCTGGCACGATTAAAGAAAATCAGATCTTTAAAACCCATCCTGGTCGCATTCGTATTGGTGGCAAAATTGTTCGCGACGGTCGCAACTATGGTGATATGAGCTTAGGCGACGTGTTAGTGCATTCGAGCAACGTGGGCATGACGCAAATCGCGCTTTCAATGCCAGTGCAGGAACTGCTGGGTTATTACCAAGCAATGGGGCTTGGCAGCTACTCGGGGATTGACCTTCCAGGCGAAAGTGCAGGTCTTATCCATGACAGGCGTCGCTGGTCTGATTTTGAGCGTGCAACGCTCTCTTTTGGTTATGCACTTACGGTTACACCACTGCAGATAGCCAGAATGTACGCCATGTTAGGCAGCGGTGGCGTGCTCTATCCTGCGTCCATATTGAAGTTAAAACATCAACCCGAAGGCGAACAAGTCATCTCTCCAAAGGTGGCACAAGAGGTGATGGAGATGCTGATCGGTGTCACTGAACCCGGCGGCACGGCTAAAAAAGCACACATTGATGGTTACCCTGTCGCGGGTAAAACCGGCACGGCACGTAAAGCTGTTGCTGGGGGGTATGGCGAGGATTATGTGGCACTATTTGCCGGTGTCGCCCCAGTGCATAACCCAAGGCTGGCGATGGTGGTTGTGATCAATGAACCTAAAGGTGATAGATATTACGGTGGCGATGTTGCGGCACCGGTATTTGCAAAAGTGATGTCAGGGGCGTTGCAAATGTTAAATGTTGAGCCGATTAGTGCTCGTGAAAAAGTGAAACTTGCTGGCAATGTTAGGAGGGGAGAGTGATGCTGATTAGTGATCTTCTCGCACCTTGGTTCCATTATGCCGGACCTGAGTCGATGACTCATTTGAGCTTAGATAGTAGGGAAGTGGGCGTTAATAGCGTTTTTGTTGCCGTGCCAGGTTTTCAAGTTGATGGGCGTCGTTTTGTCGCTTCCGCTTTTGCACAAGGTGCGGTGGCGGCGTTAATCCATACTGATGATCCGCAAGAGCATGGCAAAGTGAGTCATGAGGGCGGCCTACAGATTTATTTCTTCCAACTGCAGCGTCAATTGTCAGCCTTGGCATCACAGCTTTATAGCTTAGGTCGAGAGAGAATGAAGTTGATAGGGGTGACCGGAACTAACGGGAAAACGTCGGTTACACAACTTATTGCGCAGTTAAGTGAGCTGATGCATCAGAAAAGTGCGGTGATGGGCACCTTAGGCAATGGCTTATGGGGAGAGTTAGTCGATAGCGGTAATACCACCGCCGATCCCATTACTGTTATGCGTCAGCTGACAGAATATAACAGTCAAGGTGCCAAAGTGTGCGCGCTGGAAGTGTCAAGCCATGGGTTGGCACAGGGGCGTATAGAAGCAGTGCCCTTCGATGTGGCGGTATTCACTAACCTGAGTCGGGATCACCTAGACTTTCATGGCACCATGGATGCTTATGGCGCCGCTAAGCAGCGTCTGTTTCGTTTTAGTTCTCTTTCAAATGGCTTAATTAATTTAGACGATCCACTGGGTTTGCAGTGGCTACACGACAAACGTTGTAAAGGGCTGGTGGGCTTTAGTGTGCAAGGGCATTCAGAAGCCGCGATTTATACCACTGAGGTAACACAACACAGTCAAGGGGTAAGCGCTACCTTAGTGTGGCCAGAAGGGCAAGCTAAGTTGGATTCACCGCTATTAGGCGTGTTTAATCTGTCTAATTTAGTCGCGGCGTTGGGAGCGCTATATCTTTGCGGGTATTCAATGAGTTCGCTACTTGCACATGTGTCAGCGTTGACACCAGTAGCTGGGCGTATGGAACGCTTTACCTGTGAAGATGATGTGACACTGGTGGTTGATTATGCGCATACTCCCGACGCCATTGAACAAGCATTAAAGGCATTGCGAGGTCATTGCGCTGGCCAACTGTGGTGTCTATTTGGATGTGGTGGCGATAGAGACAAAGGTAAGCGCCCATTGATGGCCCAGGCTGCCGAAGCACATGCCAATCGTTTAATGATCACTAGCGATAATGCCCGTAGCGAATCTCCTGAGCAAATTATCAGTGATGTGGTCGCTGGTCTGCAGGCACCTGATTTAGCATTGACACAGGTCAGTCGTCAGCAGGCCATTGAACAAGTGGTTGCTTTGGCTGAGCCTGGCGATCTTATTTTGCTTGCAGGTAAAGGGCATGAGACCTACCAAGAGATCAACGGCCAGCGTCTCGACTATGATGAACGAGCTTTAGCGCTCGAGATATCAGGGAGAACACGATGATCCCGCTAAGTTTGTCGACGCTCGCGGAGCAGTTAGGTGCCCAGTTAGTGGGTAATGACCTAACGATAGAAAAGGTATCGAGTGACAGCCGAGTCGTCGATAACAAAACACTATTTGTCGCCCTTAAAGGGGAGCGGTTCGACGGCCATGATTTTGCACAAACCGCATTGGAAAACGGTGCATCGGCAATGTTGGTAGAACGTGAGTTACCGCTGAATCTTCCACAGCTAGTGGTGACGAATAGTCAGAAAGCCATGGGATTAATTGGGGCATACATCAAGCAGCGTATTGCTCCTAAGTCTGTGGCTCTGACGGGATCGAATGGCAAAACCAGCGTCAAAGAGATGGTGGCGACCATTTTGTCTCAAGATCACCAAGTGCTTTATACCGCAGGCAATTTTAACAATGAGATTGGCGTACCTCTGACCTTATTGCGCCTCGAACCACAACATGAAATTGGTGTGTTCGAGTTGGGGGCTAATCACATTGGTGAAATCGATTATACCTCTGAACTGGTTAAGCCCGACGTCGCTATGGTTAATAACGTGGCTTCTGCTCATCTTGAGGGTTTTGGTTCATTAGCGGGAGTGGCTAAGGCTAAGTCAGAAATCTTCAATCATCTTGCCGATGGCGGTACTGCTGTCATTAATGCCGATGATGATTTTGTCGAGGTGATGCGCCAAGCTGCAGCGGCGTACCCACAAATTAGTTTTTCGGCCTCAGGCAAACAAGCTGATGTTGTCGCGACAGCATTGCAAGCGGATGTGACGGGGCGTTATCAGTTTGAGTTAAGTTACCAAACGCACGTTGAGCAGGTTCATCTTCCGCTTGCGGGTCGTCACCAAGTGAGTAATGCGCTTGCGGCGACTGCAATCTGTCTTGCGTTGGGCTTGTCCCTTACAAATATTGCTAACGGCTTGAAATTACTCGCGCCAGTCAAAGGCAGAATGGTACCGACTCAATTGGGACGCATTTTGTTGATTGATGACAGCTACAACGCGAATCCCGCTTCTGTAGGGGCTGCAATTGACTGGCTTCAAGAAATTGAAGGAAATCGCTGTTTAGTGCTGGGCGATTTAGGCGAATTAGGTGACAATGCGTCCCTTTTACATCAGCAACTGGGCGAAAAGGCAAAGTTGCAGGGGATCGATGCGTTGTTCTCTTTGGGAGAACTAAGCCGACATAGCAGTGAGGCTTTTTCGGGACGTCATTTTACTGATATCAATGAATTGGTAATCGATTTAGTTAATTATTTTAACCAGTTAGATGGAAGCATTACTGTGTTAGTCAAAGGTTCACGCAGCGCGAAAATGGAGCGGGTGGTAGAGGCCTTAATTGCTGCTTTTGAGCGCAAGGAGTTGTTTTAATGCTGGTTTACCTGGCGGAGTATTTAACCCAATTTTATAGTGGGTTTAACGTTTTTTCATATGTGACTTTTCGTGCCATTCTTGGCCTACTTACCGCGATGGTATTTAGCCTTTGGTGGGGCCCGAAAATGATAGAGCGTCTGCAACTATTGCAGATAGGTCAAGTGGTGCGCAATGACGGCCCAGAATCACATTTTAGCAAACGCGGCACGCCGACTATGGGTGGCTTGCTGATTTTAGCTGGGGTGTTTATCAGTGTGCTGCTTTGGGGAGACCTAGGTAGCCGCTATGTGTGGGTGATGCTATTTGTTCTAGCGGCATTTGGCTTAATTGGCTTTATTGATGATTATCGTAAAGTTGTGCGCAAAGACACAAAGGGGCTTATCGCGCGCTGGAAGTATATTCTGCAATCCTTGGCAGCATTGGCGATTGCTTTTTATCTCTTTGCCTCGGCGCAAGATCCTGGTGAAACCCAGCTCGTGGTACCTTTCTTTAAAGATGTGATGCCGCAATTGGGCGTGTTTTATATCGTACTGGCGTATTTTACTATTGTGGGTTCAAGCAACGCAGTCAACCTAACGGACGGACTAGATGGCTTAGCTATCATGCCAACCGTCATGGTGGCTGCCGCATTTGCATTGATCGCCTATCTCTCTGGTCATGTTCAATTTTCAAATTATCTGCATATTCCCTATTTGCCCGGTTCGGGTGAGCTAGTGATTGTGTGTACCGCAATAGTGGGCGCAGGGCTCGGCTTTTTGTGGTTTAACACTTATCCCGCTCAAGTATTTATGGGGGATGTGGGCTCGTTGTCTTTAGGGGCAGCGTTAGGGACGATTGCAGTATTGGTGCGTCAAGAGATCCTATTGGTGATCATGGGTGGGGTCTTTGTGATGGAAACTGTGTCGGTCATTTTGCAGGTAGGCTCCTACAAGCTAAGGGGACAACGCATTTTCAGAATGGCACCGATCCATCATCACTATGAGTTGAAAGGCTGGCCGGAACCACGAGTGATTGTGCGTTTCTGGATTATTTCACTGTTTTTAGTGTTGCTAGGTTTAGCAACACTAAAGCTAAGGTAAGCAGATATGGCAAGTTGCTATACGCATATCGTATTAGGACTGGGCGCCACAGGGCTTTCAGTCGTGCGTTATTTAGCCAAGCAGGGCATTACACCTCTGGTCATGGACAGCCGTGAAAACCCTCCTGGGCGCGAGACCCTAGCTAGTGACTTCCCTGAAGTATTGCTATTGACGGGGGGCTTTGATTGTCGCTATCTAGTTCAAGCCTCGCAAATTGTGATCAGCCCAGGCATTCCTATGGATACGCCAGAGATCCGCGTTGCGGTTGATATGGGCATTGATGTTGTCGGTGACGTAGAGCTCTTTGCCCGAGCCATTGCAGAACTGCCTGCTTGTGTGATTGGTATTACAGGTTCAAATGGAAAGTCGACGGTGACGACCTTAGTGGGCGAGATGGCAGCAGAAGCTGGGATTAATTATGCCGTAGGTGGCAATATCGGCGTTCCCGTATTGAATCTGCTGGATAAGGGTTATGACCTTTACGTGCTTGAGCTATCAAGTTTCCAACTAGAAACCACTCATAGCCTTAAATGCATCAGCGCGACCTGCCTTAATATCAGCGAAGATCATATGGACAGGTATGCCGACCTTGAGGCTTATCGTCAAGCTAAGTTAAATCTGTATCGACAGACGAAATTGGCGCTATTTAACCGTGATGATGCCCTAACTAAACCGAATGATCCTATGAATCAAACTAGCTTTGGTTTATCGGCGCCAGGTGGTGATGAATGGGGGATTCAAGCTGGGATGTTAGTCCATGGGAGCACTGAATACCTAAGTGTGAATGATGTGAGCTTAGTGGGCAGTCACAACCACGCCAACTTATTGGTGGCGATGGCATTGGCCGACAGTGCGGGTATCGACAAAAAAGCAATGATTAGCGTTGCTCGCCAGTTTACCGGACTCGCGCACCGATGTGAGTTGGTGGCGACACGTCAAGGTGTGAGCTTTGTTAATGATTCTAAAGCGACCAATATTGGTGCGACGATAGCAGCATTAAAAGGGCTTGAAGATCACCAAGGTCAGATTATCCTGATTGCTGGCGGTGATGGTAAAGGTGCAGACTTCTCGCTTCTTGCGCCTGTTATACAAAACGTCGCTCAGGTGATCACTTTAGGGATGGATGGTGACAAAATTGCTGCGCAGTTTGAAGGTGCCGTTAAGGTTGAATCGATGGCGGAAGCGGTAAAAGAGGCGGCTAAGTTAGCACAGGCTGGCGATATCGTTTTACTGTCTCCAGCGTGCGCAAGTATTGATATGTATGCCAACTTCATGGCGAGAGGTGATGATTTTAGACAACAAGTCATGGCGCTCGACACTGAGGTGATTGATGCGTAGCGATGATCGTCAACTGAACCTATTTGGCAGCAGTATCAGCTGGTCATTGCCAAATCTGTTCAGTCAGCGAGAAGCGCCGGGCATGCAACTGTATGACCGTAGTTTGTTGTTTGCCGTGGTGGCGCTTATTGGGTTTGGCTTTGTGATGGTGATGTCTGCCTCCATGCCAGAGGCGCAGAGTTTAACGGGGAACCCATACCATTTTGTCTGGCGTCATGTGGCCTATGTTGTGGGATGTATGTTAATTGCAGCCGTCGTGCTGCAGATAGAGATGTATCGTTGGCAACAACTTAGCCCGATATTGCTGTTGGTTGTAGGCATTATGCTGTTGTTGGTGCCGATAGTGGGCACTACGGTGAATGGGGCGACTCGATGGTTAGCCGTTGGTCCCATCAGAATTCAGGTGGCAGAGCTGGCGAAGTTTGCTTTTGCTATCTACATGGCGGGTTATTTAGTCAGGCGTCATCAAGAGGTGCGTGAGAACGCTAAAGGCTTTTATAAGCCGATTGCCGTGTTTGCAGTTTATGCCTTCTTAATTTTGTTACAACCTGACTTAGGTACTGTGGTCGTGCTGTTTGTTGGCACCGTTGGCTTGCTCTTTTTAGCGGGCGCTCGATTATTAGATTTTTTTGCATTGATCCTGACAGGGGCGATGGCTTTTGTTGGGCTGGTTTTACTTGAGCCTTACCGTATGCGACGGGTGACATCCTTTTTGGACCCATGGCAAGACCCATTTGGCAGTGGATATCAGTTAACCCAATCTTTGATGGCCTACGGTAGAGGGGATTGGTTTGGGCAAGGGCTGGGTAACAGTATTCAGAAGCTAGAGTATTTGCCTGAAGCGCATACTGATTTTATCTTTGCCGTTATTGGTGAAGAACTTGGTTTTTTGGGCATCATAGTTGTGTTATCAGTGCTGCTATTTATCGCATTAAGAGCCATAAAACTAGGCAATTTGTGTTTACTGCAAGATAGAGCCTTTGAAGGTTATCTTGCCTATGCGATCGGTATTTGGATCTGTTTCCAGACCGTTGTTAACGTAGGCGCCAGTATCGGCATGTTACCCACTAAAGGGTTAACACTGCCCTTTATCAGTTACGGTGGCAGTAGCTTGTGGGTGATGACCGCAGCAGCAATGTTGTTGATTAGAATTGACCATGAACGACGATTAGGCCTTATTCAGGCAGTACAAGGCAGGGTGAAATAGTGGTCTCAAATAAACGTATTTTGATTATGGCTGGCGGCACGGGAGGACATGTATTCCCGGCGTTAGCGGTGGCCAAGCATTTGGCAAAACTAGGCTGGCAAGTTCGCTGGCTTGGTACGGCGGAACGAATGGAAGCACGTTTGGTACCGCAGCATGGTTTTGATATCGATTTTATCGACATTAAAGGCGTCCGTGGCAATGGGCTTATGCGCAAGTTAGCTGCGCCATTTAAAATTTTGCGCTCGATTGCTCAAGCCAAAGCAGTCATTAATGAGTTTAAGCCAGATGTGGTATTAGGCATGGGTGGTTTTGCCAGTGGCCCTGGCGGTGTTGCGGCAAAACTAAGTGGCATTCCCTTGGTCTTGCATGAGCAGAATGCCATTCCTGGAATGACCAATAAACTGCTGTCTCGTATCGCAAGCCGAGTTTTATGCGCGTTTAACGATACCTTTGAGCAGGGCGCCGAAGTGGTCGGCAACCCTATTCGTGCCGAGTTAATTGCATTAGGGCAAAAGCCGAGCGAGCAGGCCAATGACGACGCATTAAGGGTATTGGTGGTTGGTGGCAGTTTAGGGGCTAAGGTGTTTAACGATCTGATGCCGGCTGTGACAGGCGCAGTCAGTAAGCAGTATTCGATCACCGTATGGCACCAAGTGGGTAAAGGTAATTTAGCGGCGGTTGAGAATGAGTATCAACAGTTAGGGCATTCAGGCAGTGTAAAAGTAGCTGAATTTATTGACGATATGGAAGCTGCCTATCGCTGGGCCGATGTGGTGCTTTGCCGAGCAGGCGCATTAACAGTGTCTGAAGTTGCGGCGGTGGGGTTACCGAGTTTACTCGTACCATACCCTCACGCGGTGGATGATCATCAAACCAAAAATGCTCAGGTATTAGTAGAGGCTGGCGGTGCCTTTTTGTTACCGCAAGCCGTATTAGATTGTGAAAAATTGATCAGCAAATTGCAGATGTTAGCGTCAGATCGTAAGGCTCTCGCCGAGATGGGCCAACATGCTAAAGATGTCGCAGTTATTGATGCAACCGAGCGTGTGGCTCAGGTGTGTATCACGCTGGCAAATAAGGATTGAGATGAGTAATAGCGCAGAGAAGTACGCACCATTAAGAACGATCATCCCTGAGATGCGTCGAGTTAAGCAGATCTATTTTGTTGGGATCGGTGGTGCGGGTATGGGTGGTATCGCTGAAGTGCTCGTCAATGAAGGTTATCGATTAAGTGGTTCTGACATCGCTGAAAATGCTGTGACAGCAAGACTAAAGTCATTGGGTGCGACGATTTACATCGGCCATCACGCTGAGCAAGTGCAGGGCGCCGACGTTGTGGTGGTCTCCACCGCTATTGATGCTAATAACCCTGAGATCATCGCCGCACAAGAGTTGCGTATTCCTATTGTTCGCCGCGCAGAGATGCTGGCGGAATTGATGCGCTATCGCCATGGCGTGGCAGTGGCTGGGACTCATGGTAAAACCACGACAACCAGTTTAATCGCCAGTATTTATGGTCAAGCTGAGCGCGATCCAACTTTTGTTATTGGCGGATTGCTCAATAGCGCAGGGACTAATGCGCGTTTGGGTAAGAGTCGTTATCTGATTGCCGAAGCGGATGAGAGTGATGCGAGCTTTTTGCATCTACAGCCTATGGTCAGTGTGATCACCAATATTGAAGCTGATCATATGGATACCTACGAAGGTGATTTTGAAAAACTTAAATCAACCTTTATTGAATTTTTGCACAACCTGCCATTTTACGGTGTGGCGGTGGCATGTATTGATGATCCTGTCGTTAGAGAGCTGTTGCCGCGTATAGCGCGCAAAGTCGTGACCTACGGGTTTAGTGATGATGCCGATGTGCAGGCGCTCAATTTTATTCAACATGGTTATCGGTGCAGCTTTACGGTAAGACGTGACGGCATGGACGATCTTGACCTATCGGTAAATCTTCCTGGCCAGCACAACGTGCTGAATGCGTTGGCGGCTATCGCGGTGGCAACAGAAGATGAAATTGCTGATGAGGCGATGGTCAAAGCCTTGGCAGAGTTTCAAGGTATCGGTCGCCGTTTCCAGCAATTAGGCGAGTTTGCGACTGATGCCGGCAGTGTGATGTTGGTTGATGATTATGGTCATCACCCGAGTGAAGTCGCTGCAACAATTAAAGCGGCTCGTTCGGGATGGCCTGATAAGCGTTTGGTCATGGTCTATCAGCCGCATCGTTATAGTCGCACACGTGATCTCTATGACGATTTTGTCGAAGTGCTTTCGCAAGTAGATTGCTTACTATTATTGGATGTTTATGCTGCGGGAGAGCTCCCCGTTCCTGGTGCAGACAGCAGAGCGCTTTGTCGCTCTATTCGTCAACGTGGTCAGTTGGATCCTATTTTTGTTCTTGGGCCTGAGCAGTTGTCATCAATATTGCCAGATGTATTACAAGATGGTGATCTGCTGCTAACGCAAGGTGCAGGCAATATCGGGGCGATTAGTAAGCAGTTAGCCGATTCAAACCTTCAGTTTGAGCAGGCCAAATGATGAACGTTTTTTGCGCAATATGTTGAGGCGATGATGAAGCTTTTGACGCTAAGGTTGAGGTAGTTATAATGGCCGGTTCTTTATCGTTGCTGCAGGCTGATTTAGTGGTCAAAAAACATACGTTTAATAGTATGTTAAGGCGGTAATCATGTCTTTTGCTGACGTGAGAAATCGCTGGGGTAGCAAGCTTAGGCTGGTCGATTGGTATTTATGCTTTGGACTGGTGTTTTTGTTTCTTGTTATCTGTGGGCTAGCCACGGGAGTATGGAAGTTAAACATCGTGCTAAACGATGCTGATACCTTACCTATCGAAGCGGTAGCGATTAAAGGCGATAGGCAATTTACCAGCGATGAAGAGATCCGTGTCGCATTGCAAGATTTAATGCAGCGAAGTTTCTTTTCTGCTGATGTGAATCAGGTTCAGCAGGCTTTAGAAGCGTTACCTTGGGTATATCAAGCTTCGGTGAGACGAGAGTGGCCAGCAAAACTAAAGGTTTATCTCGTAGAGCAACGCGCTGTCGCACATTGGAATGCTAGTGAGTGGCTCAATGAACAGGGCCAAGTGTTTCAAGCTCCAATGAAAGAAGGGATCGGAAGTTTGCCCAGTTTGGCTGGGCCAGAAGAACAAGCCTTGTCGGTATTGACTAATTATCGGCAAGTCAGTGAACTACTGAATATAAACGGCTTTAATTTAACCCGTTTAGAGTTGAGCCCTAGGCACGCATGGTTAGCCGTTTTAGAAAACGGCATAGAACTTAAGCTAGGACGAGAAGACAAGATGGCGCGAGTGCAACGGTTTATTAATGTGTATCCCACATTGGTCAATCAAAGCAAACCCGTTGCTAGAGTTGATTTGCGCTACGATACCGGATTGGCCGTAGGTTGGGATGATGCACAAAATGAGAGCCATTAATTAATGACCAAGAATCAAGATAGAAATCTGATCGTTGGATTAGACATAGGGACATCCAAAGTTGCTGTGATCATTGGCGAAGTGCTACCTGATGGTGAGATCAGTGTGGTGGGCTTGGGTAGCCATCCCTCCCGCGGTATGGACAAAGGCGGCGTAAATGATCTCGACTCGATTGTCCGCAGTGTACAGCGAGCGCTTGATCAGGCTGAATTGATGGCTGACTGTCAAGTGGCGTCAGTTTATTTGGGCATTTCGGGCAAACATATCGAATGCCAAAATGAAAACGGCATGGTGTCAATCAACGACGAAGAGGTTACTCAGGAAGACGTTGATAACGTCATTCATACTGCGCGTTCGGTCAAGATCCCAACCGAACGTCGTATTTTACATGTACTGCCGCAAGAGTATGCCATTGACGTGCAAGACGGTATTAAGAGCCCTATTGGCATGTCGGGCATGCGCATGGAAGCTAAGGTGCATATTGTTACCTGCGCTAACGACATGGCAAAGAACATTACTAAGAGTGTTGAACGTTGTGGCCTAAAAGTCGATGACTTAGTGTTTTCGGCCATAGCTTCTGCTGACTCAGTGCTTACCGATGATGAGAAAGATCTTGGTGTATGCCTTGTCGATATGGGCGGTGGCACCACAGATATCACTATTTATACCAATGGTGCATTGCGTCATTGTGCGGTTGTTCCAGTTGCCGGCAATCAAGTGACCAGTGATATTGCCAAGATTTTCCGTACGCCACTATCGCATGCTGAACAGATCAAAGTGCAATACGCCAGTGCAAGAAGTTCAATGGTCAGCCGAGAAGATAGCATAGAGGTGCCATCGGTAGGCGGGCGTCCATCTCGCACCATGTCACGTCATACTTTGGCTGAAGTGGTTGAGCCGCGCTACCAAGAGCTGTTTGAGTTGGTGCGTAAAGAACTAAGAGATTGTGGTCTTGAAGATCAAGTGGCAGCGGGTATTGTACTGACCGGCGGCACAGCCTCAATTGAAGGGGCGGTAGATGTTGCAGAAGCGACATTTGGCATGCCAGTGCGTGTGGCTGAGCCACTACCAGTAAAAGGTTTATTTGAATATGTGAACCAACCCATCTACTCCACAGGTGTTGGGTTGTTACATTATGGTGCAAGACGGGTGATTGAACGTCAGTTCGAGCGTCCGGAGCGCCAAGGGGTAACCAGTCTTTGGAATCGGGTCCAAAGTTGGTTTAAGGGCGAGTTTTAAATAATAACGCAGGCTAAACGGAGAAAATACCATGTTTGAGATCATGGATAGTCATTCAGACGAGGCGGTGATTAAGGTCATCGGCGTCGGTGGCGGTGGCGGAAACGCCGTCGAACATATGGTAAAACACAACATCGAAGGTGTTGAGTTTGTTGCCACAAATACAGATGCACAGGCGCTACGTAAATCAGCGGCTGGCACAACGATTCAGTTGGGACGTGATGTGACCAAAGGGCTAGGCGCTGGCGCTAATCCTGAAATTGGTCGCTTGGCGGCTGAAGAAGATCGAGAAAATATCCGTAATGCGATTAAAGGCTCTGACATGATCTTTATCGCTGCGGGTATGGGTGGTGGCACTGGTACTGGTGCAGCGCCTGTTGTGGCAGAAATCGCTCGCGAAGAGGGGATTCTGACCGTTGCCGTGGTCACTAAGCCTTTCCCATTCGAAGGGAAAAAGCGTATGGCTTATGCCGATCAAGGTATCGAAATGCTGGCCAAGAATGTGGATTCTTTGATCACCATTCCAAATGAGAAGTTACTTAAAGTATTAGGTCGCGGTACCTCATTATTGGATGCTTTTGCGGCAGCGAACAACGTATTGCTCGGCGCGGTGCAAGGTATTGCTGAGCTGATCACGCGCCCAGGCCTTATCAACGTCGACTTCGCGGATGTTAAAACCGTTATGTCTGAAATGGGTAATGCCATGATGGGTACTGGCGTTGCAAGTGGTGAAGACCGTGCAGAAGAAGCGGCTGAAGCTGCTGTTGCTAGCCCACTGCTAGAAGACATCGATCTTGCTGGCGCTCGTGGTGTGTTGGTTAACATCACTGCTGGTATGGATATGAGTATCGAAGAGTTTGAAACTGTGGGTAACCACGTTAAAGCTTACGCTTCAGATAATGCGACGGTTGTCGTTGGTGCGGTTATCGATCCCGAGATGAGCAACGAGCTACGCGTAACAGTTGTTGCTACAGGTATTGGCGCAGAGAAGAAACCAGACATTCAATTAGTGTCTAAGCCTACTCCTCGTCCGGAGCCAATTGTTGCGCCAGAAGTGAAGCTAGATCTGCCGACTGAAGAGATTATGCCGCAAGCGATGGGCGCAGGAAATGTTGTACCTGTTGCACAACCTGCAGCTGCGACAGCGCCAAAGAGTGACCTTGATTACTTAGATATTCCAGCGTTTTTGCGCAAGCAAGCTGATTAGTATTGGTAGTTAGGACGGTGCTAGTCGCAGCGTTGACTGGAATGAGTAGCTAAGTTTATTAAGCGCTAAATTTTGGTGAATTTGCAAAGATATGCTAGCATGTCCGACCTGCCGCGCTTTTATGCGCTGCTTTGTTGTGCAAAAATTGAGTGATTTTGTTGAGATATAACGGGTAAATAAATGATTTTTCAAAGAACTGTTAAAGAAATGGTTAAGACCACCGGTGTCGGATTGCATTCCGGGAACAAGGTGACTTTGACGATCAAGCCCGCGCCAGTTAATACAGGGATCGTATTGGTTCGCACTGACTTAACCCCTAATGTTGCGATTGCAGCTAAAGCGGATCAAGTTCGTGAGACAACCATGTGTACGGCGCTTGTCAATGACGATGGTGTTCGTATTTCAACGATTGAACATCTGTTTGCCGCGTTAGCGGGTTTAGGGATCGACAATGCCGTCATTGAAGTCGATGCACCCGAAATTCCTATCATGGATGGCAGTGCTAGCCCATGGGTATTCCTACTGCAATCAGTCGGCATACAAGATCAAGCAGCAGCAAAGAAATATTTAAGAATCAAACGCCCTGTGCGTGTTGAAGATGGCGATAAGTGGGCAGAACTACGTCCATTTAAAGGGTTTAGAGTCGATTTTGCTATCGACTTCAATCACCCTGAAATAGCCAGAAGTCAGCAACACATGGTGATGGACTTTTCATCGTCTGCCTTTGTACGAGATATCAGTCGCGCAAGAACCTTCGGTTTCATGCGAGATATCGAATATCTGCGTGCGAACAACCTTGCATTAGGTGGCAGCATGGAAAACGCCGTTGTGCTTGATGAATACCGCGTTCTCAACCCCGATGGTCTGCGTTATGAGGACGAGTTTGTTAAGCACAAAATACTCGATGCATTTGGTGACCTTTATGTCGCTGGTCATGCAATCGTTGGTGAATTCTGTGCCTTTAAAACAGGGCATGCATTGAATAATCAATTAGTGCGTGCACTGTTAGCCGAGCAAGATGCTTGGGAGTTAGTCAGTTTTGAGAAAGAAGAAGAAGTTCCTGTGAGCTTCGCGATGCCAGCCGGCGCTTCTTTCGCCTAATTGATATTAAGATTGCCTTGAACGGCTGGCTAAAGCAGCCAGCCGTTTTAGTTTTACACCTAAAGAACCCTCTGTGTGCTCTGCAAGTGCTGAAATATGAGCAGCAGCAGTTTCGCTGATGTGATTGTTAGCCGGTTTTGATTTTGTTTCACACATATTCATGCCTGGGTTGACTTTAACTTCGATAGCGGACAGCATGGGGAGCGTTTCGAGTTGTAACTGTTGTAACATTTTGGGTTTTTGAAAGTTAATCCTTGCCGCCCATGCAGCAGTGGTGGTCTCGATAACGAGAACACCTTGACGGAAATTGGCAACTTTAAGTTGTTCCGTGACAGGACCAGTTATCACTTGCTTCACATAGTGATCCAAGTGGAGTAAAAGTTCTGCTTTTTCAGCAATAGAAGGTAATTGACCTTGCTGATGTAGCAGTTGGCTGAGATCCTGCGGGGGCTTTTTCATAACATAATAAAATGGCTTAATTAGGCTATGAGTGTAACAGTTTTTATTCAGGGTCGAAACGGTGCCACTCGCTGGCAACCCGGTAAGCGTTGGTTATTACTTCCTGTTTTGCTGGTTGCAGCAGGCACAGGGTTTTATCAAAACAACGCCAAACAGCTTGAACAGCAACAAACAGACGTTAATAACGAACGCGTAGCCAGAGAAGAACAGAAGCACGAACTCATTGGGTTAAAAGGTGCAACGGAATCTCAGTTGGCAATGCTAGTGACGCATGTTGCTAAAATGCAAGCGAAAGTGGCTCGCCTAGAGGCACTTGGCCAACAAGTCGCAAAAGACTATAAACTCGAAGATCAATTCGATTTCTCTTCTGAAGTTGGTGTTGGTGGCCTGAGTGAACTCGGCAACAACATCGAACTCGATCAGCTTATCCTAGATATGGATAGGCTCGTGTCACGAATAGATAATAATAATGTTCAATTATCACTACTTGAAACAGTGACATCTAATCTCCATATAGATGGTGAGCGTTATATATCGGGGCGACCCATCCAAAAAGGTTGGTTATCTTCCCCCTATGGTTTACGTAATGACCCTTTTAACGGCAGAAGAACGATGCACAAAGGTATCGACTTTGCGGGTAAAGAGGGGACTGACGTTGTGGCTACCGCTAGCGGTGTTGTAACGTGGTCAGGCAGTATGTTTGGTTATGGCGAGTTGGTAGAGATTGATCATGGAAATGGTCTGCGTACTCGCTATGGGCATAATAAGTCTTTGTCAGTAGCTGTAGGTGATGTGGTCGCAAAAGGTGAAAGTATTGCAAAAATGGGGAGCACAGGTCGGTCGACCGGTCCTCATGTGCATTATGAAGTGTTGCGGGGTGGACAGCAGATAGACCCGCAAAAATATGTCTACCGCAAGGCAGGTTAATCTAAAAATAGGCTTTCAGACTCAACAGAGACTCGGCCAATAACATAAAAAGTGGTTCAGATGTTTGGTAAATTACTGACAAAAATATTTGGTAGTCGTAACGATCGCACCCTAAAAACACTTGGTAAGGTTGTCACAAAGATTAACGCTCTTGAGGCAGACTTTGAGAAGCTTTCCGATGATGAATTAAAAGCAAAAACGGTAGACTTCCGTGAACGCTTAGCATCGGGGCAAACGCTTGATGATGTTATGCCTGAAGCGTTTGCTGTGGTGCGTGAAGCCTCAAAGCGTGTATTTGACATGCGTCACTTCGATGTACAGATGCTTGGTGGCATGGTGCTAGACAGTAACCGTATTGCCGAGATGCGCACCGGTGAGGGTAAAACGCTTACTGCAACATTACCTGCTTACCTTAACGGTTTGACTGGCAAAGGTGTTCATGTCATTACCGTCAACGATTACTTAGCCCGTCGTGATGCTGAGAATAACCGCCCACTATTTGAGTTCCTCGGTATGTCGGTTGGTATTAACGTTGCGGGGATGGGGCAAGCTGAAAAGCAAATCGCCTATAACTCAGATATTACTTACGGTACTAACAACGAGTTTGGTTTTGATTACCTTCGCGACAATATGGCATTTTCGCCAGCAGAGCGCGTGCAACGTCCGCTGCATTACGCATTGATCGATGAAGTCGATTCAATTCTTATCGATGAAGCGCGTACCCCATTGATTATTTCAGGTGCTGCAGAAGATAGCTCAGAGCTCTACATTAAGATTAATACCCTTATCCCAAATCTTGTGCGTCAAGAGAAAGAAGATACTGAAGAAGAAGTGGGTGATGGCGATTACTCGGTCGATGAGAAAGCTAAACAAGTTCATATGACAGAGCGTGGCCAAGAAAAGGTCGAAGTTTTGTTAACTGAACGCGGCATGTTAGCCGAGGGTGATTCACTCTACTCAGCAGCAAACATCTCATTATTGCATCATGTTAACGCAGCGTTACGTGCACACACGCTGTTTGAAAAAGATGTTGACTATATCGTTCAAGATAATGAAGTGATCATTGTCGATGAACATACTGGCCGTACTATGCCTGGTCGCCGTTGGTCTGAAGGTTTACATCAAGCGGTTGAAGCTAAAGAAGGAGTTCATATTCAGAATGAAAACCAGACACTAGCATCAATTACTTTCCAGAACTTCTTCCGCCAATATGACAAATTGGCCGGTATGACAGGTACTGCAGATACAGAAGCGTTTGAGTTTCAGCATATCTATGGCTTAGATACCGTGGTGATACCCACTAACCGCCCTATGGTACGTAAAGATAATGCAGACTTAGTTTATCTGACCGCTGAAGAGAAATACGACGCCATTATTAAAGATATTATTGGGTGCCGTGAGCGTGGTCAGCCAGTATTAGTCGGTACAGTATCGATTGAGCAATCTGAGCTACTTCATAGCATGCTTAAGAAAGCCAAAATATCTCATGAGGTACTTAATGCTAAGTTCCATGAGCGTGAAGCTGACATCGTTGCGCAAGCAGGTCGTAGCGGTGCAGTAACGATAGCCACAAACATGGCCGGTCGTGGTACCGATATCGTGTTGGGCGGCAACTGGAATATGGAGATCGAACAGCTCGATAATCCTACTGCAGAGCAAAAAGCCAAGATCAAGGCTGATTGGCAAATTCGTCACGATGAAGTCGTTGCCGCAGGTGGTTTGCATATTCTAGGTACCGAACGTCACGAATCTCGTCGTATCGATAATCAGCTACGTGGTCGTTCAGGCCGTCAAGGTGATGCGGGTTCATCACGCTTCTACCTCTCTATGGAAGATAGCTTGATGCGTATCTTCGCTTCAGACCGAGTGTCTTCAATGATGAAGAAACTTGGCATGGAAAAAGGCGAAGCGATTGAGCATCCTTGGGTATCTCGCGCAATTGAAAATGCTCAACGTAAAGTTGAAGCGCGTAACTTCGATATTCGTAAGCAACTACTCGAATTTGATGACGTCGCCAATGATCAGCGCCAAGTCGTTTATTCACAACGTAATGAGTTGATGGATGCAGAAAGCATTCAAGATACCATCGTCAATATTCAAGCCGATGTTGTGAATGGTCTCATCGATCAATACATTCCACCACAGTCAGTTGAAGAGTTGTGGGATGTGCCTGGTCTTGAAACGCGTCTTGAGCAAGAGTACGCGATGAAGATGCCAGTGCAAGAGTGGTTAGATAAAGAAGATGACCTTCATGAAGAAACCCTTCGTGAAAGAATCGTAGATACATGGGTGAGAGCTTACCAAGCAAAAGAAGAGATGGTCGGTGCGCAAGTACTACGTCAATTTGAAAAAGCGGTCATGCTACAAACCTTAGATGGCTTATGGAAAGAGCACTTAGCAGCGATGGATCATCTGCGTCAAGGTATTCACTTACGTGGCTACGCACAGAAGAACCCGAAACAAGAGTATAAGCGTGAGTCATTTGAGTTGTTCCAACAGATGCTGGAAACCCTCAAGCATGATGTGATCAGCGTATTATCTAAAGTGCAGGTACAAGCGCAATCAGATGTTGAAGAGATGGAAGAGCGTCGTCGTCAAGAGGAAGCTAAGATCCGTCGTGATTATCAACATGCAGCAGCCGAAGCATTAGTGGGTGGCGAAGAGGCACAAGCACTCGCCGCAAGCCAACCTGTAGTCCGTGAAGGTGACAAGGTTGGGCGCAATGATCCATGTCCTTGCGGTTCTGGACGTAAGTATAAGCAATGTCACGGCAAGCTTAGCTAACGAGCAGTCAGCATAATAATAAAAGCCATCCATACCGGGTGGCTTTTTTGATCATGCCACTCGGTTTATTAATATTTACCTTTACCTTTACCTTTACCTTTACCTTTACCTTTACCTTTACCTGTTGCGACCCCTGTCATATCTAATGAACCCTCAATTTAATTGGATATTGATTACAAGTTGATGGTTTTGTGGATAACTTTGGGGGTAAATAGTGTGTAGATTGTGGTTATCTACAAAGATGCAAAAAAGTCTGATTTTTCTTAAAAAACCGCTTGCACCAAAACAAGAACTGCCTATAATGCGCATCCACTGACACGGCAAAGCTCGCAGAGACAAGTCGAAACACTAAGTAGCCTAGGTTACAGAGTGGTCAGGCACT
>NZ_MCBT01000036.1:0-1727 GCF_001735525.1 Shewanella colwelliana
GATATCGACAGCGACTTGTCAGTGGTTAGCTTCACCGTTAACGGCGAAACCGTTGCGGCGGGCACCACGGTTGAGGTAGAAGGCGGCTCATTAGTCATCAACGCCGATGGCACCTACACCTTCACCCCGAATGACAACTGGAACGGCAGCGTTCCGGTGATCACTTACTCCACCAATACCGGTGCAAGTGCGACCTTAACCATTGAAGTCACCCCTGTTGATGATGCCTCAGTGCTGGCTAACGACAGCAACACCATTGCAGAAGATACCGTCGCCACTGGCAACGTATTGGATAACGACAGCGATATCGACAGCGACTTGTCAGTGGTCAGCTTCACTGTTAACGGCGAAACCGTTGCAGCGGGCACCACGGTTGAGGTGGAAGGCGGCTCATTAGTCATCAACGCCGATGGCACCTACACCTTCACCCCGAATGACAACTGGAACGGCAGCGTTCCGGTGATCACTTACACCACCAATACCGGTGCAAGTGCGACCTTAACCATTGAAGTCACCCCTGTTGATGATGCCTCTGTGCTGGCTAACGACAGCAACACCATTGCAGAAGATACCGTCGCCAC
The DNA here is from genome assembly GCF_001735525.1 of Shewanella colwelliana. Lineage (NCBI taxonomy): Bacteria > Pseudomonadati > Pseudomonadota > Gammaproteobacteria > Alteromonadales > Shewanellaceae > Shewanella > Shewanella colwelliana. The sequence continues at coordinate 582 of NZ_MCBT01000036.1, forward strand.
TGGCAACGTGTTAGATAACGACAACGATCCTGATTCTGATTTAGCAGTGGCTTCTTTTGAAGTAAACGGTGAAACCTACCTAGCGGGCAGTGAAGTGGTACTGGAAGGCGGCACTCTAGTTATCAACGCTGATGGCACATACACTTTCACACCAAATGAAAGCTGGAATGGTCAAGTCCCAGTAATCACTTACACCACAAATACCGGCGCTAGTGCGACGTTAGCCATTGAAGTAACACCTGTTGATGATGCCTCTGTATTAGTCAATGACAGCCAAACTATCGCCGAAGATACGGTTGCTACTGGTAACGTATTAGATAACGACAGCGATATTGACTCAGATTTAGCCGTGGTTTCTTTTGAAGTAAATGGTGAAACTTACCTAGCGGGCAGTGAAGTCACGCTTGAAGGCGGCACTCTTGTCATCAACGCCGATGGTTCATACACCTTTACCCCGAATGACAACTGGAACGGCAGCGTTCCTGTGATCACTTACACCACCAATACCGGTGCAAGTGCAACCTTAGCCATTGAGGTCACCCCTGTTGTCGATGGGCCCCCAACTGTTACGATCAACACTGATGAAAATAATGATGCATTCATCAGTAACAATGAGTTAAATGGCAGCTCAACAATTGATGTGACCATTAGTTTAGAAAATACAGGGGCCAATGTCGGCGATACCCTTATTGTGGATGGAATATCAATTATTCTGACTCAGGAACATATCACTAACAACAGCGTAGACCTGTTGCTACCATCACCAGGTGAAGGTAATGAAATAGTCGTTACTGCGACTATCACAGATCAAGCAGGAAACATATCCGCTCCAGGTACTGATTCAGCAATCATTGATACTCAAACAAACGCCACTATCACGGTTGACAACATCACCAGCGATGACGTCCTCAATGCCCAAGAAGCGGCAGGCGATGTCACCGTCACCGGTACTGTTGGTGGCGATGCCGCCATCGGCGATACCGTGACCATGGTGATCAATGGCACCACTTACACCACCACCGTTATCGCCCTCACTACTGGTGGCTTAGGCTTTAGCCTCCCGGTCGCGGGTAGCGATTTGGCACTGGATACCACGTTCACTGCGACGGTCTCCGGTACTGATGACGCCGGTAACCCATTTACCGC
>NZ_MCBT01000037.1:0-91261 GCF_001735525.1 Shewanella colwelliana
AATCTTGATTTTTTCATTGAGAATCTCCTAGTTACAGATTACGAGAAAATTCTACTTATGAACACCGTGGTTTTTCGGGGGGATTACCGAAGGACAACCTTTTCTTTTTGTGCTTTAGATAAGTTTACCCATACTTGAAGTAACCCATCGATAACTACTTTGGTGAGTTTGCTAACTCACTTTTGTCCAAAAACGATTTAACTTTTGATTGCCAAGTGATACGAACAAGGCTAAATCGGAGAGATAAAATAACCCTGTGTAGATGCGGCTGAGGGTATCGAAAACATGGATGTTTTCGTTAAGCGGTCAAGGATGACGTATAGCGTCCCGAAGCAGTATCTACACATAAGCGAGCCGCAGGCTTTTAACTACAATGAAGATTCGACTTTAAACACAAATTCCAATTCCAAAACAGCCAAATGTTAAACCACAAAAAATGCCAACACCTTCATTCGAAGGCCAGCTTATTTTTGTCCAGAAACGATTTAACTTTTGATTGCCAAGTGATACGAACAAGGCTAAATCGGAGAGAGATATAAGTCGGTGTAGGTATGGCGGTGGGGGTTGGTGGCATGGATGCCACCGTCGAGCGTATAGGGATATACTTGCAGCGTTCCACCGAAATACCTGCACGAAAGGCATGGGCATGCTGCAGGCAATTGGTTGCCATGAAGGTTAACGCTACCATCAATAAATAAAAACAACTCAGCCAAATGTTATAAACCTAAAATGCCAACACCTTCATTCGAAGATCGAGCTATCGCGTCAATTAGCGAAAATTCTCCATCATGCGGTAATACAGCATACCAATCGCCATGCCTTGATTACCCAACCATTCGCCGACAGGCAGGCGGATCTGCTTCATGTTGGCAAACAGGTCAAACTCTTTATGCTGCCCCACCACTGCTGCGGCCATGATCTCCCCCATAATATGCGAAGTTGCCACGCCGTGACCGGAATAACCTTGGCAGTAAAATACATTGGGAGAGACTTTACCAAGCTGTGGAATACGGTTAACCACAATACCCGCCATACCGGTCCAATCAAACTCTATCTCAACCCCTTTTAACTGGGGAAAGGTGCGCTCCAGCGCGGGGCGAAGCTCTGCCGCCACATCTTTTGAATCGCGGCCAGAATAGTTAGTCCCACCGCCAAACATTAAGCGATGGTCTGCAGTCATACGGTAATAGTCGAGCACAAAGCGACTGTCATACACGGCGACATCATGAGGATTGAGTTGCTTGGCCAGGGCTGAGTCTAACTTAACCGTGGCACAGTTACCCAGCGATGCTGGAAAGAGTAAACCACTTAATTTTTTGCGCGCTAACTTATGGTAAGCATTACCCGCCAGTACCACACTATTAGCAGTGATCTGCCCTTTGGCCGTTTTCACCACGGGACGATCACCCTCAATAATATCCAATACGGATGAGTGTTCAAAAATCTGCGCCCCATTGCCCACTGCGGCCCTCGCCTCGCCAATACATAGGTTGACCGAATGCAGATGCATATTGCGTTTATTGAGTAAGCCACCATGATAAAGCGGCGTGTCTAAATACTGAGGAATATCGGCTTTTGATAATAAAATCAGTTCATCGCCCATGCCGCGGTTCACGCCTTCATCAAAAGTCTTTTGCATTTCGCCCATATGAGCAAATTTATAAGCCGTGTGCAGGTGGCCAAATTTAAGATCACAATCGATACCATATTTGGCCACGCGGTTTTTAATAATGTCGTGACCACGCCAGCGCAGGTTCCACACAAATGCTTCTGCTTCGCTACCAATTTGATTACGCAATTGTTTGGTCATCGCACCGTCACCAGACAAGCTACCTGTAACTTGCCCACCGTTACGGCCCGTTGCACCCCAACCTATTTTATTCGCCTCCACAATCGCCACTCGATAGCCTTGCTCCGACAACTCAACGGCGGTGGCTACCCCAGTAAACCCACCGCCAATAATAACGACGTCAACATCAACCTCGCCTTGTAGTTGGTCGAAATCAGTTTCTTGGTTGATGGTGGCGTTGTAGTAAGAATTGCAGCGCGGTAATGACATTAAGGCTCCTAAGTTGCTCGGCGAAAGCTTTGTTTTATATTTTTTACAAAGGTGTTTGTTATTTGAGTATATAGAAGTTCAAACTATGGTCAACAACAAAGAGATGGCTCAAGCGCATCGCTAAAATCAGATGCGCTTCCTAAGATAAGTGTCTATGAAATCATCTGGCTAACGCTGAAATCGAAACTTGGCAATGTGGCAGTGGCTCAGGCTTAGACTGAGCGTTAAAATTACTGAGCCTGCCAACGAGACTCAATATTTGTACCGCCATTGTGTTGCATCTGTAGCGTGAACACCTCTTCAGCATTAATCACTCCAACGCCTTTTGGGGTACCAGTCATTACAATATCTCCATCGTTGAGTGTCATAAACTCGCTGATTTCTTTATAAATGGCATCGGGTTTATGGATCATCAACCCAATATCCCCCTGTTGACGCAACGCCCCATCCACATGCAGGGTAAAGGAGAGTTTATCGCTATCTTGGGCAATAGTGACAAACTCACTAAACAGCGCAGAACCATCAAACGCCTTGGCGCGCTCCCACGGCAGGCCTTTTGCTTTTAGCTCACTTTGTAATTGCCGTTTAGTAAGATCTAACCCTAAGCCGACAGCCTTAAAAGCGCCATCTGCCACCATGAAACAGAGTTCGGCCTCGTAGTGCAGTGGTTCTTGGTGGTGACTCATGAGTACCGAGGAAATTGCCGAATTAGGTTTAACAAACAGCACCATCTGCTCGGGAACGTCGTTATTGAGTTCCTTAATATGCTCAACATAATTACGTCCCACACAGACGATTTTACTCGGAGTGATGGGCATGCCATCACACAATACTTGATTCACTCTAGACTCCATACGCCTTAAAATAGGCGCTATACCTTACAAATAATTGTCATTTAACTATTTAACTAAACTCGAGATCAGTGCGCGCAATGCGGCCGGCTTTACCATCTTCGCCATGTAATGGTAGCCTCGCTGCTGCACATCATCGACAATCTCTTTACGAGTATTGGCTGTGATCAAAATACCAGGCAGGTGCTCTCCATAAAGTGCACGGATACCGTCCATTGCATCCACACCATTTTGGTCATTATCCAAATGATAGTCGGCCAACACGATATCTGGAGCAACCCCTTTTAACCCCAATTTTATGCGCGCATCTGCCAAATCAGTGGCGCAGATAACCTCACATTGCCAACGACTCAGTAGGCTTTCTAAACCAGCAAGAATCGCCTCTTCGTTATCAATACATAAGACTTTTACGCCCGCGAGCGGCTGCATCACCATGTTTGACTTCTTGGGCGCGGCAAGGTTGGTCTTCTCGCCAAGAGGCACTATGATTGAGAACAAAGAACCTTGGCCCAATTTAGATACCACACGAATATCATGTTGCAATACTCTGGCAATACGGTCAGCTATCGCCAAACCTAACCCTAGGCCGCTGACACTTTTACTCTGTGGGTTGTCTAAGCGCTTAAACTCCTTAAAGATTTCGCTCACCTCTCTGTCATCAATGCCACAACCAGTATCAATAACTTGAATCTCCAACGCCCCCGGACGATGACGACAGCCAAGTAACACTCGATTACCTTTGGCATAACGGTAAGCGTTGGTCAGAAAGTTTTGCAATACGCGGCGCAATAAGGAGAGATCTGAGCTAATAGTGACATTGCTTGGCACCATAGAAAATTTGATCGCGTAGTCTTTCGCCATGGCATCAAACTCTACGGCTAGTCCATCGAGCAGATCCGCTACCGAGAAGTCCCTTTGATTAACATCGACCATGCCGGAGTCAAGTTTTGAGATATCCAAAAGGTCGGTTAACAGTTCACCGGCGATTTTTAATGAGCTATTGACGTGAGACAGAGTGGTTCGCCCTTCCTGATCCAAATTTGGATATTGCGCTAGGGACGCAGTAAATAATCTTGCCGCATTCAATGGCTGCATTAAATCATGGCCGACGGCGGCTAAAAATCGGCTCTTAGACGCGTTGGCATTTTCCTCTTGCGCCTTGGCCTCAAGCAGTTGGCTATTGAGCAGTGCCAGCTCATAGGTGCGCTCTTTAACGCGCGCCTCAAGGTTCTCATTAACCTCTTGCAGCGCCTTGGCTTGGGCCCGATATTGGGTAATGTCGGTAAAGGTCATGACAAAACCACCACTTGGCATTGGATTACCTTGGATTTTGATCACTTTACCATCTTGGCGTTCCCGCTCAGACACATGGGCACTGCCGTTACGCATATGCTCAACCCGCTTAGCGACCTGCTCCTCTATTTCTCCAACGCCGCAATAACCTCGCTTCGCATTAAATCGCACTACATCGGCAATTGGCATCCCGGCCTGAAGAAAATCCTCTGGGTAATCATATAGTTCAGCGTATTTATAGTTCCAAGCCACCAAGTTTAGCTCTTTATCAACCACACTCATCCCTTCGTATGCGTGCTCTATAGCGCCTCGCAACATATCTTGGCTGAGAATGATTTTCGATGAAGCTTCATCGACTAAGTTAAATACCTCATCAAGAGCCAGATCTCGCCCTTGTAACACTGAGTCCATCACCAAAGATGCACTAGAGCCCCCGAGAACCCCAGCAAGCATATGTTCGGTGTGGGCAATTAACTCGGGTGGCGCCACTTTATGCCAACTATCACTTCTCACTGCTTCTTCAGAGAAACGGGAAAAACTTTCGTAAGCTCGAGTGGGACTGACAAATCGGCTGGCCAAGATCAAGAGATCTTGCTGCGAAATAGGCGAGCTTTTGCGGTTGGCGTTGTTTTTAAGCTGACCGGGCGTCACAAATGCACTGGCTTGAATACGTTCGGATACCCCTGCCCTAAACCAGAGTGAACCAAGAATATAGCAAGCCAGGTTAGCCAATAACGCTGTTAAAATATCCCGTACATTGGGGTTAATCGAATCAAGCAGCGGCAACTCGCTACCAAATAGGCCATGAGTATCGCTTATCCCTTGCACTAAGATGTAACACCACAGCCCAAAGCCAACGATTAGACCTAAATACACGCCACCGCGGTTACCATGCTTCCAGTACATACCACCAATCAGGGCGGGGGCTAATTGCGCAAAGGCACCAAAAGAGAGCATCCCCAGCGCTGATAACGAGTCGCTGTCGATAAAACTGAGGTAACTAAAATAACCCAAGCCTAAAATCAGCACGATAGCGATTCGCCGTGCGTTTAGGAGAAACTGTGAAAATTGGCTAAAGTTTTTCTGGCGGATTTTACCGGAGCGCAGCATCAGAGGCACCAGCCACTCATTGCTCACCATCACACTAATCGTCACCACGGCCACAATAACCATACCTGTTGCAGCCGATAAGGTACCAAGTAGCGCGATCACCGCCACCACAGGCTGCTCTAATGCCAGAGGTAAATTGATGACATAGGTGTCAGCAGCGACGCTATCACCCAAAACAATTTTGCCAGCCAGCGCTAGCGGGGCAACAAACAATCCAAACAACAGCAGGTAGAGCGGAAACATCCATCTCGCCTTGAGTAAGGTGTTTTCATCGCTACACTCCACCATCATCACGTGAAATTGGCGCGGCATACATAAAAATGCCGCCATCCCAACCAATAATTGCGGCATCAGGTTCTCGAGCCTCAACTCGGGGTGGCTGATCAAATCACGTTCAGTGGCTTGCTGCCAGATATCGCCAAAACCATCAAACACCCCAAAACTGACCACTATCCCCACCAGTAGAAATGCGCCAAGCTTTACCAAGGATTCAAAGGCAATCGCCAACATCATTCCCGGGTTGTGTTCTGTAGCATCTAGTTTTCGTGTGCCAAATAAGATGGCAAATATGGCCAGCAGAGCGGTAACAATTAACGAGACACGCGCCCCGTCGTAAGGCGAATCGTCTGGTTGAAATAGGTTTAGACTGAACACCATGGCTTTAAGCTGCAACGCAATATAGGGCATGATGCCAAACAGCGCGATAAGGGTAACGATAGCGGCAATCGTTTGTGACTTGCCATAACGTGCGGCAATAAAGTCTGCCACCGAGGTGATGTTTTGCGCCTTAGAGACGATGACCATTTTTCGCAACAGCCCAAAGCCGAAGGTAAAAATGAGTATCGGCCCAAGAAAGATAGGCAGAAACGACCATAAATCCTGGGCCGACTGACCGACAGTGCCCAAGAAGCTCCAAGATGAGCAATATACCGCCAAACTCAACCCATAAATCCATGTTTGAATTTTCTTGGTAATGCCGCCAAACCAACGCTCTGCCCCCCACGCTAGTAGAAACAGCAAGGAGACATAGAGAACGGCAATCACACCCACAATGATGGTCAGATTCATCGATTTTCCTGTTTTTTAATTATTCTGCGCTAAATGAGCTTGTAAATCTAGTGCTAATATATTCACAACAGTCTAAAAATAAAGGATATTTTTTTACTAGACCAAGGTCTAATAGAGCTCACTAGCCTAAGCATTCCATACTTTGACCACGCACAATTGAAATAAAGGATTCCAGATGAGTACGCAGTCTCTCTATAAAGTTCCAAGTGACATAGCAAACCAAGCACACATTAATGAAGAACAATACAAAAAAATGTATCAGGAGTCAGTGGTAAATCCTGAAGGTTTCTGGAGAGAGCATGGCCAACGCATCGATTGGATAAAGCCTTTCACTAAAGTGAAAAAAACCTCTTTTGATGATCATAATCTCTCTATTAATTGGTTTTATGACGGCACATTGAATGCCTCAGCTAACTGCCTTGATAGACACCTAGAAAAAAGTGCCGACAAAGTTGCTATCATTTGGGAAGGCGATGACGCAGCCGATCAACGTACCCTAACCTATGGCGAGCTTCACACTGAAGTGTGTAAGTTTGCTAATGCCCTGCGTAGCCAAGGCGTACGCCGTGGTGATGTGGTGACAGTTTACATGCCAATGGTGCCAGAAGCCGCCGTTGTCATGTTAGCTTGTGCCCGCATAGGTGCTATTCATTCTGTGGTATTTGGTGGTTTCTCACCAGATTCTATCGCATCGCGAGTTATCGATGGTAAATCAAAAGTGGTTATCACCGCCGATGAAGGTATACGTGGTGGACGCATCATTCCGCTCAAGGCCAATATCGATGAGGCATTATCGCATCCTGATGTTACCTGCGTAGAAAAGGTAATTGTGTATGAACGCACAGGCAACGATGTCAACTGGGTAGAAGGTCGTGATATTAAGTGGAACTCACTAATGGATACCGCTTCTGAGCACTGTATCCCAGAAGAGATGGGCGCGGAAGATCCCCTCTTCTTGCTTTACACCTCAGGGTCAACCGGTAACCCTAAAGGAGTGTTACACACCACGGGTGGTTACATGGTTTATGCGTCGATGACACATGAGTATGTCTTTGACTACAAAGAGGGTGAAGTCTACTGGTGTACCGCCGATGTCGGTTGGATCACGGGGCACTCTTATATGGTGTACGGTCCACTAGCAAACGGTGCAACGGTACTTATCCATGAAGGCGTACCTAATTATCCCACCCCAGCCCGTTTAGGTGAAATGGTCGACCGTCATAAGGTCAATATTCTCTATACAGCTCCCACGCTTATTCGTGCCTTGATGGCTGAAGGCAAAGAGCAATTTGATAACTTCGATGGCAGCTCATTGCGCATAATGGGTTCGGTAGGTGAACCCATTAACCCTGAAGCATGGCGTTGGTACCATGAGGTCATTGGTCACGAACAGTGCCCAATTGTCGATACTTGGTGGCAAACTGAGACGGGCGGCATTCTGATCAGTCCTCTGCCGGGCGCAACCGACACAAAACCTGGCTCTGCCACCCGCCCATTCTTTGGTGTACAGCCTGCATTGGTCGACAACATGGGGAACATCGTTGACGGCGCGACCGAAGGTAACTTAGTCATTCTCGATTCATGGCCAGGCCAGATGCGTACCGTGTTTGGCGATCATGACCGTTTTGCCTTAACTTACTTTAAAACCTTCCGTGGCATGTACTTTACCGGTGACGGTGCCCGCCGAGATGAAGACGGTTACTACTGGATCACGGGCCGTGTTGATGATGTGATTAACGTATCGGGTCACCGCTTAGGGACCGCAGAAGTTGAAAGCGCCTTGGTGGCTCACGAGCATGTTGCTGAAGCCGCCGTTGTGGGTTACCCCCATGACATTAAAGGTCAAGGCATCTACGCTTACGTCACGCTAACTAAGGGCACTGTAGAGAGTGAAGAGCTTCGTCAAGCACTACGCCAGTGGGTACGTAAAGAGATTGGCGCATTGGCAACACCAGATCTTATTCAATGGGCAGGTGGGTTACCTAAAACTCGTTCAGGAAAAATTATGCGCCGCTTCTTGCGTAAGATTGCAGCCAATGAGGTGACCAACTTAGGTGACTCATCAACCTTGGCTGATCCTGCGGTTATCGACACCTTGATTGAAAGCAGACTTAACCGCAGCGAATAATCACTGAGCGATGAAACAAAAATGATTCTATTAGCCCCTCCAATGAGGGGCTTTTTTATGCCACCACTGCTGGTCGTCGCCAAAGCACACTGTTATTCTGTAGCTCATATTAAGCTATTAAATCAATCCACGTGCAACTTCGAGACTATCAACAACAATCGGTTGATGCCGCTATCAACCACTTTAAAGTCAGCAATGATTCGGCGGTTCTCGTCCTACCGACTGGTGCAGGCAAGAGTATTGTCATTGCCGAGCTTGCTCGGATTGCGAAAGGTCGAGTGTTAGTGCTCACCCATGTCAAAGAGCTGGTGGCCCAAAATGCAGAGAAAGTCGGCCTACTGACTAATGAAGCGAGTATCTTTTCAGCTGGACTCAAGCAGAAATCAACCACCAATAAAACGGTGGTTGCAAGCATTCAATCGGCGGTAAAGAGTCCACAAGCGTTTAATGAACCCTACTCGCTTGTGATCATTGATGAATGCCACCGGGTCTCTTCAACCGATGATAGCCAATATCAACAACTCCTAAAGCACCTGATACAACAAAACCCACAGCTTAAACTATTGGGCCTTACCGCTACGCCCTACCGATTAGACTCTGGTTGGATTTATCGCCACCACTATCATGGCAAAATGGGAAATGCCGACAAACCCGCATTCGAACAGTGTATTTTCGAGCTACCAATGAGGCCGCTGATTAAACAAGGCTTTTTAACCACACCTAAACTGTTTGATGGTCTATCCGCACAGTACGACTTCAGTGATCTTCAAGCCTCAAACAGTGGTGAGTATCGCGAACAGGAAGTTAACGCACTCCTTAATGTTGCAGGCCGGGCTACCCAAGCTATCACTAGACAGATTGTGGAACTGTCACAACATAAGCAAGGCACTATCATCTTTGCCGCGACCGTTAGGCATGCGCAAGAGATCATGGCACTACTAGACAGTGAGCAAGCGGGATTAATTACTGCCACAACCTCATCTGATGATAGAGACCTTATCATTGATCGCTTTAAACAACGTCAGCTTAAATACTTGGTTAATGTTGCTGTTCTGACCACAGGCTTTGATGCCCCCCATGTCGATCTCATTGCCATATTAAGGCCGACGGCATCGGTCAGCCTATTTCAACAGATGGTCGGTCGAGGGCTGCGAATTTGTGAAGGCAAACATGATTGTTTAATCATCGACTATGCCGCAAATGGCTACGATCTATTTTTTCCTGAAGTTGGCCAAGTGCGGCCAAATAGCAAAAGTGTGCCAGTACAAGTCCACTGCCCTGTGTGCCAATTTGCCAATGTGTTTTGGGGATTAGTCGATGATGACGGTGACCTCATTGAACACTTTGGCCGACGTTGCCAAGCAGTGCTTGAAACAAATCATGTTAAGCAGCAATGCGACTTTCGCTTTCGCTCTAAATCTTGCCCAAATTGTGGAGAGGAAAATGATATTGCAGCCAAAATCTGCCAGCACTGTGACTGCGTACTGGTAGACCCAGACAAGCGCCTGAAAGAGGTATTACAGCAGAAACATCACCACCTATTTCGCTGCCAGGATATGCTGTTAGAAAAAGAGAAGGACAAATTAAAAGTCCGCTATATCGATAGTGAGGGAAATGATTTTAACTGTTACTTTAATTTTGAAACACCGGCTCAAATCCGCGCCTTCTATGGGATTTTTGTCCACACTCATACGCGTACCCCAGGCTATAAGCAACCACATTTTAAGGCCATTGAGGATGTTATTTCTGCTGAATCCAGCTTCAGAAAACCCGATCTACTTCTATTAAAAAAAGGCAAGAAAGGCTGGGAGTTAGTCGAACGATTCTTTGATTATCAAGGTCGGTATCACAGCGAGAATAAGTTTGTCTGATTCTGAATATGCAATCAGCTCAAGCCTATGGTATAAAGAGCCGAACTACTTTTTCAGGAGCTTATATGTTTGTTGTAATCTTTGGCCGTCCAGGCTGTCCGTACTGCGTTAGAGCTGTCCAGTTATCAGAGCAACTTGTTGAAGCTCGTGATGATTTTAAATTTAAATATGTCGATATTCACGCAGAAGGGATCAGTAAGGCCGATCTTGAAAAAACGGTTGGTAAGCCAGTTGAAACTGTGCCGCAAATTTTTGTAGACCAAGTTCATGTCGGCGGTTGTACTGAGTTCGAACAATATGTACGTGACAATAACCTGCTTTAATCAAAGTTAGGTATAAAAAAGGAGGCTTACGCCTCCTTTTTTATTATTTCTAAAGTACGTACTTCACTGAGAACATCACTCGATTTAACTCACCTTTATCACCATTTTGCTTAGTGTTCTCGGCATACATATATTCAACACCAACCGTCATAGGTTTAACGGGTGAATACAGTAAATTGATGTATCCAGAGTAAGACTCCTCGTTAACCGATCCACCCGTTAAGGCGACATCATTATCAGCCTTAAACCCTGACAGGGTGAAGCTAGAGCGCCACTTATCATTCCACCAGTGACGATAGGAGGCAAAGCCTCCATAAGAACTAATAGTCTTGATATCGCCGTTAGCATCTAATACACCGGCATTGGCATAGTTAAGCGCCATATAACGGCCCATACCATCACCAGCAGTCGCTGACAGCTTAATATCATCATTTCCCACAGGGATCACACCCGTAAAGCTCACACCATAGCCCATGGTTTGCGAGTCATAACTTGCATTTTCAATATTCAGTTGGCGCGCTAAACCTGCAACCGTAAATTTAGCGCCTCCCTCAGTCTTAAAGTTATAGCGGGCGACAAAATCTGGCACCATGCCACTACCGCTCGTCATTCGCGAGCCACCACCGTTTGGTGTTAATGTGGTTTCTGGGTTTTCTATGGCAAACTGAAAGCCGCCATTGGTATAACGAACCTGGGTTTGACGCACAAACGGCGTACCTTCGGCTGCACCAACAAAATCTAAGTTTTCTGGCAATGCACCTGGGTTTTGGAATGTCGACCACGTTTGTCCCACAGTCCAATTATCGAAACTCACAAATGCATGACGAATACGTGGAGAGTAACTATTAGAGACACGCTCATTACCATCTGCGTGGGTCATAAAATCAAGTTCAATAAAACCACTGAGTTTATGGCCACCAACATCGGTACTGGTCTTAAAGTTAAACCGTGATTCTCGGGCCTGAAAGTCAACCACTTGCTCACCGTTACCTGGCGTACCATAAATTGTTCCTGGCACGTAAAATTGGCGCGATAGGTTACCTGAGTCAGGGGCACCATTGCTGTAATCACTAAACATCACATCCGCTTTTACATAACCACCAAACTTAAACTCAGTATCACCAGCGACAGCTGTTGAGCTCAAAGCCAACAAGGTTGCAGCGCTTATCAGTGATAGTTTTGCTTGTTTCATCTGTTTTCTCCCTAATCATTATTATCATAATGAATATGACGGAGTTAACAAAAAAGAAACATTAGCAAAACGTCTATCAGACAAACGTCTAACAGCGAGCGCTAATTCAGTGTGTTGTGGTAGTGAATTAGTCGAAGACTCGACCAATATGGTGCAAAGAGTAATGCCAACGGCTGCTTGGCATTAACCACACAGACTGATGCTAACCAGAAAAATTAAACAGGGACTTTTTATCGAAAACGAGACAAATAGAAAGTAGTGGGCCTGGAAGGATTCGAACCTTCGATCAATGTACTGCAAAGAGTAATGCCAACGGCTGCTTTGCGTTAACCAAACAGACTGGTGCTAACCAGAAAAATTAAACAGGGACTTTTTATCGAAAACGAGACAAATTGAAAGTGGTGGGCCAGGAAGGATTCGAGCCTTCGATCAATGTGCTGCAAAGAGTAATGCCAACGGCTGCTTTGCGTTAACCACACAGACTGATGCTAACCAGAAAAATTAAACAGGGACTTTTTATCGAAAACGAGACAAATAGAAAGTGGTGGGTCGTGAAGGATTCGAACCTTCGACCAATTGGTTAAAAGCCAACTGCTCTACCAACTGAGCTAACGACCCGCTGGTTTCTACTTGTTTAACCACTTGTAGATAAAGTGGTGGGTCGTGAAGGATTCGAACCTTCGACCAATTGGTTAAAAGCCAACTGCTCTACCAACTGAGCTAACGACCCATCTAACGACTAAATCTTGCTGATTTAGTGTCTCAAACGACTGTGCCGCTCTGAGGGCGCCTATAATACCTTTTTCATCTTCTCATGCAAGTGCAAATTTCCCATTTTTTATTGTTTGCATGAAAAACAGACTAAGAGTATGTTTTTTGGTTAATTACAGATTAAAGACCCGCCAACTGTTGTTTAGCGATTCGAGCAGCAGCACTATTCGCATATTCTTTAACAACTTGTTGATAATAAACCTTCGCCTTCGCACTGTCCGAACGCTTCTCTGCGATCATACCTAACTTAACGAGACTGTCACCGCGCTTATTTGAATCATTAAACTGTTTAACGACTGTATCGAAAGCGTTAGCAGCATCAGCCAGTTCACCTTTGTTGTACAGTAGCTGTCCTAACCAATAGTTAGCATTGGCAGCATAAGTTGACTCTGGGTACTGTTTGATGAAGTCACGAAATGCTGGGATTGCTTCATCATACTTACGTTCTTTGAGCACTAAATTAACCGCACGCTCATAGCTTGCTGTTTCACCCAATGAAGATGAAGGCCCTGAACTGTCAGACGTTGTTACCGTGGCAGCCGCTGCGGCTTTACTGCTAGTAAGATTAGCAATATCTTCATAAAGCTGGCGTTGACGCTGCAACATCTGACTTATTTGATAGTTTTGCTGCTCACTTAAACCACGAAGATCTAATACTTCCTGCTGCAAAGTGTCTAAACGTTGTTGCGTTTCATATTCACTCGCCTGCTTTGCTTTAAGCATACGCTCTAAACGCGCAACTCTATCGTCAGTTGAACCACCAGCAATATCTTCTACAGGCGCTGGTGCAGCTACCGCTACACCAACACTCATCAGAATTGCCGCGGTAAGTACGGCTTTTTTCATAGTTAACCCTATCGAAATCCTTTTTTAGTAAACGAGTACTGCGCGACGGTTCTTAGCAAAGCCATCGTCTGTGCGCGTAAAGTCTAATGGTTTCTCTTCACCATAGCTAACAATGCTCATTTGGCTTGGTGACACACCCATGCTCTGTAAATACTTAGCAACGGCTTTTGCACGACGTTCACCTAACGCGATGTTGTATTCTGGCGTGCCGCGTTCATCAGCATGTCCTTCAATCATCACGCGAACATTTGGATGTTCAGATAGATAATCACCGTGGGCGTTAAGCACTTCTGAGAACTCTGATGATACTGAACTGCGGTCAAAATCGAAGTAGATGATATGCTCTTTACGTAGCTCTTGATACTTAAGACGCTGCTGCTCTTCTGGTGTCAGGATTGGCGCGACACCACCGGTTTCGACACCACCGCCAGAGACGACCTGACCACTTTCGCTACCGCCCATAGAGCTGGTTGCGTCAGTTTCAGATTCAGAGGTAGAGCTACATGCACTGATCGCCATAATAGGCAGTGCTACGACCATAGCTTTAAACAGCTTGTTAAGATCCATGTTTACATCCTTACTAAATTCTAATTATAAAAAAGGTGACCAAGCGGGTGATTTTACTTCCCCTTGACCGACTGGCAGTCTTGCCTTAAAACGTCCATCCATAGAGACTGCCGCTAATACTTGCTTGCCCTGATAGGTGGTGCCATAGATGACCATAGTGCCATTAGGCGCAACGCTTGGTGATTCATCAAGGCGCGTGGTAGTCAGTACCTGCATAAAGCGGGTTTCTAAATCCATTCTTGCAATATTAAATTTACCGTTGGTGCGGTTTACAAACACCATACTGCGTCCGTCAGGTGAAATTGAACCGCCTAGGTTCCACTCGCCTTCAAAAGTAAGTCGCGTCACTTTACCCGAAGCCAGCATGACTTGATACAGTTGCGGACGGCCGCCACGTTCAGAGGTAAAGATTAAAGATTGACCATCTGGTGTCCAAGAGGCTTCGGTATCGATAGCATAATGGTTGGTCACGCGCTTAATCGCCTTAGTTTCTATATCAACTACATAAATTTCTGGCTGACCATCTTTAGATAAGGTCACCGCTAATTTTCGACCATCAGGTGAAAACGACGGCGCACCGTTTATGCCTGGAAAGCTGGTGACTTTAGCGCGCTGCTGAGTGTAAATATCTTGAACAAATACTTCGGCTTTTTTGTTCTCGAAACTTACATACGCTAATTTACGAGCATCTGGTGACCAGGTTGGCGACATTAACGGCTCTGGGGAGCGCAATAACATCTGCTCGTTATAACCGTCATAGTCCGCAATCATCAATTTGTACGGTGATTTTTCTTGATGGTCAACAACCACATAGGCAATACGTGTTAAAAATGCGCCACGTACACCAGTCAGTTTTTCATAAACGATATCGCTGATCCTATGGCCATACTGTCTAAACTGAGCAGCCGTGATCACGGTTTCGCGACTGTCGATAAGGTATTCAGCTTTTGCAGTGGGGCCATTTGACTGCATTTGTGCTTTAACCAAATCAATCAATTCAAAATTAACGAGATATTGATCTGGGCCAAAGGGTTTGACCGAGCCCATCACAACCGCCTCTGCCGCAACGCCAGACCAGGCTTTTACGTCAAAGTTAGCGACAGTGCTGATATTGCGCTGGGGTAACCCAAGCTCATCAATAGGTTTAAAGGTACCGCTGCGCGCTAAATCTGACATCACCACGTCAGAGATCTGCTGTGACATTGGTGTCGCGCCTTGCCAAACAAACGGAATCACCGCGATTGGACGAGCGGCATCAACCCCTTCGGTGATCACAATATCTAATGCCGCTTTCGCTGGTAAAGTGCAAAACATCAGCCCTAAGATGAGCCATTTCCCGAAAACTTTCATGAAACCCCTTTAATTAAATTCCGGTTGAACGGTTAAATTTATCTCTTTTAGCTTATTATAAACATCAGCTTCTTGTGAGACAGGCAATCGACCCGCCTTGTTAATCGCCGCTTTAGTCGCTCGGCAAACAACCGGATCACCAGATAAAATTTCACTACCGGTGACAAATCCATCTTTGGCTAAACGAACAAATACACGGCAACTTTTCCCCCGCATAGATTCGTCTACCACTAAATTACGCTGAATAGTCGCTCGGATCATCGACGTATAACGCTGTACTTCGCTGACAACCTGCTTATTACGGGTTTGCGACAACGCGGCTTGTTCGGCAGCTAATGCCTCTTGCATCATCCGCTCTTGTTCTAAACGCGCCTGCTCTTCCGCTTTTCGCTTACGCTCAGCTTCCTCTTTACGTTTGCGTTCATCAGCGGCTTTTTTCGCTGCGGCTTCCTCTTGCTTGCGTTTGGCCTCAGCTTTAGCTGCTGCTTCTTCAGAGGCTTTACGCTCCGCTTCTTTCTTTTTACGCTGAGCTTCGGCTTGGGCCGCTTTCTCTTTTTCCTGTTTTTGCTTCAACTGCGCGGCCTTGGCTGCAGCAGCTGCATTTTGCGTTTCAATCTCTTTTTGCTTACGCTGTTGCTCAAGCTTTTTAATCTTTGCTTGCTCACGCTCACGGGCTTGTTTTGCCTCGCGGGCTTTTCGATCTAACTCATCTTGACGCGCTTTCTCTTTGCGTTCAGCTTCGCGTTTTTCAGCTTTAAGCTTCTCGGCATATTGAGTAACCTGCTTCTGGTCGACCACCACAGCTTGCACCGCTGGAGCACTAACTTGAGGGACCACTTTAGGCTTTTCATCGAAATCGACACCCATGGCCACAACAACTATCACACCAATATGAATAGTCGCTGAAATAACCAATGGTATTGTAAAATCTGATTTAGCTGCCACCCATCTACTCCTCAGGTGAGTCTGTCATCAAGCCTACCGACGGCACCCCTGCACCTTGCAGCGTCACCATCAATTGAATCACCTTTTCATAAGCAATCGTTCTGTCAGCTTTAACCACCACGGGGCGCTCTGGCTCTAACTGGATAATCGCTGCAACACGGGTAGCAATCTCTTCTAAATCCAATGTCTCTTTAGTGCTACTGCTGCCAACATCGAGATAGTAATCCCCATCGGCGTCAATTGAAGCCACCACAGGTGGTTTGCTGTCTGCAGGTAATGCCTCAGCAGCCCCTTGCGGCAAGTCAACTTTAACCCCTTGGGTCACTATGGGCGCCGTGACCATAAAAATGATCAACAGTACTAACATCACGTCGATATAGGGTACAACGTTGATCTCAGCTACCGGGCGGCGCCGCTTACGCTGATAACCTTGCTGCATTATATCTCTTCCTTCTCGCTATATGCTTGACGATGCAAGATACTCGAAAACTCTTCCATAAAGTTCGCGTATGACATCTCAATTTTATCAACTTGAGTCGAAAAACGGTTATAGGCAATAACCGCGGGAATCGCAGCAAACAAGCCCATGGCCGTTGCAATCAATGCCTCGGCAATACCTGGGGCAACCATGGCTAGTGTGGCATTTTCAACGGCGCCAAGCGCAATAAAGGAGTTCATGATCCCCCATACGGTACCAAATAAACCGATATAAGGACTGGTTGAGCCAATGGTAGCCAATAAAGGTAAATGAGTTTCAAGCTTTTCCATTTCACGTGATAGCGAAACCCGCATCGCTCGGTAACTACCGTCCATCACCGCTGCAGGCACTTTGCCGTTGAGCTTGTTTAAACGTGCGTACTCCTTAAAGCCGGTAAAAAACAGCGCTTCGAGACCCGTATTACTGTCTTGGCGTGCCGCTAACTCTTTATACAACTTATTAAGATCGACACCCGACCAAAACTTGTCTTCAAATTTAAGTGAGCGCTCTCTAGCGGTAGTCAGAAGACGACGACGTTGAATAATAACCGCCCATGACACAACAGATAGTGCTAACAGCGTCAGCATGACAAATTTAACTAACAAACTTGCCTGTAAAAAAAGACTAACAAAAGAAATATCAGCTTCCACCATCAAACTCCTGAACAATATTTTGGGGAATGGCTCTAGGCTTCATCTGCGACAATGCAACACATGCCACTAAAACTTGCCCTTCGCAATATAGCAATCCATCATCATCAACCAAACGCTGGCGAAACAGTAATGACGCTCTCTTCAACTGTATGACCTCAGTTTCGACAAAAAGGTCCTGCTCAAATCGTGCTGCGACTTTAAAATCCAATTCAGCCTTTTTCACCACAAAAGCAATATCGTCATTAAGCAGTTGGGTTTGCTTTACGCCCATGTGCTTTAGCCACTGACTGCGAGCGCGCTCAAAAAAGTTGAGATAGTTGGAGTGATACACAACGCCACCAGCATCGGTATCTTCGTAATAAACAAATATCGGCCATCGGAACATTAAATCTACATGCCCAGCATTGGATAAAATAGAGGCCTACTATACCTAGAGCGCGAGCAATTGTGAATGGCTCCTATAACGTCACGTCTCACTAACTTCATAAAATTTTGTTAATAAAAAAGGGAAGTTAATACTTCCCTTTTTAACATCAATGACGATTATTGGCCTATTTGGGCTGGCACCTTCAATCCAAAGTTGTGCCACAAGAAGCTGTAGATGTCGGCAAACTCATCGATTTTCATAGAGGTTGGCTTACCCGCACCGTGACCCGCTTTAGATTCGATACGCATAATCACTGGCGCATCACCTTTTTGCCTATCTTGTAACAAGGCTCCAAATTTAAAGCTATGCAGCGGCACCACACGATCATCGTGATCGGCAGTCATGACCATAGTCGCTGGATACGCCCGCTCACTAATGTTGTGGTAAGGCGAATAAGCCAGCAATGCTGGGAACTGCTCAGCAACATCGGCACTGCCATATTCACTGGTCCATGCCCAACCAATGGTGAACTTATGGAAGCGCAACATGTCCAGCACACCAACCGCTGGAAGAACAGCTGCAAAAAGCTCTGGGCGCTGTGTTAGGGCTGCACCCATCAAGAGGCCACCGTTACTACGTCCATAGGCACCAAGTTTTTTGCTATTAGTATACTTGTTATCAATCAAGTATTCGGCCGCCGCATAATAATCATCAAATACGTTCTGTTTCTTATCGAACATCCCCGCTTGATGCCAGCTTTCACCATATTCGGCACCACCACGAAGGTTAGGCACCGCATAAATCCCCCCCATATCCATCCAAGCAATATTGGCAGGGCTGAAACGAGGAGTTAGCGAAATGGCAAAACCACCATAGGCGTATAAAAGTGTCGGGTTATTACCATCTAGCTTTAACCCCTTCTTATAAGACACCATCATCGGCACACGAGTACCATCTTTACTGGTGTAGAAGACTTGATCAGAAACATAGTCATCAGGGTTAAAAGAGATTGTTGGCTTGGCATATAAACTTGACTTCCCTGTTTTGAAATCAAACTTATAGGTTGTCTGAGGCTGAACGTAACTATTAAAGGTGTAGTAGAAGTAATCTTTGCTACGTTTACCGTAAGGGCCCGCTATTTTACCTTTCCCCGGTAGATCGACATCCTGACGTTTAACGCCATCCATGCTAAATATCGACAATTGACCTAATACATCATGCAAGTAACTAACAACTAAGTGATCATTAATAATCGCTATATTGCTAATGGGATCTTGAGACTCTGGAATAATGGTTTTCCAATTTGCCTTTGCGGGACGATTCACATCAATGGCAATCACTTTACCGTTGGGTGCATTTAAGTCAGTCTTAAAATAGAACACTGACTTGTCATTGCCCAAGAAACTGTATTCAGCTTCCAGATCAACAATCAACTCTACAACTTTGCCATTAGCATCGTTGAGCGACTTATAAAAGAAGCGGTTGCGACTATCGGTACCTTGAGATATAGAAATCAGCAGGTAATCGCCCTTCTCAGAGACTTCTGCCCCAAACCCCCAATCTTTATTTTGAGGACGTTCATACACCAATACATCTTGCGACTGACTGGTCCCCAATTTGTGAAAGTACACTTTTTGGTTGAAATTGACATCAGCTAACAGATTACCGCCCTCTGGCGCATCATATCGAGAGTAATAAACGCCTTGGTTGTCCTTGCTCCACTCAGCACTGGAAAACTTAATCCATTTGAGCTCGTCGCTCAGTTTATTGCCTGTAGCAACATCGACAAACTGCCATTGCTGCCAATCTGAACCCGATTTAGACACACCGTAAGCGATTGTTTTGCCGTCGCCACTGACAGACACACCACTTAAGGCCACTGTACCGTCGGTAGAAAAGCCATTAGGATCTAACGCAACGGTCTCTTCGCCAGCACTATTTTTAACGTAAAGCACAGATTGAGCCTGCAAGCCATCATTGCGGTAGAAGAAGGTGTTGTCACCATGCTCAGAGGGGGCCGTCACTTTCTCGAAATTCCACAGTTCGGTAATACGGTCAACAATCGCTTGCTTGTTGTCTATCTTGGCCAAATACGCTTGACCAGCAAGCTGTTGCTGCTTCACCCAGTGATGGGTCGCATCAGTTTCCTCTTCAAGGAAACGGTATGGGTCTGCCACCTCTACGCCATGGATTGTTTCCACTACGCCTGTTGCAGAAACTGCCTGCGTTGATTGTTCAACAGTTGCGCTGTTGTGCTGACATCCCATTAATGTCAACCCAAGCCCTGCAATAAGCAGGTGTTGTTTAGAGATAATCGCTTTTAGAGCCATCTATTGCCGTCCTGGTTATCTATTTATTATTCATCTTGTAATGTGAACGCCGTCCCATTAACGAAGTACTATACAAGTAAAAAAAAACTGCGCAACGGGTTAAAAAAATTCATCAAATCGAGTCCAAGGTGTAAACGTTAATAAAAAACTAACATGGATGAATTAATTAAACCGTCAAATTATGCATGGAATCTGCTTAACCACTCGCAAACAAGCATTATTAGTGAATCTGCCCAAAATACAGCCCCGCCCATTCATTAGTAAAAGTAATCAATTTCAGGAATTTTTTTAGTTGGACGGTATAAAGGTCTGACCCTATAATTCGCCCTGTTTTCAGGAAGTGTCTGCTCCCAGCAGATTTGAAAACAAGAACTCCAGATTTGTGTGCGAGGCACGTGAATCTATCCCTGGTTCTTATGCTTGACTTCCTTCCTTCAATTTGTTGATTGCAATATATTATTTGCGGCCCGCTTAGTATTAAGTGGGCTTTTTTTTACCTGAAGGAAAGTGACCCACAAAAAAGCCCAGCTTTATAGCGGGGCTGATTGGTATGTCGCTTGCGAGTTAAAGTGGCTTACTTAACCTAATGACAACTCGCCTGTTACGCGATCGTTCATCAATCGTGGCATTTGAGGCAACGTGACGGCGCTCACCATGTCCTTCGGTGTGGATACGCTCTTGAGGAATGCCAGCTGACAGGAAAAACTGCTTAACCGAGTCTGCACGTTTCTCAGACACCTTCTGGTTAACAGAACGACCACCGTAGCTATCGGTATAGGCATCAATAAGCACCAATTCTACTTCTGGATCGTAAGCCAAGTATTCTTGTACCTTCGCAATCTGCGCTTTAGCGTAGCGAGTCAATTCCGTACCACCAGCTTGGTAGGTTAGAACGGTAAACGCAATATCCTCAAAACTATAAGGTAAAAGATTAGCCAGGCAGGAGCGAAACTCAGAATATTGACGACCAAAATTCACTGCTGATAACCCCACGGCAACTTTACTCGACCGGTTATACCAATCTGAATAATAAAAGGTAGGCTGCATGCCACGCTCTAGCTCATTGAGCATAGACCACGCGGCATTTTTAGGGACTTCTCCACTAAAATACTTTTGATAAGTGAGTTCAGTAATCGGTTTTGATAACAGTCCTGGACGCCAGGATGGAGCCATACTCATCAATTTTGCATTAGTCACTTCATCAGGTTTTACCCACATATCGAGAGTAAAATTTAAGTCATGATCTTTGCCTGCACGACTGGTGAATACCGCTTTACCGTATGAGGGGATCTCATGCTCAAGACGACATACGATAGGGGTATTGTCACTCAATCGCCACTGAGACTGCTCTAATGATGCAACATAATGGCGCAACTCGGCATTGGCGAGCATAGGCAAGCCCGCGACCAGTAATCCTGTTACAGCAAATAGCACCCTACCCAACATAGACAATCACTCATATTAAATGTGTTACTTAACCCTATCGGCCTCTTTAAGCATTCCTTTAGCTTATATATTAGCCAATCAAACATGACAAGGTAACGCTAGATACTTCATAATAGCCACTGACTAATTATTTGGATATTTTGATGAGCGATATTTGCGACGCCAATAAACTAAACCACCGCTTTAGGGGCTATTTCCCCGTGGTTATCGATGTAGAAACTGCAGGCTTTAACGCCCAGACCGATGCGTTGCTTGAAATTGCTGTCACCCTGCTAAAGATGAATGATGAGGGGGATTTAGTCTTAGATAAAACCCTGCATTTTCATATCGAACCTTTTGAGGGAGCTAATTTAGAGCCTGAAGCGCTAGCCTTTAATGGCATTGATCCCACGAACCCGTTACGCGGCGCGGTGTCTGAGAAAGAGGCATTTTTAGAGATATTTAAAGAAGTTAAAAAAGCGCAGAAAAACAGCGGTTGTCACCGTAGTATTATTGTCGCCCATAACGCGGCTTTTGATCATGGCTTTGTGACTAAAGCTATCGACCGTGTTGGATTAAAACGCACGCCGTTTCACCCTTTTGCCACCTTTGATACCGCAGCCCTGTCAGGACTGGCGCTTGGTCACACTGTGTTGGCCAAAGCCTGCGCTATCGCGGGTATCGATTTTGATAATAAAGAAGCTCACTCGGCACTGTATGACACTGAGCGTACTGCCGAGTTATTCTGTCATATCGTCAATAAATGGAAAGCCTTAGGAGGCTGGCCTATCGCGCAAGATGACGAAATTGAAGCCTAGTTATTGACCGAGACGTCACTCACTGGTTTATGAGTGGGTGACCTTGACACATATTTGTCGACTATCGCATCAATCGCACCATTGTGCTTTAACATCGCTATGGCTTGATTAATCTGTGGCAATAGCTGTTCATGTTCTTTCCTGATCCTGACCACTAACTCCCCATCTGAGTGTAAAGCGGCCAAGCCAATGCCTATATTTAGCTCTTTTGCCCAATAAAGCGCGGTGAGGTCGCCCGATATCGCAGCGGCCACACGTTGCTTTTTCAGGGCCATCACCAACTCGCGTTCAGACTTAAAATCTATCCGCATAAATTGATCATCGTCGTGATAAAGGTAACCATGTACTGTGCCAATCTGTTGATTTTTTATCTTGGTGATTGACTGCCATTCGGTCACATTTTCATTTAAAACAATAATATGTTCTTTGATTGGAAACAGGGGATCAGATTGGACAAATAACTCACCTAAGTCTTGATGTTCAAACCAGCTAGGGCTGACCACGTCAAAATCTAGCTGACCAGTCTCTAACGCGCTATTAGTGCGTTTAGGTGGAAGTTTCTTTTTCTTTAATTTAATCCCTGCTTTAGCAAATATTTGCGGGACTAATTCACCAAGAATTCCGGGACGATCTGCGGTTTCACTGATGTAATAAGGGTACCAGCTACTTGAGCCTGACACATTGTAAGACAGTGTCGTTTCAGCCCATACTTGTTGACTGATCAACAATAAACTAAATAGCAATACGGTGTTTAGTTTCAATATGGCATCTCACAAACCGTTAACAACATGCTTTAGATATACCAACCGTCTTGCTTAAGAGCAAGCCTTGCAATGCAAAAATAAGATAAAAATGGCACAAAAAAGCCGCGATAATCGCGGCTTTTAAATACAGCTCACTAAATCAAATGATTATAGTGTGTCTGCATTATCAGTGAGGTAAGAAGCTACACCTTCTGGGCTTGCATCCATACCTTTGTCACCTTTCTCCCAACCAGCAGGACAAACATCACCGTGCTCTTCGTGGAACTGAAGTGCATCAACCATACGGATCATTTCATCAACGTTACGACCTAGTGGAAGATCGTTAACCACTTGGTGACGAACTTGACCTTCTTTGTCGATAAGGAAAGAACCACGGAATGCAACACCAGCTTCTGGATGTTCAACGTCATAGGCCTTACAGATTTCATGCTTAACGTCAGCCACAAGCGTGTATTGAACTTGGCCAATACCACCCTTGTCTACTGGGGTATTACGCCATGCATTGTGAGTAAACTGAGAGTCAATTGAAACACCAATCACTTCAACGCCACGCTTCTTGAACTCATCCATGCGGTGATCGAAAGCGATCAATTCAGATGGGCAAACGAAAGTGAAATCAAGTGGGTAGAAGAATACAACAGCAGTTTTACCTTTGATTGCTTCGCTTAGGTTAAAGCTGTCTACGATTTCGCCGTTACCAAGAACCGCTGCAGCAGTAAAATCAGGGGCCGGACGGCCTACTAATACGCTCATTTTATATCTCCATCTATGGATTGAAAAAGCTTTTAATTATGAACTAAAAAGCATTATAGGCAGTCATTCGCTGGACACAAGCTATTTGGGATCATTGTCACCTTTTTTAATAAATATTCATCTAGTTGCCCAATAACTGTGCGCGATAACCTTACCTTTTGTATCGTAATTCACAGTTACACAGTAAACTTAAATACAGTTCAGTTACATCTCACTATTTTTTACAGATAAAACGCCGATTGGCTGGACAAGCCTTGCTAATACTGGCAAAAATAGCCTCCAAATACTTTATAAAAAATCAGAAAGAATAAATATGAATGCAGTTGTTATTGCTGTTTGCCTAATGTTGGGCCTCAGCCTCGCCCGAGTAAACGTTGTTATCGCACTCACAGTCAGTGCATTAGTGGCTGGCTTAGTGGGCGGTATGGACTTACAACATACCGTCGATGCCTTTAACACAGGCTTAGGTGGCGGCGCTCAAATTGCATTAAGTTATGCATTACTCGGCGCCTTCGCGGTAGCGCTTTCTCACTCTGGGCTGACGACACTAATTTCTCGTAAAGTGATCTCACAGTTAGGCAAAGAACAAAACAGCACAAACCTCAATCGTGTGCGTTGGTTACTATTGTTGGCGATACTCGCGATGGCAGTGTCATCGCAAAACATTTTGCCCATTCATATCGCATTTATTCCAATTTTGATCCCACCGCTACTTCATGTAATGTCCAAGCTGCGTATAGACCGCCGCCTAGTGGCATGCGTGTTGACTTTTGGTTTAGTCACCACCTATATGATTTTACCTATTGGCTTTGGTGGTATCTTTCTTAACGATATTTTGCTAGCAAATTTAAACAACAACAACCTTAATGCTGTACGTGAGCAAATCCCATCTGCCATGCTGATCCCTGCTTTAGGCATGATTAGCGGACTCTTAGTGGCGGTGTTTATCAGCTACCGTAAACCGCGAGAGTATGAAGAGCAGTTGATATTAGCCGCTGAACCCGAAGAAGGCGTTAATAAGCGTAACATTGTTATCGCCTTGGTTGCCGTTGCAGCGACATTAGCGGTACAGCTCTATACCGGCTCAATGATTTTTGGCGCGCTAATTGGCTTTATTATTTTCAGTTTCTCTGGCGCACTTAAACACGTTGCAGACCAAGATATCTTTAATCAAGGTGTGCGCATGATGGCCAACATTGGCTTTATTATGATCTCCGCAGCGGGCTTTGCCGCCGTTGTAAAGGAAACGGGAGATGTCGGCACTCTAGTTGAATCCCTGTCATACCTTATCGGGGATAACAAAGCACTTGCTGCATTTTTGATGTTAGTGGTGGGACTATTAATCACCATGGGCATAGGTTCATCTTTCTCAACTATCCCGATTATTGCGACCATCTATGTGCCACTCGCGATTACCTTTGGCTTTTCTGTGCCCGCGACGATTGCATTGGTTGGCACCGCTGCCGCGCTAGGAGATGCAGGCTCGCCAGCGTCCGACTCAACTTTAGGCCCTACCGCAGGTTTAAATGCCGACGGGCAGCATGACCACATTAGAGACAGTGTGATCCCAACCTTTATCCACTACAACATTCCCTTGCTGGTCTTTGGTTGGATAGCGGCTATGGTGCTGTAGTAAAATGCGAGCCATAAAAAAGGGAGCCATTGGCTCCCTTTATGTTTAGGTAATACGTAAGCTTAAACACGGATTACTTAATACAGAGTATTTGATAACGACTTACTTAGTACCAAAAATTTTATCACCCGCATCACCAAGACCCGGCAAGATATAACCTTGCTCATTTAGGCATTGATCGATTGAAGCAGTATATAGCTCAATATCAGGATGGGCTTTTTCTAGCGCTTTAACACCTTCAGGGGCTGCCACCAACACAAGAGCTTTAATCGCTGTACAGCCACGCTCTTTAAGGAGATCGATCGTCGAAATCATCGAGCCACCCGTTGCAAGCATAGGGTCGACAACCAGCGCGATACGTTCATGCATATTGCTAGCAAGCTTCTCAAAATATGGAACTGGCTCTAATGTCTCTTCATCGCGGTAGATACCCACAACAGAGATACGCGCACTCGGTACATGCTCAAGTACACCGTCCATCATACCCAGACCTGCACGTAAAATTGGCACGACAGTGACCTTTTTACCTTTGATCTGTTCAACTTCCACTGGGCCATTCCAACCTTCGATGGTCACTCTTTCAGTTTCGAAATCAGCAGTTGCTTCATAAGTCAGTAAACTGCCCACTTCGGCAGCTAACTCACGGAAACGTTTGGTACTGATGTCCCCTTCACGCATTAATCCAATTTTATGACGTACTAAAGGATGCTTAACTTCGACCACTTTCATCGTTTTCTCCTGATACTTTTCCAGTGTTTTTTCCAGCAAATTGTACCGATTCTAGTAGATTTGTTCATAATGGAAAACATAAAGTTTTACAAACACGGTAAATCGTGACCTAAGTCCGCTTGAATAAGCAAAATCATCACTTTCGACCGCTGTCACAAGCTGATAGAATAGCGCCGCATAAAAATCCAATAACGATGTACCCGAGAGGATCCTCCGTGAGCACTCCTACCCAGCTAAGCTACAAAGATGCAGGTGTTGATATCGACGCTGGCAATGCCCTTGTTGATAATATTAAGTCTGCTGTTAAACGTACCCACCGCCCAGAAGTTATGGGTAACCTAGGTGGATTTGGTGCCCTTTGCGAGCTACCAACTAAGTACAAACATCCAGTTCTTGTTTCTGGCACCGACGGTGTTGGTACCAAGCTTAGACTGGCTATCGATTATAAAAAACACGACAGTGTTGGTGTTGATTTAGTTGCAATGTGCGTGAACGATTTAATCGTTGCTGGCGCTGAGCCACTGTTCTTCCTCGACTACTATGCCACTGGCAAGTTAGACGTTGACACCGCAACTTCTGTCGTCAACGGTATCGCCGAAGGCTGTGCCCAATCGGGTTGTGCATTAATCGGTGGTGAAACCGCTGAAATGCCAGGCATGTACGAAGGCGAAGATTATGATCTTGCAGGCTTCTGTGTCGGCGTTGTTGAAAAAGAGGAAGTGCTAGACGGCTCCAAAGTTGTCGCTGGTGATGCACTGATCGCTTTAGGTTCAAGTGGACCGCACTCAAACGGTTATTCGCTTATCCGTAAAGTACTTGAAGTGAGTCAAGCCGATCCGCAGCAGGATCTAGAAGGCAAGCCACTTATAGACCATTTACTTGAACCAACCAAAATCTACGTTAAGCCGCTACTTAAGCTGCTTGAGCAAAACGATATCCATGCTATGGCCCATATCACTGGCGGCGGATTTTGGGAGAATATCCCACGCGTGCTCCCTGACGATGCAAAAGCTGTGGTTAAAGGTGACTCTTGGCAGTGGCCAACCGTGTTTAACTGGTTAATGACCAATGGCAACATCGCTGAATTTGAAATGTATCGAACCTTTAACTGTGGTGTGGGTATGATTATTGCCCTCCCGCAAGATGAAGTCGACAGTGCATTGACCTTGCTAAAAGCTGAAGGTGAAAACGCTTGGCTTATCGGTGACATTGCTGCGCGCAATGGTGACGAAGAGCAAGTGGAGATTTTATAATGCCACAGTGCTGTCGCGTATTAGTTTTAATCTCAGGTAATGGCAGTAATTTACAGGCTATTATCGACGGTTGTGATGATAATTTGCAGGCAGAAGTTGTCGGTGTGGTGAGTAACAAGCCCGATGCTTATGGGCTGGTACGCGCTCATCACAGCGAGATAGATACCAGTTGCGTGATAGCGCACCAAGGTGAAACCCGTGCCAATTATGATGTTCGCTTGAAGCAAGCTATCGACAAGTACCAAGCCGATCTTATCGTGCTAGCTGGCTTTATGCGCATATTGAGCGACGAGTTTGTTCAGCAATTTGAGGGGAGAATGATCAATATTCATCCCTCTTTGCTCCCTAAATACCCTGGGCTTAATACTCACCAGCGCGCGATTGACAATAGTGACAGCGAGCATGGTGCTTCGGTGCATTTTGTGACACCTGAGCTCGATGCTGGCCCAGTGATCTTACAGGCTAAAGTACCAGTCTACCCTGAAGATGACGCCACTATTTTAGCTGAGCGCGTTCATGAACAAGAGCATGCTATCTATCCGTTGGTCGTTAAATGGTTTAGCCAGAACAGGTTAGCGATGAAAAATGGCATCGCCCTCTTGGATGGCAACCCGTTAGGCGAAGCAGGGTATGCTACCGAGTAATCATACTCTCAGCTAAATAATCAAAGCACTATCACAGATAGTGCTTTTTTTTGCGCCTAATTCTGCGGTGGATGAGAGAGCCAAGATCACGTGGCTCCAAGACGCATCAAAACAACTCTAGTTACGCAGTTCCCAATAAAAGTGTTTGTATTCCGACAGAATTTGGCTTTATATAAGGTCACAATGCTATTTCACAGTGATCAATGGAAGTCTTAGATGAAAAATGTAATTTGTGATATTGACGGAGTATTACTGCACAACAATAAGCTCATTCCTGGCAGTGATAAATTTATTCACCGCATTCTTGAACAGGGCAACCCGCTCGTTATCCTCACCAACTATCCTGTTCAAACCGGTAAAGACTTACAAAACCGTCTGGGAGCCGCCGGTATTAATGTACCAGAAGAGTGCTTTTACACCTCAGCGATGGCCACTGCTGATTTTTTAAAGCATCAAACCGGCGACAAAGCATTTGTCATAGGTGAGGGCGCCCTCACCCACGAGCTCTATAAGGCAGGTTTCACCATTACCGATATCAACCCCGATTTTGTGATCGTTGGCGAAACACGTTCTTATAACTGGGATATGATCCATAAGGCGGCAGGTTTTGTCGCCGAAGGTGCGCGTTTTATCGCGACTAACCCCGACACCCATGGTCCAGCTCATAGCCCAGCCTGTGGCGCATTATGTGCCCCCATTGAACGCATCAGTGGCCGTATGCCCTTCTATGTTGGAAAACCCAGCTCTTGGATCATTCGCTCTGCCTTAAATCACATTAATGGCCACTCTGAAAACACCGTCATCATTGGTGATAATATGCGTACTGATATTTTGGCGGGCTTCCAAGCAGGTCTTGAAACTATCTTGGTGACCAGTGGGGTCAGTCAGCTAAAACATGTTGAAAAAGAGCCTTTCAGGCCCAACCATATTTTCGATTGTGCGGGAGATATTGACGTCATTTAACGTCACCACCACAAGGTAATAAAGCGTAACATTTTAATAAGATGGCACACTTGATAAAGTGCGCCATCTTATCCATCATAGCTGTCCTAAAACATACAATTTATAACAAAAATAAATAACGATAATAAATAATAGGACACACCATGCGACTACTTTTGTCGGCTTGTGCGCTTATAAGCTTAAGTGCCTGCAGCCAGCACCCTACAGCGATGCAAACCAGCCTCACTCCACCTGAATTTAACGAAACTCGATTTAGGCAAGATATACAGTCACTCTCTTCCGATAAATTTGAAGGTCGAGCACCCACGACCCAAGGGGAAGTGCTCACCCTCGACTACCTCACAAAAGCCTTCGCCGCCGCCGGCCTTGAAGGTGCCAATCAAGGCAGTTACCTGCAAGCAGTACCTATGGTGAGCTATACCGCGAGTGAAACACAGCAGATATCATTAGGTGGCATAGTCATGCATCACCGCACCGATATCGTGCTGGGTAGTCGTCATGACAATCAACAGGTTGATATTAAAGACGCGCCATTGGTCTTCGTCGGGTACGGTGTTAATGCACCTGAGTATGACTGGAATGACTATCATGGCTTAGATATGCGCGGCAAGATTGCGGTGATGTTAGTCAACGATCCCGGATTTGCGTTACCTGAATCAGGCAAATTTAATGGCAAGGCCATGACCTACTACGGCCGTTGGAGCTACAAATTTGAAGAAGCCAGTCGCCAGGGTGCGCTTGGGGCAATCATCATCCATGATACTAAGCCAGCTTCTTATCCTTGGTCTGTGGTTGAAAATAGCTGGACTGGCGCACAACAAGATCTTGTTTTCGACAAAACGACCCAAGATGGTCGAGTTACCGTTGAAGGTTGGCTCACAATGGATAAAGCCAAGGAGCTATTTAACGGCGCAGGCTTATCGCTCGCAACATTGAGCGATCGGGCGGCAAGCAGCCCAATTAACGTCGAGCTTGAGAAAACGGCCAATATTGCTTTTACCAATAAGGCGGAATATGCCAACAGCTATAATGTAGTCGCGACCCTGCCGGGCAGCAGTGCCAGTGATGAACACTTATTGTTTACCGCACATTGGGACCATATTGGCGTAGACCCAAATAAAGAGGGTGATCAAATCTATAATGGCGCGTTAGACAATGCGTCAGGCACAGCTGGTATCTTGGAAATCGCGAGACAGTTCTCGCTTAGCGCAAAAAATGGCGCCCCATTGAAGCGCTCGGTAACCTTTATCGCGACAACTGGCGAAGAGCAAGGCTTATTGGGCTCACGCTATTACGCCGCCAACCCGCTCTACCCTTTAGATAAAACGGTGGCCGTATTTAACTTAGACAGCACCAATATCTATGGGCGTACCAGTGATTACACCATTGTCGGTAAGGGTAAGTCAGAACTCGAAACCTACTTAACAACCGCGGCCAGTGCTCAGCAGCGTGTTGCAGTTAGCGAGTCTCGTCCTGAATCGGGCGGATTTTTCCGCTCAGATCACTTCAGCTTTGCCAAATATGGCGTACCAGCGGTCTTCGCGGGCGGCGGTAACGAACCTGCCGATGAGGCATCAAAAACCTACCGCGCATCCATGAAAAAGAAGATGAAAGGCTGCTATCACAATGTCTGTGATGAATATCGCGCCGATTGGGATCTGTCGGGTGCCCTGCAAGACTTAGCTGTCTACTATCAAGCTGCGCAGACCCTTGGCAATAGTGACGCTTGGCCGGGTTATTATCCGGGCACTGAATTCCACTCTCTGCGCCCAGCGAAAACAACCACAGACTAATGTTCCCTTAATCGATGACAAGGCTTCTTAATGAAGCCTTTTTTGTTCATATAATCATCATGATTAAACTATTTCTACCCATCATTAAAAAGGAGTGAACGGTTTAAGATAGTGCAAATCTGACGCTGTAAAAATGGATAAATCTTAACTTTACCCAATAGAATGTCGGAATAGTTGTGGATATCTCATTTTTTAACCCCCTTCACCGACAAAAACCTCAACCAAAACCACCAAAAACAGATGTTTTCACAAAAAATTGGTTTGGCAAATGCGAAAAATGCTGTCAAAGTGATTAGCAATTGAGATTTAGTTAGTTTTTGGGAGCTTTTGTTATGTGTTCAATATTCGCCATTTTAGATATTCAGTCAGACGCCGCGCCACTGCGTCAAGTCGCTCTCGAAATGTCCAAGCGATTACGTCACCGCGGACCGGATTGGTCAGGGATCTACAGTAGCGACAAAGCCATATTGGCTCACGAGCGCTTAGCCATTGTTGATATTGAGCATGGTGCTCAGCCACTGCTATCGACAGACGAAAGCCTGATCCTTGCTGTTAACGGTGAGATCTATAACCATAAAGAACTTAAAGCTGAGTTAGGCGATAAATACAGCTACCAAACCAACTCAGATTGCGAAGTCATTCTTGCGCTTTACCAAGAGTATGGCTGTGATTTTCTCGATAAGCTTAATGGTATTTTTGCCTTTGTACTGTATGACAAAACTAAAGACACCTATTTAGTGGGTCGTGATCATATGGGTATTATTCCGCTCTATACCGGCCACGACACAGAAGGTAACTTCTATGTTGCCTCAGAGATGAAAGCATTAATGCCTGTATGTAAAACCGTTGAGGAGTTCAAACCAGGTCAATATCTAACACCAGCTGGCTATGCGCAATATTATCAACGCGATTGGCGTGAATTTAGTGCCGTGGCAAATAACGAAGCCAGTGTCGATGAACTACGTGAAGCTTTAGAGGCGGCCGTTAAGCGTCAGCTGATGTCAGATGTGCCTTATGGCGTACTGCTATCGGGTGGACTCGATTCCTCAGTCATCTCAGCCATAACCCAGACTTTTGCTAAACGTCGCATCGAAGATGATGGCGAGTCTGATGCTTGGTGGCCACAGTTGCACTCATTTGCAGTTGGCTTAGAGGGTGCGCCTGATCTTATCGCAGCAAAAAAAGTTGCCGATGCCATTGGCACGATTCATCACGAAATCACCTTTACATTTCAAGATGGTATCGATGCCCTTAAAGATGTGATCTATCACTTAGAAACCTATGATGTCACCACTATTCGTGCCGCAACCCCTATGTACCTTATGGCACGTAAGATCAAAGCGATGGGGATTAAAATGGTGTTGTCGGGTGAAGGAGCTGATGAGCTATTTGGCGGTTATCTTTACTTCCATAAAGCCCCTAATGCACAGGCATTCCATGAAGAGCTAGTGCGTAAACTGGATAAGCTTCACCTGTTTGATTGCCTACGCGCCAACAAGGCCATGGCCGCTTGGGGCTTAGAAGCCCGCGTGCCTTTCTTGGACAAAGCGTTTATCGACACCGCCATGCGAATCAATCCAGAAGCCAAAATGTCTAAAGACGGCCGGATCGAAAAACACATTTTACGTCAGGCGTTTGAGCACAAATTGCCTAAAGAGGTTGCATGGCGTCAAAAAGAGCAGTTTAGTGATGGTGTAGGCTATTCATGGATCGACGGGCTGAAAGATCATGCTGCTGAGCAGGTCGATGACCTACAACTGGCCAATGCCAAATTTAGGTTCCCCTATAACACGCCAGAAACAAAAGAAGCTTACTTCTATCGTTGCTTCTTTGAAGAACATTTCCCGCTTGCATCGGCTGCGGAAACCGTCCCTGGTGGCAAGTCTGTCGCTTGCTCTACCCCTGAAGCACTCGCTTGGGATGAAAGCTTACAAGGGATCATTGACCCCTCAGGCCGTGCGGTGCAATCTGTTCATGAGAGCGCCTACTAGATTGGAGTAACAAAAAAGAGACCCTAGGGTCTCTTTTTTAATACAGCTCAATATGCTCCAAGATAAACTGTTCAACTTCGCTCATAAATCGTTCTTGCTCATAGGCCTCACCAATAATACGTTCCATCTCAAGCAGTGAAATATTCATCTGATGCTTTTTACTCACACCAAAATAAATCGGCCTAATCTCTTCATACGTATAGGGGTGAACCTTTAATTTCTGTTCAAATTCTGGATAGTATTTCTTGAGGCTGGGCAATACAACCTTGGGTAATATTAAAATATCGAAACGGCTTCGCAGCAACATATTCGTGGCAGAAATCATATCGTTGGTCATGACTTTACGTAGGCGCTGATCATTGTCGAAACGCTCAAAATATTGCGTTTCTCTCGAAACCCCAATAGAGGCGTCAATCAGTCCCTCATAATCCTTGACATTGTTGAAACCTTTGAGGCTAATAAATACGTAACGACTATCGGGTCTAAAGGGCAAAAAATAGCTGTAAGTGTGGCGTTCTGGCTTATCGATTAACCCCGCGACCACATCAACACGGCCCCCTTCTAGCATGTGTAAGCAACGCGCAAAATTGGGACTAGTTTCAAAACTTAAGTCATGTTCAAGCAGCTTAGCCATCAATCGTAATGCAGCAATATTTTCACCAATCGGCTCCGCATCAGCAGATAACACCTGAAACGGCGGATAGTGATCGACACAAACCCTCATGGTTCCCGCGCTAACCACTGAAAAACTGCATAACAGGCAAGCTATGCTTAGTAACTGTCCTATCTGTTCAAAATGCACCACTGACAAAATACTCCTAGAGCTGCTTAAATCAGGGAATACTGGATCAATTCGGTCCAGTCAAATTATTCGTTAGTCCACTTAAAGTAATGACGCTTGTCTAGCTCCAACACTTCCATTGTCAGGCTGTCGATCGACTGATTAAGAATGACTATCTGCCGATAGACACTGTTACTGAGCAACTGTTTCTGTTCTGTGCTACGCCCAGGCATAATCTTGAAGGTGATATGGATAAATCGCCCATCAGCCAACATACCCACCTTAGAATGTGACACAGGAATACAGCGAGACTTCACAGCAGCGGCGTCAAATAACGCCGAGTCTATCGCCCCCTTGTGAACCGCCTCAACAAGCTGAGCGATATCGATATCAGTCTCTAACGACGCTGAATACTCTATGATACAGTGTGGCATATTATTCTGACCAAACCGCAAATTCATTGCCATTTGGGTCCTTAAAATGAAAACGACGCCCACCTGGGAAGGTAAAAATAGCTTGGCTAATTTCACCGCCAGCCTCGGTCACTTTGGCCATTGTTTGCGTTAATTGTGTGGCATAGATAACAATGAGTGGCGCACCGTTAGCCAAACTAAAGCTGTGGTCAGAAAGCGTAAAACCACCGTTAATCCCTGCATTAATAAAACAGCTGTAGGTCTCACCATAATCAACAAATTCCCAGCCAAAAACCTGACTAAAAAATGCCTTGGTTGGTGCCATAGCACGCACGGGGATCTCAAGGTAATTAATGTGCCTGTCTTGATTAACTGTTTCTTCCATTTAACACCTCTATGCATATCCAAAAAGTAAAAAAGGGAGCTAAGCTCCCTTTTTATTATGTAATGAGTCCAGCCACAAGGCCAATTAACCCACCAAACACCCCGCCCCACACGACTAACCAACCAAGATGTTTCTTAATCATCTGTTGAATAATCTCTTTAACTAACTGCGGCGTTAGCTCTTGTAGCCTTTGATGCACAATGGCGCTAATTTTTGCCCTAAGATCAGCCATAACATCAGGCTGTTCTATCTCATTTTTCAATAGTTCATAGAAATCTTCACTTTGTGAAATTTCAATTAAGGAGCTTTTCATTTTATGAATAAACGGTTCTTTAAGGGGCGCTATAGCTTCGCTACCACCAAACATCGCCAACATGCCACCAAGAGAAGATTGCTCTACCGTGGTCACTAATGCATTAAAAGCCGGAGTCATGTCAACA
The DNA here is from genome assembly GCF_001735525.1 of Shewanella colwelliana. Classification (NCBI taxonomy): domain Bacteria; kingdom Pseudomonadati; phylum Pseudomonadota; class Gammaproteobacteria; order Alteromonadales; family Shewanellaceae; genus Shewanella; species Shewanella colwelliana. Next base: position 34,988 of record NZ_MCBT01000037.1, read on the forward strand.
TTTTCAATCACAGGCTGAAGATTTATTTTAGCCGCGCCACTCCCCTGCTCTGATAAAAACTTATCGATGTTTTCGTCGGTAAAAAACTGCTCCATCATCAATGAAGCAATGCCCGCCTTAAACTCTTCAAAATGCGCGGGGACGACACCGGAGCCATATAACCCTGGTACCTTTTCAAACAGCATATGGATAGCTAACCAATTGGTTGCCGCGCCTGATAAAGCAAATAAGCCCACACTTAATAAAATTGGGGCCGCAAAAAAATATCCAATTGTCATTAATGCCGCTGCAACGACATTGGTGATCACGCTCTTATTCAATCTTCTCTCCAACCATTAAGCATAAAAAAACGCGTTATGTTACCACAACGCGCTTTAATGAAAGAATCAGAATATTAAATGACGGCAGCCCGTGAGAAGGATTCAAAGACTGATTTAGAGTCATCGTTGTCAATCATCAAAAATCCATCCTCATCAAGATGCTCTCGACGCACCGCGAGCACATTTGTTTCATCAGCAAGCTCCTTGGCTTTGTGGATGAGAGCGGTAGCAATACCTTTATTGCGCTGAGACTCGACAACAAAAATATCGTCAAAATACCATAAGGGTTTGAGTAATCGAGAAGAGAACGAGGGATACAACTGAATAAACCCAAGAATTTCACTCTCCAATTGAGCAATGAATATTACCGAGTCGTTTTCTTGTAATCGAGATTGAATAAAGTCCTTAGAATCATCGGAGGCTGGCAGCTGACCAAGGCTTTGACGATATAAATCAAACTGTGCGGATAAAACCGATAAGTCTTCTTCTATGGCAATTCTAATTAGCATATTCCGTCCTTGAAATTTCAATGCTCTCGCTAACAAATTTTAGGGCTATTTCTATATTTAACATGATGTTAGCATGAAAACAAAAAACCGCAACCCAATACACTCGTTATCACTTAATTATTGTTGCCTATAAATCCCTAGGGCGCGTGCGTAGATCTTTATATTCAAAAGAAAGTGTGTGTACCCGCTCAATCGGAAAACCATTTAAAAAAGCCATTTTACGGCTTTGATTAACTAAGCTGGGCTCGCCGCATAAAAACAGGTGTTGCTGACGGTCAAACTTGTGTGCTTTAACGGCTTCATTAAACGGGTCTCCCAGCATCACTCTGCGCCCAGAGGGCATAACATCATGGTGACCAGTAATGCAGGCATGATAGAAAAAGTGACGATGCTCTAGCATCATCTGCAGCAACTCTGCGTGTAGGTATAGATCGTCCATCTCACGTCCACCCACATAAAGATGAATCTCACCTTGATGGCGATGAGACAGAGCTTCACGCACAATACTGACCGCCACACCTAAGCCACTGCCAAACGCAATAACGATAAGCTTATTGTCTTGGCATTGACTATCGTAACTACTTGCTCCCATGGGCCCCTGCACCAGCAGTTTTTCACCAATATTGGCTTGGTGATAGAGCCAATCACTGAACTGGCCATTGTACTTTCGCCTAACATGTAGCTCGAGTAGGCCATCACTTGGTGAATTAGTTAACGAATAACTGCGCGTTACACCATCAAACCGTCTTAGATTGATATATTGACCAGGTTGATGAATAAAACCTTGTTCGACCTTCAATGCAATACGAACAATGGACTGATTAAGATATTGTTTTTGCTCAAGCACCGCAGGTGTAAATAGATCATGAGGCAGAATTGACTTTAATTTCAACTCATCTGATACCACTGCCTGACACGCGCAAATATAGTGCCGAGCTTTTAACCCCGACGTCAGCCCCCTTTGTGCGCCGATGTTAATCTCGCCTTCAATATGCTGAACTAGGCAGGTCTTACAGACCCCTTTTTTGCAGGAGTAGTTCACTTGCTGACCATGGCGAATTAAGGTATCGAGTACCGACTCCCCTTCTTGAGCGTCATAGAGCTGCCCATCTAGATAAAATCTCGTCATATCTACAATTTATCTCAAAAAAAACTCTGAAATTAGATGTGTATAAATGCATAATCGACAATAATGCTACTAAAATTATAGTGGTTGATCTGGCTATGTCACAGCGATAAGCCAAGTCACTCACTATTAGCAACCACCGGATCGGTTCAATTTAACATTAGGGTCATTATGTCTGTCGTCTCATCACCACTTGCTCGCCTAAGACAACAATACACACAACTGCCTAGATATCAACGATATATAGGTATTTCCGCCCTAATATATTTAATATGGACACTCCTATTAGGTATGCTTGTTCCCTACGTAGTACAACAGCAAGCCCCCAAACAGCTCTCTCAAATACTCAACAGAGAAGTGGTGTTATCTGACGTTGCCATCAATCCTTTTACGTTAGCCGTAAGCTTGGATAATTTTGCCATCAAAGAGGCCGATGGCACTCCCTTTGTGGGGTTTCATCAGCTCTCTTTTGAGTATCAGTTTTGGCGGTCGATTTTCAACTGGGGCTACAGTGTTACCAATATCGAACTCAATACGCCTTATGCCCACATAAAACGTGTGATCAGTGATGAACCGTTGAGATTTAATTTTTCTGACATCATTGAACATTTGGCGAATAATAACGGCACAGAAGCTAAAGCTGAAGATGATGCCGCTTCAGCGATACCCCACTTTTTATTCACTGACTTGGCCATTGTCGACGCCAACCTAAACCTCATTGATGAGGTCACTCAAGGCGAAGTGACCTATCCAAGTATCCAGCTTAACATTGCGGCATTTGATTCAAACACCCCACTATCAACTCAGCTCTCCAACGAGCCTTCTAGCAAGGTTAATCGGTATGATATTGAATTTGTTGGTAGACACGGTGGATTAATGCAGCTGAAAGGCCAAGTGCAACTCACGCCTTTTAACGTCGTTGGCGACATCAGTCTGCAGAATATCCACTTGCCACAATTTTGGACGTTTATCGCTGACGAGTTTCAGGTGAAACTAGACAAAGGGTTGCTAGACTTTAGCACTGACTATCAATTTGGATTCGAAAATCAACACCTACAGGCGACCCTGAATAATGGCGAGCTTGACCTTAAGCAACTCAATGTTAGCCATCAACAAGCGTCTATTGTCGCCCTTGACTCCTTTGCCTTTAAAGGCATCAATTTCGATCTGGCCAACAAAAGTGTTGTTGTGGATACATTAACGACCAACAACCTAACGCTCAATGCGCACTTAGATAAAACGGGTGTCGACTTAGTACCATTATTTATGCCTAAACAGATGCAGAAAAAGCATGCCCAACCACCAAAAGATGAGCCAGCAGCGCAACTTGCGACCACGCCATCAGCTCAAACTCTGCCATGGCATGCAACACTCAGCCAAATCAAAATAAGTGACTACAAGGTTAACCTCAAAGAGCAATTACTTGGTGATGAAAACCTATGGAAAATTGGCGATATCAGTCTGAGCACGGGGCCAGTTAACGCAGCGTTAACCTCGCCCATCGAGTATCAATTAGCACTCAATGTTAACCAGCAAGGTACACTTACTTCACAAGGAGCCGTTGATCCCGCCACTCAAAAAATAGATAGCCAAATCACTATGGCTAACCTTGCCCTCACACAATTTCAGCCCTATTTGTCTTTGTACCTCAACATCAATTTAGAGGATGGATTATTTAGTACCCAAGGCCAACTTCAGGCAGATGCCAGCACCAATGTAACCTATCAAGGCGCATTGCAAGTTAAACAGCTACTGATTAAAGACACCATTAAGCAGCAGCCCCTGCTAAAATGGCAAACCGTAGACATTAATCAATTGACGTTCGACAAAGCGGCAAACCAATTAAGCATAGATCAGGTGACACTTAGCCAGCCTTTTAGCCGCATTTTGATTGCCGAAGACCGTAGTACCAACTTCCAAGAACTCATGGTGCAAAGACCCGACACTAAGCCAGCGTCGAAACCGGAGGTCAACAGCGACTCAGCACCATTGGCACTATCGATTAATAATATTGCCTTTAACGATGGCTCAACCTTTTTTGCAGATAATTCGTTAACGCCAAATTTTGCAGCCAGCATCGAGCACTTATCTGGCAACATCGCCAATTTATCATCCAGCAGTGAACAACCTGCTAGCGTTGATATTTTAGGCAAAATTGATCGCTATGCACCTGTTAGCTTAAAAGGACAAATCAACCCACTCCTTGCGCAACCGTTTCTTGACCTCGCCCTCAGCTTTAAGCATGTAGAGCTAACATCGGTTAACCCTTACTCAGGTACCTATGCAGGTTACTATATTGATAAAGGTCTACTCTCACTCGATCTTAACTACCAGCTTGAGAACAACCAGCTCGTCGGCGATAACCACTTAGTGGTTGACCAACTGCAATTAGGGAAGCCCAGTGACAGTAGCCTAGCAACCTCACTGCCCATCACCTTGGCTATTGCTTTGCTGCAAGATAGACATGGCGTGATTGATTTAGGGCTGCAGGTATCAGGCGATCTTGACGAACCTAGCTTCAGTTTCGGTAGCATTATTGCGACGGCGTTTACTAATGTGATCACTAAAGCTGTTACCGCGCCATTTAGTCTGTTGGCGGGCCTACTTGGCTCTGATGATGAACTCGACAAAGTGCCTTTTAATGCAGGGGAAAGCAAGCTCCCTGCCGCCAGCCAGAAGTTGTTGGACAACTTAGCCAAAGGCCTAGAAAGCCGCCCAATGCTGACCTTAAGCGCTAAAGGGGCCGTCGATGAGATTGCCGACAGCCAAGCCCTAATGACACAGGCATTGCAGCAAAAACTGGCAAAAATTGCAGGTATTGAAGTCAACACTCTACCCGCCAATTTAACGCCTAGCACTTACCCTACTAGCGGTATACTTTCTGATGCGCTCAAACGCCTCTATCAAGATGAACTTCAACTTTCCGCTACCGACGTTAAATCGCAGATCCTTGCAGAATATGGAGAAAAGCCGCTGACGGAAGATGAGTTAGCGACCCGTTGGCATATCGCCTTATATAACTACTGCCATGCGGCCCAAACCTTGTCAGATGATGCGTTAGGTGTGTTAGCCCAACAACGCGCATTATCGGTAAAGACCTATCTAGTCGATAGCGCCAACATTGGTGCTGAACGGGTATTTGTGCTCGACAGTCGCGTTGATGTGGATGCTAGCGCAAACCAAGCATTATTGACATTGAGTGCGAACTAACCACCTGTATTACCAGAAAATAAAGGGAGTGCTTAATCACTCCCTTTATTCATTTTGTTGGCTTATCTCCCCATCACGCTAAATTTTCTTTGATCCCCATCACGCTTAGGTTAAAATCCGCCACATCAAATATGATAAGGAGTTGTTGATGTTTATTGTTCGTTGGGTATTAGGCCGCATTATTCTATTTTTTAATTTTATCTTCGCACCTAAGAAGCGTCAGCGCCCGCTAGCAGAACAAGCAAAAGTGGATGAAGTAACCAAATCTATACAGCTTTATCAATATCCTGCTTGCCCATTTTGCGTAAAAGTTCGCAGAACAATTCGCCGTCAAGGATTGAATATTGAGACCGTCGATGCCAAACAAGAGTTGCATCAACAAACGCTTGTGAGCCAAGGTGGCAAAGCGATGGTGCCTTGTTTACGTATAGAAGAAAATGGTGAAACGCAGTGGATGTATGAGTCATCAGACATTATCAACTATCTCAACCAACGCTTCGCTTAAGGTTTTACACTAGCAAAATAAAAGTGGGTGTCACGATGACACCCACTTTTATTTGGTCTTATGCTTGAGGCATCATCCCCTTCAGCACTATGTCGTGATAAGTCACAACACCCAAAATTTCCCCCGCTTCAATCACTGGAGCTTTATTAATACCAAAGCGTTCAAACAAGCGCGCTGTATAACGAATATCCATGTCTGCATGGACCGAAAACACCGGTTTTATCATGATTTCATAAACATTGACCCGCTCAGGTGATTTGTCTTTTGCGAGCACCTTACGCGCAATATCGCTCATCAAAACCATACCAAACTCATCATGCTCATGGCGCTTATTAACCAACAACATACTGACATTATGGCTGATAGCGAGCCTTATCGCCTCGGCGACGGTATGCAAGCCATCAACCATTACATAGTCATTGGTCATTACGTCACTATTTTGTATTGGCAAAGATGGTTTCATATTTGATCCTCTATCTCTTTACTAAGCTTTTCAACTTGATGGGCCACGCCAACAGCATCCTCGACATCAATTTGAATCGCGATCCCTTGGCCAGGGTTGGTATCAAACTCCCCTACTCGGCAAATGGTTTCTAAAATAGTGCGGCTCATATGTTCTTCTACCAGCCACAATATGACATCACGCTGAATATCCAAACCTAGGCCCATGAAGGTTTTCTTTTTTTCTAACCCTTCACCTCGGGCATGATTAATAACCGTCGCACCCGTTGCGCCAGCGGCTCTCGCAGCATCCAGTACCGTGTCGGTACTGGTATCATCGACAAACGCGACTATGAGTTTAAAGCGCATGCTCTCGCTCCTTAGCGGATTTTCGCTTACTTAAAAATTCAACTAATTGGGCATAGCCCATTACAGTTATCATTGGGAATAAACTGGCAAAGGCGATCAAGCCAAAACCGTCGATAAGCGGATCCCGCCCCTCTACATTTGTCGCCAACCCTAAGCCTAACGCAGCAACCAAAGGCACGGTAACCGTCGATGTCGTCACACCGCCAGAGTCATATGCTAACGGCACAATCATTTTGGGGGCATAAAAGGTTTGAATAACCACCAGTACATAACCCGCCATGATGTAATAATGAATAGGGTCGCCCACAACAATCCTAAAACAACCTAGGGATATCCCCATGGAAACGCCTATTGCCACCGAGATCCTAAGCCCCTGAATGCCAATCGTGCCACCGGACACTTCATTAGCCTTAATCGCAACGGCGATCAGTGACGGCTCTGCAATCGTGGTACTAAAACCTATGGCTGCCGCAAAAATATAAACCCAAAAATAGTCTTGCCAAACGTAAGGGCTGGTATCTCCTTCGGGGTGTAAGAAACTCGGAGAGGTGAGCTGCTCGGCCATACTTTCGCCGATAGGAAATAATGCCAGCTCTAAACCAACCAAGAAAAAGCTTAACCCTATGATGACATACACAAAGCCCAGCAACACTTTACGCCAGTTGGCAATAGGCCGTTTGAGTACGCCCAACTGAAAACCAAACAGTATCACAGCTATCGGCACAACATCACGAGCGGTTAATAGCAGAGTATCTAATACTTGCAGTGTTAAACTCATCAGAGCACCACCATGCCGTAAAGTAGGACAAAAATCATTGGTGTTAAACTCGCAAAGGCGATAAGGCCGAAGCCGTCTAACATTGGATTGCGCCCCTTAATAACCGTTGCAAGTCCAACCCCAAGGGCGGTAACAAGGGGCACTGTAATTGTGGAGGTCGTTACACCACCGGAGTCATAGGCAATACCGATAATATTCTCTGGGGCAAAAGAGGTTAAGATCATCACGCAGATGTAACCCCCAATAATGAGATAATGAATGGGCCATCCTTTCAAAATACGGATAACACCTAATAGAATGGCCAGTCCCACGGCAACGGCGACCGTCAGCCTTAGGCCCATCGCATAACTATCCATTGCCGCTTCACTTTGACCAATAGCCCCTGACTTTGCCGCTACTTCTGCGGCTTCATTGGCCACAGCAGTCAGTGCGGGCTCGGCCAAAGTGGTACCAAACCCTAACGAGAATGAGAAAATCACCAACCAAAAAACACTGCCTTTGCGGGCTAATGCTTGCGCCAATGACTCCCCAATGGGAAAGAGTCCCATCTCTAAGCCAAACACAAAAAAGGTTAAACCAAAGACGATAAACAGGAGACCGATAAGAATAGAAACAAGATTGGCAGGTGCTTGTTGCAAAACAAATATCTCGAAAAAACCGACAACGCAAATGATCGGAACAAGGTCCCGAAAACTACCTAACATAGAGGTTAACAACTTCATTAACGCTTGCATTCTCACTCCTAAGATCCGGCGCTTCCTACCACAATTCGCCATAAATTTAGTGTGCCAAGCCAAAAAAAAATAACAACAATTAATTTACATTAATCTACATTTCCGTGACTTTAATCAATCTCTAGCGCTATTAATCGGTTGGATCTGGCCACCCAATTTGTAATCCTGTGTAAAACAGTTGTTGAATGGATGATATAAGCACGACTTTGGGTTATGCTGATTGCTCATTAAGCTGCTAAATAAAACTAAAATAAGAACCTACCTCGATGTCTAAACTCTTTTCTGTTGCCATGATCACTATTTTTTTGCTTTCAGGTTGTGCTGCTAGCAAACCTGAAGTGGATGATTTCTCCATCAAAGTTGAAGATAAATTTCAGACAGCTATAAAAGGTGATGGCATTAAGCTGTTTACCTATAAAGTTAAATTTGCCGAACTGCCGACGTTAGAGCAACCACATATGGCACGTGTAAAGCAGATTGAAAAATTGAAACGTTCAGGGAGTAAAAAACGCTCCATCTATGCTGTAGACCTAAGCGAGTGGACCGAACAGATTGAACTGGGGCTGGATAAAACCATCTCAATGACGGGTTATTGCCGTGACGGTTACATTGAGCTCAGCCGCATCATAGAGGTTGGACGTGGTGAAATACGAGGCGAATGTAACGACGGTGCCACCGAAGACGACTTAAAAAAGTTTGCTTCTTTTACTAAAGGTTAAATCATCACTAATTAGCGACTAAATTCGCCATAGGTTAGAAAGTGTAACGTTTGCGCTATCGCTTGACGGTTGTTCATCATAAACGGGTGGGTCACTGGCAAGCTAATATGGTCGCTCATCCCTTCTAGTTTAGTGCTCTGCACAGATACCTTGCCATCATCAGGCTTAGGTAACATAGTCGACAAAATCCAGTTAATACTGCGTGTTCCCGCGATCACCCCTAACTCAAAGTTCGCTGGCCCAAGACGATTAGGCACACTCATTTTATCACTGCCTAATTGCATGCCAGCGGGTCCATTAATCAATTGAAAACCAGCCATGTCTCTTAATGTATCTACGACTTCACTGCCCTGATTAGGCGGGCCCAGCATCACTACGCGCCCTAAATTGCGGACTGTATGCTGACTCAAATATTGCCTGACTAAAATGCCTCCCATGGAATGAGTGACAAAGTGCACGGTTAGCGCATTTGGGCATTGAGACAACGCGGCAGTTATCGCATGTTCAGCCAAGGTAGGAATATCAGCTTTTGTCGATGGATAGCTATAATTAATACAGTGATAGCCGCGTTTTTCTATTGCGGCGGCCAGTTTAGACATAGCACGTTCAGTACGAGCTAGCCCATGAAGCAAAATCACACATTCTTGGACACCACTATCAGTGGTCGGCAAATTTGCCATAAAAAACGCCTTTTTGCATTCACTAAAATACCCATTGTATTTGGATGTTTTCTTGTAAAGATACCCAGATTAACAAGTTAATGCGGCGCAAGCAAAAGCTTGAACACCGCATCAACTATCTCAACTAAGCTCGTTTCGATTAATTAAGATCAAAGCGATCGAGTTCCATCACTTTATGCCATGCGGCAACAAAATCATGGATAAATTTCTCTTTCGCATCCGAGCTTCCATAAACCTCAGCCAAGGCTCTAAGCACAGAATTAGAACCAAACACCAAATCAGCTCGTGTTGCAGCCCACTTAACCTTCCCGCTAGCGCGATCGATACCTTCAAACAGATCTTGAGCATCGGATGTCGATTGCCATTGCGTATCCATGCTCAACAAATTAATGAAGAAATCATTAGTAAGAACACCGATGTTATCCGTCAAGACACCATGGTTAGAACCGCCAACATTAGTACCAAGCACTCGCATACCACCAACTAATACCGTCATCTCTGGTGCCGTCAGCGTTAACAGCTGCGCTCTATCGAGCAACAATGCTTCCGCAGGCACACTGTATGTCGTTTTTGCGAAGTTTCTAAAGCCATCAGCATAAGGTTCTAATACATCGAATGAATCACTATCGGTTTGCGCTTCGCTGGCATCAACACGTCCTGGAGTGAAGGGGACGCTTATCTCAAACCCAGCATTTTTTGCAGCGAGTTCAACGCCAACACCGCCCCCCAATACAATAAGGTCGGCCAAGGATACATCTTTATGGTTCACCAGCTTAAACGTTTGTTGAATGTCAGCGTAGGCCTCAAGCACTTTGGCAAGTTGCTCAGGCTGATTCACTGGCCAATTATTTTGAGGATTCAATCTTATCCTTGCGCCATTTGCACCACCTCGCTTGTCGGAGCCTCTAAATGTCGCTGCAGAGGCCCAAGCGGTAGAGACTAACTCTGACACGGTTAACCCTGAATCGACGATCGTTGACTTTAAGCTTGATACATCTTTGTCATCAATAATCTCATCACTGGCTTTAGGTAAAGGGTCTTGCCAGATGAGTTCTTCATTGGGCACATCAGAGCCAAGATAACGCGCTTTTGGCCCCATATCACGATGGGTTAATTTAAACCAAGCACGCGCAAAGATATCGGCAAAGTATTCTGGTTCTTCAAGAAAACGCCTCGAGATCTTCTCATAAATAGGATCAACTCGAAGCGCCAGATCGGTTGTTAACATGGTCGGAACTTGTCGTTTATTGGCGTCAAAGGCATCGGGTATCTCGCCTTCACCGGCTCCATTAGATGGCTGCCATTGATGCGCTCCGGCAGGACTTTTGGTCAAATCCCACTCATAGCCAAACAGGTTCTCGAAAAAATAGTGACTCCACTGCGTCGGTGTTTGCGTCCACGTCACCTCGAGTCCACTGGTAATAGCATCGCTGCCGTGACCGCTGCCATAACTACTCTTCCAACCAAAACCTTGGGCTTCAATAGCTGCCGCTTCAGGATCAGCGCCTACTGATGCAGCATCACCTGCTCCATGAGTCTTACCAAAAGTGTGACCACCAGCGATCAGCGCTACGGTTTCCTCGTCATTCATCGCCATTCTCGCGAACGTTTCACGGATATCGGCGGCCGCAGCTAATGGATCGGGTTTACCATCAGGTCCTTCGGGATTAACGTAGATAAGTCCCATCTGCACCGCTGCGAGAGGGTTCTCAAGTTCGCGATCACCAGAGTAACGTTTATTACCTTCGAGCCAGCCATTTTCAGCTCCCCAATACACATCATTTTCAGGCTCCCAAACATCCTCACGACCACCAGCAAAACCGAAGGTCTTGAACCCCATTGATTCAAGTGCCACGTTACCAGTTAATATCATTAAGTCGGCCCATGATATTTTCTGACCGTATTTTTGCTTAACAGGCCAGATAAGTCTGCGTGCCTTATCAAGGTTGCCATTGTCGGGCCAGCTATTTAACGGCGCAAACCTTTGTTGCCCAGTCCCTGCACCGCCACGTCCATCGCCAGTTCTATAGGTTCCCGCACTGTGCCACGCCATACGAATAAACAACGGGCCATAGTGACCGAAATCGGCAGGCCACCACTCTTGAGACGCTGTCATTAATTCACGTAAATCTTGCTTTACGTCTTCTAAATTCAGGCTATTAAACGCCGCGGCATAATTGAAATCTTTATCCATCGGATTTGATTTGGCAGAATGTTGATGTAACAAGTCGACTCGGAGTTGATTTGGCCACCAATCTGTATTGGTTGTACCACTGCCGGCGCCATGATGCATTGGGCATTTACTGTTAGACATTTTGCGATCTCCTTCCTGGTTAATGACAGGACTACTTTCCTACAAGGTCTAATAGTTATAGTTGCTTAACATCACTTTATGCCAATCAAGCTTATCTATCGTTAAGATAGCTTTTCCCGATTAGTCTCATATAAATAGGCTGCATCCACTTTGATATGGCTCACACCAGCGGCTGATTTACGACTGGACATAATCATTATTAAACAAACCAAATTAGGCCTTAATCACCGAGAAACCGATAAGGTAGAGCGTATCTATACTGCCATAAATGTCGATAATGACTTTTTTAAGTTCCGCTAGGGTCATATTTTCCTGCTGAGCATGAACATCATTAAGGTGATTAAAAGCAAGCTTTTCAACCCGTTCAACGAGGATGTCGCAAAACCAGCGATTATCCTCAAACGTCGCTACATGTAAGCGCTGACCCACTTTAAAATGTGACTCAGATTGATCTCTTAACGTAATATTTTTAGCGCCAGAGAGAATATCTGCCTCAAAACGTTCGAAAAAGGTTATCTCACCATCGATGGTATATGTCATAAATCCTCACGATTAGAATATTTGCCTATAGCCCCAGGCCAGAGATTAAGTTAAAATCCGCCTCCGGTTATTGCTAGGTCAACGCAAAACCACATTTTGAGTTAATGACACACCTTGGTGGAATGTATGAACAGAAAACAGAAAATGATTAAAAAGACGGCTAAGCGGGCCAAAGCGCGTCACAACAAACATACGCCACCAACAGTCAAAAAGTACGTATCTAAAGGCGATCGCGCTAAAGAACTCGCTCAAGAGCAAGCCGCAGCCGCAGCACTTGCCAACGGTAAGCAGCCGCAAGATGATACCGCGCAAAGCACTGACACAACAGAGACTGATGTCGCACAGAGCGACATGACAACAGACAAATCATAGTTGTTTGGTCATAACTTGAGCACTCGACTCATGATTCGGCGCTAAAGTGACACTTTACGCCGAGTAATAACCCTCTCTACAGCGTTAATCTCGTCGTGATCCACTCACTAATTCGGTCACTCTGTTACTCGCTTCACAATCTTGCTCTTCACTGATCTGCGCCATTTGTGCACAAGAAGATGAGAGTGGATTGGGACTGCTTGGGCTAAGCTCTTCATTTAACTCATCATATTCGTCGTCTGTAGACGTATAAAAAACGCTTGTCGACTGAACTTTGTCAACCAGACGGTATGCGGTCCACACCCCTAACGCTGCAAAAACAATAGTACCGATCACTTGGCCAATCAACACCCCTTCTACACCGCCCCATTGGGCTCCATAGTATACAAACGGAATCGTGCCTAATGTCGCTTTACCCACGTTAAACAGTGTCGAATATTTGGCTTTGCCTAAATTATTAAACGACGCATTGGCTACAAACAATGCGCCAGAGAAGACAAAGAAAACGGCAATATAACTACAGAAAAAACGGATCAATTCAGCGCCATCGCCGTGCATATCAAACACGATAATAATCTGCTCTTGTAGTGCAAACAGTATTATTGATACCAACAGCACATACCCCCCACAAAATAGCAGCGCCTTGGTCAGGCTCTCTTTGACGCGCTCAAACTCTCGGGCGCCAAAGTTTTGCCCAACAATAGGGCCAATAGCCCCAGACAACGCAAATATCATCCCAAACGCTACGGGCGTTAAACGCCCCAGCACAGCCCATGCAGCAACATAACTGTCACCGAAATCAGCAATCGCACGGGTGACCACCGCATTGCCTATGGGGGTTGCGATATTGGTTAGCATCGCTGGCGCAGCAATGGCAAATATGGCGCCAATATCGGCTTTAAAATGGGAAAACTGAAAGCGACCAAACAACTTATGCTTGATGATTACACCTCGTGCGGCAACCACTAATACGGCAACTCTCGCTAGCACAGAGGCAACCGCAGCCCCCTCGATTCCCATAGCAAATAAGAAAATAAAAATGGGGTCAAACACAAGGTTTACACCACCACCCGTTAGGGTTGAAACCATGGATAATTTAGCATCACCGACCGCTCGCAGTGCTGCACCTAGTGCCATTGCCAAACAGATAAGTGGCATAGATGGGACAAGTATATAGAGGTAGTCGGCAGCCAATTCCGCGGTGCGGCCTGTTGCGCCAACAAGGGCTAATAATTCAGGTATGAACAAAGTCACCACAATGGCCACAAATACTGCCACCAGTAGTGTCATCACAGCACTATTGAGCAATAAACGTTTAGCCAACTCAAACTCTTTGGCGCCAATGGCACGAGAAACTAATGCCCCAAGTGCAATCGACAGACCGATACCAATAGAGGTGGTGAAAAAAGAGATGGTTCCAGCGTAACCAACAGCTGCTGCAAGTTCCTGCTCGCCGAGTAAACTAAGAAAAAAGATATCAATAAGATCAACAACAAACAGTGCTGATATCCCCACCGCGGCAGTGGAGCTCATCACCAATATATGGCGTAAAATAGGCCCTTGGACAAACTTTGCTGTGGTCATGTCATTCCTTGATTACGATGACACCTTTGCCATCGTATGAGAGTGCTAAAGATCGGATTCCAACTCACTACCGCATTTGTCGCAATAGAGCGCGTTAATTTCATGGCCCGTTTTTAAACAGTTACTGCAGCGACGTAGATCTTTTTTACGCACTATCTCTTGCGAGATCTCTGCGGTTAAAATACCCGTTGGAATAGCAATGATGGAGTAACCGATCAACATGGTTAGCGCAGCAATACCCTGACCTAAAGCCGTCTGCGGCGTAATATCTCCATATCCTACGGTGGTAATGGTCACTATGGTCCAATAGATAGACTTAGGGATCGATGTAAAACCATTTTCAGGACCTTCAACCACATACATAAACGCACTAAGGACCATCACAATCAGGCTAACCGAGAAGAAAAACAGAAACACCTTACGACTAGATTGCATCATGGCACGCAGTAAAATATTGCCCTCACTCAAATAACGCAGCAACTTGAGAACACGGAATATTCTAAACAACCTCAGAATTCGAATCACTAAGGTAAAATTCGCCCCCGGAAAGATAAGCGCTAAATAACTCGGTAAAATAGATAGCAGGTCGACAATACCGTAAAAGCTGCGCGCATATTGTACCGGTTGTGCAGAGCAATAGAGTCGCAACAGATACTCAAGAGTAAATATCCCAGTAAAGACCCATTCGACAATACGGATAACGCCGCCATACTCTTTGTGAACCGAATCAACCGTGTCAATAAAAACCAGTAGAACACTGAGAATAATACAGATAATCAAGGATATATCGAAATATCGCCCTGCCTTAGTATCAGTGCCAAATATTACACGTCGCAGCTTTTGTTTAACGGTCTGCTCTGTTGAGGATGAATCCATCTATCAAATTTTTCCTTTTATCGCCATAAACGCGCTTTGGCGCTTAATCATAATCCATCTAATTTACCGATCCAGCTTAATCTAAAATAAGGTATGATGAACACCTTAACGAGATCATTAATTTTCCAGTTAATAAAATGCGAATACTTTTCAAACAGATTTTACTATTAGTGCTGCTCTGCATGTCACAACTAAGTGTTGCCGCCAGTAGCATTCAAAACTCGCCTCACAGTGCGAGTCAGTCTAGTATTGGTAAAGTTGATCTTGTCGTGGTTAATAAGTCTGACACCAGCATGCTTTTAATGCGCAATGGCAAGGTGTTACGCCGCTACAAAATAGCCATGGGTGACCGACCTGTTGGTCATAAGCTGCAAGAGGGTGATCAACGCACGCCAGAAGGTCGTTACATCCTTGACTATAAAAAGTCCGATAGCGCCTATTACCGTGCAATTCATATCTCTTACCCCAATGAGGAAGATAAGCTGCGCGCTGATGCGTTAGGTATCGACCCTGGTGGCCAAATCATGATCCATGGGCAAAACCCCAACTCCACATTAACGCCTGACGAAGCGCAAAAGCTCAACTGGACTGACGGTTGCATTGCCATTAAAAATCATGAAATTGATGAATTATGGCAGGCGATTGACACCGGCACGCCGATTGAGATCTGGCCATAGCATCAGCTGTCCGCTAACACTTCAACCTTATTGCCTGCTTAGAGAAAGTTCTACCATGAATCAAAACACAATCACGGCGCAAACGTTAATCGATACCTGGCCAACATTTGAAGCGACAATAGTTTCTTTTCTCGCCGATCTACAACTCGATAGGCTAAATATGGTTTGCGACCATGTCGCACTTCGAGTCAATAGCGACACTGCCGCTGATTCTTTGCGTGACCACTTTTGCCATCAAGGCGCAATCATTTCTAATAATATGATTAATGGTCGCCCTATTTTGATCATCGAGCTGAACACGCCGCTGATGTTGGGCCCAATGTGCATCGATTGTGTGGAACTGCCCTATCCTGGAGAGAAACAGTATCCAAATGAGGGTTGGGAACACATTGAACTTGTACTGCCAGGTAACGCGTGCAACGGCCAGCAGTTAAGTGCGCAATTGATTGAAGCAGTACCAACACTTGCCCCCGTTATCGCCGGTGACAGCGAAATAGATGTCAAACTTAGCTCGCCTCAAGGTGAACATGAACGCTTGGCCAATCCCACCATAGCATTCAAACATCAAGGCCTCTGTATTAAGGTTCATGCCCACGGTATAAAAGCGATAATCGCTTCAGAAAAGAGATAACCTAGCTCTGAAGGCGAAGTTTGGTTGATGCCTTGATGGTGTTGGGTATCAAATTTTTTCTATATAAAGAATGACTTCGCCCACTTTAATACCAAACTTTGTCATGTCAGTCTTGTTAAAGAGGCGCTTGTCATCGATGAGAAACATCCAATCATCTAACGTTACCTGGTAGGTTTCACCATCCACTTCGATAGAGAGATCGTATTTCCAGTACAGCGCAGAACCGCGAGTTTCACCGTATGCAGTGCCTATGACATCGCCAGCTTCACCACTGTAGCTATTGTCACCAAGACTCTCTAAGCGCCATACGCGAGTCGACTTTTCACCATCATCAAATTCAAACCACTCTTTAATCTCCCCCTTGTTACCTTGCCAGCTCGCTATTAAGTCGACGTCAAATCGACGCAACATGTTGCCGCTGCGATCTAGCACTATCCCGTAGGCTTTGAGCTTACCATCAAAAAATTGCTCAAGCTTCAACTCAGGGGTGGTATTCGTGTGCTCCTCTAGGCTGGCACTGCCGCATGCAGATAACAGGATGACTAACGCAATAGAGAGTATTTTTTTCATTGGCTTAATCCTAGTAACTGTCTACGCAACTCAGGTTCTGACGTCTTTTCCGATAACCAGATTGAGAGAAATGCTTCACCAAAATCAGGCTGCTCAATGACCCCCAGCAAATTGTCACCAAAATAGAAATGACTCAAGCCGTTATCAGCCACCACCAAGGTCAATACGTCACCTGGAGCAACATCAGGCCAGATCTGAGTCAGCGGTGCCATCCACCGTTGAATATCGGTAGCTTGATACCCTAAATGTTGCCACTGCTCCGCCGTAGCCTCAATTAAGGCATGCTTATCAATATCTTTGAAATACTCAATGCGCAACGCCCTATCGCCCGCGTCGAAAGAAGCTGTGTCACTGTTACTGACAAACAGCTCGGCGCGATACAAGGTCCAAAACAGGTAGGTCATCTCACCTTCACCAGACTTGGTCAGGTGAGTAAGGGTTGATGCGGACACACCTGTACTGAACAGAAAAATCAATAGCAATTTAGCCATGGTTCACCTCACACTCTGCGAACGTTTGACTGTGCTAACAATTGAGCACAGCGGGTTAATAGTGGGAATAAGCCGCCCCACGCGATCATTAGCAGGGCTATCGTTGTCATAGCAGGTAATTCTTGTTGTAACACGCCTAAGCGAATGCCAGCCCAATAACTGCCCGCGCCACCTACTGCACCAAAAGCGATGATAAGCAGTAAAGGTTGGCTGGCAAACCACTTCAAACTGTGATTTAAGCTGATCACAAACATGCACCAAAGTAATAGCAGCCACAGCGGGAATATCTCACTGCCAGCATAAAATAATCCGAGTTCCATCAACACTTTGTCTACAGCGACCCCAATGGGCATCAAGAGTAAGAGTTTTGCATCCAGCTTAGGTGTCGGCGTCAGGTAAAAATGAATACAGAGTATCAATACCATGATGGGCACCGCCATCGAAGTGGCGAACGCCGCAGCAAACCAAGCCGCCTGAAATAGGGCTAAATTAATAATCCAGAATCGTTTCATCACTTTGTCCTACAAAACGTGGCTTTCTGGCCACGAGATGATGAGTACTGATCACGCGCTCACGAAAGGCACCTTCACAGTAGCAAAAATAGAACAGCCACAAACGTTTAAACTCTTCGCTATACCCCAATGACGCTAACTCATCCCAGCGAGCTTCAAAGGCCACGCGCCAATCATTTAATGTACGTGCATAGTGCAAACCAATGTCTTGCACCTCATGGATAACCATATCTGTCCGTTCAGCGATGATGTTGCTCATCACAGCAACTGAAGGCAGTGCGCCACCGGGGAAAATATACTTCTGAATAAAGTCGACGCCCTTGCGATATTTTTCATAACGACTATCAGCAATGGTTATCGCTTGAATTAACATCTTTCCTTGGGGTTTAAGCAGGTTAGCGCAGGTGTCAAAAAAGGTCGGTAAGTATTCATGGCCGACCGCTTCAATCATCTCAATAGAGACCAGTTTGTCATACTCTCCACTTAGTTTGCGGTAATCTTGCTTTAGTAATGTTATTTTGTTCGATAAACCAAGGGCTTCAATGCGCTTCTGGGCAAATGAATATTGTGCATCTGAGATGGTAGTTGTCGTCACCTGACAACCATAGTGCTGTGCCATATAGATGGCTAAACCACCCCAGCCCGTACCAATCTCAATCACACTGTCACTGGGTTTGAGTTCTAATCGCTGGCAAATTTGCTGCATCTTGAGCTGCTGCGCGTCGGTTAAACTGGTCGCATCATCACTGTAGATAGCACAAGAATAAAGCATACTGTCATCTAAGAACCGCTCGTAGAGGTTATTGCCAATATCATAATGGGCCAAAATATTGCGCTTCGAGCCTTGTTCACTATTGGCATTTTTACGGCGTAGAAACAGATTCTTAATTCGCGTTACCCACTCCATCTTGCTTTCTAAGGCATCGAGCTGAGCTTGATTTCTCGCAAAGACTTGAACAAGACGAGTCAGATCTGGGCTGGTCCACTTAGCATCAAGAAAAGCTTCTGCGGCACCAATGCTGCCACCTTTAACCACATCTTGATAGAAACTGGCATCATGAACCACTATCTGCCCCTGCAGCGGCGCATTTCTGTCACCGAGGACGGTATGATTATCAGCTTCGATAACTTCGACACAGGCCTCTTTAAGATGATTGAGTAGACCAAAAATTACGTTACGGTACTTATTAACCTCGACGCGGCAGTCCGTTGAATTTTTTGCCAGCGTTTGATGCTGTTTGGCTAGTTGCTCCATGAAAACCTCGCTCTAAAGTATCGTAAACTAATTATATTTTTTTCGTTTCAGGATGGGCAATAAAGGGCACCCGCCTAACAAACAGTTTCAGTGCTTGCCAATAAATGCCTGCTACCATCTTCAGCGTCATTGACGGTATCGACCGCCATGTCGATGCTAACTCTGCTGCGGTAAATGCCTTTTTAGACATGGCTAACGTGGCGTCGAACACCTTCTGCTGCTGGTGATTTTCAATATGCACCATCGCTTTACTCCCAGGTGGGCTGACACGCCAATGGTAGGTCATGTCCATCTCCATAAAGGGCGACACATGGAAGGCTTTTTTTACCTTCATCTCGCCGCTAAGCTCAAGCAAGTAATAGTGCCTTTCCTTCCAAGGAGTGTTGCTCACTTCTGCCAGCATGTATTGGCATTGGTTGGCGGTGTCGTAACAAAAATAGAAATTTATCGGACTAAAATAGAGCCCCATACAACGACACTGCGCCAACATAACGACCCTGTTATTGTCATGCCAATCGCCTCCAAGCGATCTGACTTTATTACCAATACGTTGCTTAAGACTTCCAGGTTCATTTTTTAAATAATCTTTTTCAAAAAATCGTATCGGGTTATACCAGTTCAAACCGAATACTTTGCTGCGCTTTATCAGCGATGGAAGCTCATCAATATCGATACCTAACATATACATCCTGTAGCTAAATTGATGAAATACGCCTTTATAGCGACGATGACGTACATCGCCTAAATAGATCCCGCTGTGCTCATCCAATGGCGTATTCATAAAGACAAACCAAAGCGTTTAGTCACATCCAATGCACTGCGTACACCATCTTCATGAAAACCGTTATACCAATAAGCTCCAACAAAATGACAACCACGTTTGCCGCAAATTAGTGAGCGCTGTTGCTGCGCTGCGACACTGGCATCGTTAAGCACCGGATGGTGATAGACAAAACTTCTGATCACTTTTTCAGGCGCGATTTGCTCACTTTGGTTAAGGGTGACGCAGAAAGTGCTTTCACTTTCAATCCCTTGCAAGATATTCATGTTGTAGGTGACGCATGCTGGTCGAGACAAGTTGTCATCCAACATATAGTTCCAGCTAGCCCAAGCGAGCTCTCGATCTGGTAGGAGTGAGGTATCGGTATGCAGCACAACTTCATTTCGACTGTATGGAATACCGCCAAGTACCTGCTGCTCCGCGTCATTAGCATCGCCAAGCAAAGCGAGTGCTTGATCAGAATGACAAGCAAAGATCACCTCATCAAATCTCATTGACTCCCCACTGGACATTTCAATGTGGACGCCCTCTTCACTGCGAGTCACTTGTGCAATATCGCTATCAGTCTTAACTGGTTGACTAAGCTGCGCCAGGATAGCTTTTACATATTCACGAGAACCACCCGGTACCACATGCCATTGCGGACGGTCACTGATGTTGAGGAGCCCATGGTTGTAGAAAAACTGAATAAAGAATTTCAGTTCAAACTTAGCCATCTCAGCCAAACTCGTCGACCAGATCGCCGCGCCCATAGGTAAAATATAGTGTTGGCAAAAAAAATCAGAAAATTGGTGTTGTTGCAGCAGATCCCCAAGGGTCATGCTGCTATCAATACGCTGTTCATGATAAAGACGCTTACACAGGCGATTGAATTTTAAAATCTCAGCGATCAAACGCCAAAATTGTGGTCTAAAGATGTTTCGTCGCTGAGCAAATAACGCATTGATACCATGTCCATTGTATTCGAACCGCGTTTGCCGATTGTGAACACTAAAACTCATCTCCGTCGGCTGGCAGTCAATGCCTAGCAGGGAAAGCAGACGATTAAAGTTAGGATAGGTTCTGTCATTAAAAACGATAAAGCCGGTGTCTATCGCATAGTCTTTACCTTGGTGATGCACATCAACGGTTGCGGTATGTCCACCCACATAGTGGTTCTTTTCAAATACTGTCACGGCATACTGCTTATCAAGTAAATAAGCGCAAGTCAGTCCAGAAATCCCAGATCCAATCACAGCAATTTTTTTCATTTCTAGACAATCCTTTTTGCGACTTTGCGCCACCACGAAAATGGCAAGCAACGTAAGCATTTCATCAAAAATATAAACACCGAGGGGAAACTGATCTCATCTAGACCTTTATCTAGGCCTTGAATTATTTTAGCCGCTGCTTGTTCACTACTCACGATCATCGGCATAGCAAAGGTGTTGCGCTCGGTAAGTGGTGTATCGACAAATCCCGGATGCACCGTTGTCACGGCCAGTTGATGTTTTTCAAGGTCGATAGCAAGCGTACGCCCCAAATAACTCAAGGCTGCTTTTGAAGCGCCGTAGGCTTCCGCTCTAGGAAGCGGTAAAAAACGTGCGCTAGAGCTGACCAGCACTAACCTCCCCCCTGGTTTTAAGTGCTTCAACCAAGCTTGTAAGCCATAAGCCACAGAGATTAAGTTAATATTGATCACTCGTTCAAAACGTTTCGCATCGAAATTAAGTGCATCATCAATATATTCGCAGTCGCCGGCGTTAAAAATGAGCAGATCTAAACCTGTTTGCTCCGACGCAAAATTTGGATAATTATCGAAATCCGTTAAGTCAAAGCATAAGCTATCGATATGAGATGACTCTTGCTTCAATTCATCGAGTTTGTCTGCACTGCGACCACAAGCGATCACTTGATGGCCTGCACCAGCATATGCCACTGTCAAGGCTTTACCAATTCCTGAGGTCGCACCAGTTATCATAATACGCATTAGTTGGCCGCCCGACGTTTGATCATTTTAATCACGCCACCAATAAGTGGAATGTGTTCATAAAGCATGGCACCAATATCAATATAATCACGGTGATAAATCACTTTATTGTCTCTGGCCTTCAGTCTTGAATGCCCCTCGACTGTGATTGCCTCACCACCATTTAACTGCTTATGGCGGTAGGTCATGGTCCAATAGATAGCCGCTTGACTGTCAGCAACAATCACTTCTTCAATCTTAAAATCACAGCTGCTGACTTGGGTGTAGAGTTGACGAAAATAAGCCAATAAATGCTCAAATCCCTCAACTCTATGGATAGGGTCTAAAAATTCAACTTGTGGATGATATATGTGCTCCAGCGAACTGAGGTTATCTGTACCCAGCTCACTGTATACGGATATAAAGTTTTGTAACCATAATGGGTATGCCATATTTTCCACATCCTAATATGCTTTGTAAAAGGCCAACGCCCTTAAACGCGCTTGCTTATGTTCGACAATCGGCAAACAGTAGCCTACGTCTATCCCTTGCTGCGCAATATACTCATGGGGAAAATGAATATGTTTATCGGGTATATTGGCCAGCTCTGGTACATATTTACGGATGAATTTACCATTAGGATCAAACTTTTGACTTTGGGTTATCGGATTAAAGATCCTAAAGTATGGCTGGGCATCGCATCCAGTGCTAGCGGCCCACTGCCAACCACCATTATTAGCACTAAAATCGCCATCGATAAGGTGCGACATAAAAAACTGCTCACCCAGGCGCCAATTGACCAACAGGTGCTTAGTTAAGAAACTTGCGACCACCATTCGCAGCCGATTGTGCATCCAACCCGTTTGCAATAACTGCCTCATCGCCGCATCGACCAACGGATAACCTGTTTTTGCTTGGCACCAAGCATTGAAATCTTGCTCGCTACCGATCCATTTTGCTCCCTGATATTTGGGTTGAAAACTGTCGCCTTTAATTAAACTGGGGTAATGAAACAACAGGTGTTTATAAAAGTCTCGCCATATCAATTCGTTTAACCAACTAAACGCAAGGTGCTGTTGATCCTCTAGTATTTCAGGAACTTGCTGAATCAGCTGCAGTGCCAACCAACGAGGGCTAATGGCGCCGATGGCTAAATAGGGAGACAGGCCAGATGTACCTTTTATGCTGGGAATATCACGCTGCGCGCCATAGCGCTCCAGCTTGGTCTGTATAAACCGAGGAAAAACCTGTGCCATTACAACATCGGCTAAAGGCCAAGCCGTTGAATCAACCAGAGGGTAGTCAAATGTCACGCACTGACTGGCGGTTTCTATTGTTCGGGCAGGTTCAATATCTGGCAAAGCCTGATAAGCAACACCAGTCTGACGCAAGCGTTGCAGCCAGGCATTTTTGAATGGGGTGAAAACCTTAAACATCTCCCCTTGCTTATTCAGCACATTACCGGGTGGAATAATCGTGTCACAATGGAATATATTGAGTGATAGCCCTGATTGGCCGAGCCTCTCATCGCGGTTTATTTCATCTAATTCCGGCTCACTATTAGCGTAGATTTGGCTGTAACCGCGTTGCTGACAAAACTTTGTTAGTACCGTATTTTGGTCACCGAATGCCTGGGCATGAAGATGAACAAGCTCAATGCCCATCGCTGCTAACTGCTGAGAAAGTAGCAGCAGATGCCTAGCGATAAAATCGGCTTTTATTGGCGCTAGGTTATGCTGTTGCCATTGCAGAGGCGTTGAGATAAAAACTGCGGTATTAACGCCTTGAGCAACAGCGGCGCTCAAGGCAGGATTGTCATGCGTTCTTAAATCTCGACGAATCCAGTAAACACCACTCAATAGCCATACCTCAGTCTAAGCTCCTTCGGATGAGGGTTAAGGTAAACCTGATCTTGCAGGTACGCATTAGGAAACTCTATTAAATAGTGTTTAATCAAGGTAAGTGGCACCAATAGAGGTGACAGGCCTTGGCGATAGGCTGCAATTTCATCGGTAAGCTCTTTACGCTTGACCTCGTCAAGCTGTCTCTTAAAGTAGCCTT
Organism: Shewanella colwelliana; assembly: GCF_001735525.1. Lineage (NCBI taxonomy): Bacteria > Pseudomonadati > Pseudomonadota > Gammaproteobacteria > Alteromonadales > Shewanellaceae > Shewanella > Shewanella colwelliana. The sequence continues at coordinate 58,991 of NZ_MCBT01000037.1, forward strand.
GTAGGTGCTGCAGCGTGTTGGTGTGACTACGACGAGAGGCTTTATGTTTAAGCGCCTCCATCAAACCGGCAATATAACTGTCAGCCAGTTCATCTAAATCGACATCGGCTTGCGCCAGTAAACGCCCTAGTGCCCGATAACTCTCCACATGATGACTCATCACCAAATATTTGTGTGCGCTATGGAAGGCGATCAACTTATGTTTGGTCAAGCCTTCTGCTTTCAGGTCGAGCCATTTCTGATAGGTGAAAATCCGCGTAATGAAGTTTTCTTTGATAATTGGATCATTCAAACGGCCATTTTCTTCACAAGGCAATAGCGGGTTAGCTTTCATCACTTGTTCAGCAAACACACCGATACCTGTGGACTCAGAGCCTTTACCATGGTGATGATAAACCTTTACCCGCTCCATACCACAGCTTGGACTTTTCGCACAAAACACAAAGCCCGCTAATTGATCATATTGACTCGCTGCTTGCTGACCAAAGGCTTTCAGCTGCTGGGTAACATCACCAGTGCCATCAGGACGAGACACAGTAATAATATTGTCTTTGATGATTTGACGTATTGTGGGGCGTGGAACAGGCAAGCCAATCGCCATCTCTGGGCAAACGGGCTTAAACTGTGCAAATTCACCAAGCTGCTCTACACAAAAATTAGATTTTTTATGTCCTCGATCGTAACGGACTGGCTCGCCCATCACACACGCACTAATGCCTATCTTTAGTTTCTTTTCCATCGTCCTATCCCCCACACATACCACTAAATGTCACTAGTAAATAAAGCGACCAATTGGATTAAGTATTTGACTCACACCTTGAGTAAAGTGAATTGCATCACTCGATACCGTTAAACACACACATCCATCTTGAGTCACGGGCTGATGGGTATGTTCGCCATCTAACCAGATAAAATCTCCAGCCACATAATGACCCATCTCATCATCAAAACTACCCTCTAGTAACAGGGTTATTTCGAAGCCTTTGTGGGTGTGAGTCGGCACGCTTCCGCCTTTGTCGATATGCAATAAGCTCATGCGACGTTCATCATCATCAAGCGCCAAACGTGCTCTAGATAATTTGCCCATGCCTTGCCACTCTTTCAGTGCAATAGATTTAAGCGACCTTGGTAGAGAGATACGTTTACCCGCCACCTCAATCTCGGTAACCGTTTGCGGTAAAACAATACGCGCATCTTGCGGCGTTTCCGTGATGGCATCAATCATTGCCAGCGCAGAACCGTCACCGCCCCCATTGCCTTGACCTGAAAAAGCTTCCTCAGCAACAAAATTATCGGCAAGATTTTCAGCAGGGTCAAATGACCACATCAGATCAACGTAACCCGTTGAACTTTGCATTCCACTCACGGCTGCAAATGCCTCATCGGCTGCCTGTTCCGTCAGAGCTTGCACAGCGCCACGGCACACTGCACACATTTCAACATGGCTTGCGACTAACACAGCCACAGATGCTTCAAGATCACCTGAAACAAAATCCTTTAATAATGCCTGAGTTGGATGATGTTTAATCATGATACTCGTCTCCCATCTGTTGCTTTAATTTAGCTAGTGCTAATCGTAATCTCGACTTTACGGTGCCTATTGGGACCCCCAACTGCTGCGCCAACTGCTCCTGCGACAGCTCTTGGTAGTAAACGCCCTTAACCACGGCTTGCTGGGCAAGCGGCAAAGACTCTACATAATCCAACATCTGCTTTTCCATCAGATGATCACCAAAACTCTCGGTATCGTTAGTTCCCTCATCTTGAGCCATGTCAACAGGCCAGATGTCGTCACCAAGGTTTTGCTCATTCTTCGCTTTAATTCGGCGCAACATATCGAACGAGGCATTACGCATTATGGTGTAAACCCAGGTGGTTGCCGCCCCTTTGCTACTGTCATAGAGGTGAGCTTTACGCCAGACATTGGTCATTGTGTCTTGCACCAACTCGTTGCCTTGGGCTTCATTACCCAGTTGCTTTATACCGAACCGAAGAATTTTGGGTGCGAAAAACTGAAACAAACGTGTAAATGCTTGCTTGTCTCGTTGTGATGCAACGCTCACTAGCCAATCAGATAGCTCTTCTGGTACCTGCTGCTCGGCGATATTGGCGATAGTCTTGCTCTCCCTGCTCGGGTCGCTTCTGCTCACTGTCTGCTGCATATCGTCTCAACCATTGTCATTAATTAACAGTCAATACGCTCAGTAAGGCAAAAGGGATCAATTTAATTTTTCATTACCGAAAATAAACGTATGGAGAAATTGCTTAAGCTGAATGTAACTACTGGGCTCAATAAATTTTTCCTTATCATTCAAGGATAAGGGCAATAGTTCCAAAAAGCGAGCACACACCCACTCACCAGAGTCAAAATAGACTTGTTGGTACAGCTCGGCTAGCTTGTCGTTGTCGTCGAAGATGGATTTAAGCAGCGTTGCCAGATCTGTCGCCGTTGCCCCAGCTTCCAAGCAGGTCCAATGGGGCAGATAGTCGGTCTTGGCCATCAATAAGCTATCATCTCGGCTATATAGCTCCTCTAACCGCACCAGATGCTGTCCTCTAACATCTATGACCAACACACCATCATCATCCATGTCAAAATCAATGATCTGTACTCGGGTCCCCCAACCTGCGACGTTATGCATAGCATTTTTATCGTAACGCGCCATCACAAAGCCATCACCATTAGTCGCCTGGGAGACCATAGTGAGATAGCGAGGTTCAAATATCCTCAATCGTTGAACCCCACCAGGCAAGATAAACAGTGGTAGCGGAAAGACAGCTAAACTAAGTGGGTACTCAGTTTTCTCCGATTGAGATAAATTAATTGAAGCCTTTGTATTGATCACATTTATACCCAGTAAAACAACATGGTGATCATACGCGCTCGCGGCCACTTACGATCACCAAGTACTAAATACAAGCCCTGCAAAGCAAATAATAGACAGGTGTTAAAAGCTGATCCTCTATCACGCGTTTAGCGTATAAATACTTTGTTTTGTTCAATAAATTTTTAAGGACGAAAAGATGAATCGTTACAGAATCGCGCCACTCATTGGCAGCATTATGCTCTCAAGCATTGCGGGCTGTAGTAGTCAGGCCCCCAGCATACCGACAGGCGACAAAGCTCAAGTCACCAATGAAGGTTTAGTAAAGGTAGAAAATAGCAGGTTAGCACTTTCATACGTGCGGCCCAATGTCGATTGGACGCGTTACAGCAAACTCTACTTTAGCCCATTACAAGTCACCAAGGATCATAGTCCAGACTACAAACCACCTAAAATAGACCCCCGCACTGATGGCCCTAATGCGACATACCAACTGCCAGATGAGAGCCTGACTAAAATGGCAACGGCATTTCATGAGATGAGCCAAAGAGTATTTAATGCTGAACAGCCATTTACCCTGGTTCACAAAGCTGGCGCCAATACCTTAATCATCCAAGCAGCAGTCACCGATATTCGTCTTAGTGCACCAATAGAGAAAAGTCGTAAAAGTTACCGCTCATTGGGAAGTACCTACACGCAAACGTCAGGGTCAATGTTGCTGCTTGCTGTGATTAAAGATGGAGAAACCGGTGAAGTATTAGCCAAAGTGGCAGATCGTGGTCAAGCCTTTGAACAGTGGCGACAGAATACTCAAGTATTTAATTGGGGAGATGTGCGCACCGTTTACCGCCGTTGGCTGAACGACTTTAAAAATGCATTGATTGATGCGGGCGCTAAGTGATGAAACCAAAATAAATGAAGCTATTGATTGAGATCTAAAAAGGCGTCCTAGACGCCTTTTTACCTATTTGTTTGCTACTGCCTCGCCAGTGCGCTCTGCATCGAGGGCACCACTGTCACAGGGTCTAGACGCATCTGAAACCAATTAAGCCGCCAATCTAGATGTGGCCCAGTTGCTCTGCCCGTCGCCCCAACTTCGGCAATCGGCTGGCCTTGTTTGATCTCATCACCTTGCTCAACATAAAGCTTACTCAAATGCAGAAAGCTTGAGCTCACACCATAACCATGATCGAGCACAATCGTGCCACCAGAATAGAACATGTCGGGCACAGACAGGCTAATCACACCGTCAGCAGGCGCCACAACGACAGTGCCTGTTTTCGCCGCTACATCAACACCATAATGCGGATTACCCGGCTTACCATTATACACTCGCTGACTACCGTAAACGCCTGAAATTCTGCCCGTTAACGGCCAAATAAAATCATGGCTAAAAGCCTCTTGTTCACTAAAGGTACTGCGTGCAGCCTTAACTTGTTTGCTGTCTTTTGCCGCCCTAGCTTGTGCTTGGGGATCAGGCTTCATGATCTTTTTAGCAATACCATTAACCCTATCAATCTTATATTTTTTTTCCGTAATAGTCAGAGGTTTGACTTGGGTCAGTCCATCAGGATAAACCAGCTTTAGCTGTTGAGATAGCGACGCTTCACGTTCAAAACCAAAGGCAAACTTACCGTCTGCGGTCACTTGAATAGGCTGGCCATTAAGGTACACGGCACTGCCGGGTAGTGTCTCACCCCGTATCAAAGCACCTTGTTCCATTTTGCCATACAATGAGACCTCTGCAGTGGCTAAGCCACTGACAGTAAGTAAGGACAAAATAACGGGTATCAAAATGGCTTTCACAACAACTCCTTTCATTATTCACTATCGGTTTGTTTGCCTTTAACCGAAATCGCACCTTTACCGACACCTTCAAAGGCGATCACTTTAAACTCACTATCAGGCACTTCAGTCACTAATGTATTGGCAATAAATTCGGCCAGGAGTTCAACGGTCGTATCGTGGGGAATAATTTCACACCGTTTCTTAGGCATCGCCAACTGGAAATCCCCTTGAGGCGATACGTAATGAAAACCATAGTGGGTGTCGTCACTCACAAGGGTTTGCACTGACAAGTCTAACTCATCAACTTCAACCAAATCCTCAACAGAGCCTAGATAGATATCCTTCCAACGACGTGCCCAGTACTCATCCCATTGCGGCGCCGACACACCATTTTCAAACACATTAATCGGACTTCTGTGGCCATGCGCAATACGTTGACAATTTCCATCATGCTTTCTAAGGCCATGTGAATAATGATAAAAAGGAGTTTCGTGCAGTTCATTACGTAAAGTAAGTGCTATCCCATTAACATTATCTGGCAATACCTCTTTTAACGCCTTTTGCAAGAACGCATTGACGCTATCGAAATCAATGATCTCTGTAGGAATAAGGGCGAAGGCTTGCGCGGGACAAGCAAGGTGGATATTTCCTGACAGGCTTTTAAAATCCATCCAAACACGATCGCCTTGCTGCTGCCATCTGACTTCAGAGCAGGCTGTGGGGATCAATAGACGGTGGTCAGCGACGTCGTCAATGGTGTTTTTTATCGTGCGTTTGACTTTAGCAAAATCCAACACCATATTTTGATCGTCCAAGCCGCCATCGAGCAGCACATCGACAATCCAGCTTTCTCCTACCATACCGCGGATTGGGCATAGATATGAAAAATCGATAACGGTTAAATCTCTAACGAAAAGTTGCATTTAATCTCCTAGGCAGAAAAACAGTCCACCCTTCTATAATCCCACTGGCAATCGGCCAACGGATTCAAAATCAAGCTTGGATGATCGCATCCATGGAAGGTCATTTTAGCAAGCTACAGCAATATTGATAGCCATCAATCGGCTATTTTGTCTATCTTTGTGTCGGTCAGCCATCGCCTACAGCCAAAAAATGAAAAGCGCCTAATTACGGCGCTTTTCATTAATACTCGCTTGAAACTATTGCCCGCCTTTTAAGCGCCTATCTAACTGATCTTTAAGATTGGCCGGCACACCTTTGATTAATATGGAATCTGAGATAGGGTCATAGATCACCCGCTCACCTAAATGCTGACCATCAAAGCTCAAGGTAACACCACCACCGGTTCCTGAAAACTTCTTTAACTGGCGTAAAGTGGGTTTATCACCAGGAAACTCATCTTCCAGTTCATAATCGCCGCCCTGCGCAAAATCATAGAATGAATCCATACCCGAATCAGCCAGTTCATCGGCCAGATCTTTAAGTTGAATATCGGCACCGACATCACAACGTTCACTACAGTATTCAAACACTTTCTCTCGACACTGCTGACGCTCATCCTTAGTCAACTCACTGCCTGAAACAAAGTCTTCAACAGCGTTCATCAACGACTTGTTTTGCGCTTTGGTATTGACCCCTTCGACACAGCCCATAAAGTCTAAGAAGAAATCGGCAACCTTACGCCCCGCTCGTCCACGAACAAACGAGATATATTTGACGGAATCGGGATCGGCCTGCCATTCGGTCAGATCAATACGCGCCGCCAGTTGAACATTGTTCAAATCTAGATGGGTGTTTTGCGATAGCTCCATGTCATCGAGCACTGTCATCGACGATTTAGCATTCAGCAACGACACAAAGAGGTAGTCACTGGTCATATGGGTATAGCAGGACAGCAACAAGAATCCGCCCTGACTGAAATCATATTTTGCCAGTTCTTCTTGCAACAGTTTGCCCGCAAGTCCGGAAAACTCCACAAAACCCAATTCGCCATTGCGATATTCAGTTAGCGCATCTTTAAACTTAGGGTTGGCTTCACCATCTTCGCCATGAGTACCGAAATGACCAAAGCCTTTACCCGCTTTTGTCGTGTAAGTTTGATGCAACTCATCCAGCATTGTTTCTACCGCTTGGCTGTTTAAAAGCGGTTGTGGGCGCAATCTGCAACTTAGTTGGCCATCGCCATCTTGGGAAATAGCATGAATAATTGCTTGTTCGACGTTAATACTCATAAGCCTCGATAGTGATAATGGTAGAAATCCGTTATTATATGCTGCTATTTCAATTAAAAGTGAAAAATTTTTTATATGGCTATCCAATCTAAATACTCAAACACTCAAGTAGAATCTATCATCGCTGAAATGCTAGCGGTATTAGCTAAACACCAAGCACCAACCGATCTAAGCTTGATGGTTTTGGGTAACTGTGTGACAGACCTACTCACTCGTAAAGTACCACAAGAAGCGCGTGAGCAAGTCGCAGAGCAATTTGCCAAAGCCCTGACTCAGTCGGTAAAAAGCTAGCAATGATTGATGTCAGATGTGACCAATAAATTTGTTTTTATTGGTAAAAAACTGGCAATATTACTAGATAAAAAATTAAGATAGTGTCGATTTTCAATAATTAGCGGATCCCTATGATCGAGCGTAAAAAAGAGATGGGACGTGATCGCGTATCACGCTTAGTTAGCTGGGGGCATTGGTTTGCCTTTTTTAACGGCTTTTTGGCTATGATTGTCGGTGTCCGTTATATTGAAACCGTCGGTGCACCAGAGAGCTGGTTAGGCTGGTTTTATTTAGTCATTAGCACGATAGGTCACTTTAGTTTCTTAGCATTCATTGTATACCTTGTATTGCTGTTTCCCATTACTCTTATCTTGCCTTACTCCAAGATATTACGCGGGCTTGCTGCAGTCGCTGCAACGTTAAGCTTGTGCGTCTTACTGTATGACACTTTGATTTATGACGATTATGGCTTGCACCTCAGCCCATTTGTCTTTGATATTGCGTGGGCCGACCTCAACGCATTACTACAAGGTACCTCATACATTGTTACTCCAATCGGTATTCTAATTTTAGAGCTTACCGCCGCCAATTATCTGTGGAAACGAATCGAGAAAATCCGCAAGGTAAACTGTGGCAACAAAGTCGTGGCAGTTGTAGGGATCTGTTTTATCAGTAGCCATTTAATTCACATCTGGGCTGATGCTGCTGATATTACCGAAATCACCCGACTCGATGACGCCTATCCTCTCTCCTATCCGGCAACAGCAAGATCCTTTATGGAAAGCCATGGCATAGAAAAGAGCACGGTTGCCCATGCGCCCGAGAGTCTGCAACCTGCGCTGAATTACCCTATCGCACCACTACAGTGCAAACCTGATGATCAAATTAATATCCTCATCGTCGCAATTGACGGCTTTAGAGCTGATCTACTCGATCCTGTCACCATGCCGTTTTTAAGTCAGTTTGCACAGCAAAATCACCAGTTCAAACATCACTTAAGTGGCGGCAACATGCATAACAGCGGTATGTTTTCGCTACTCTATGGCTTACAAGGTAGCTACATTGCCGCCAATGACCTAAATTACCGTCCACCAGCGCTGCATCAAGAGCTGGCTCGCCAAGGCTATGCCATGGGTCGCTTTGCTCCAGACAAAGACAACATCGTCCCACATGCCCTTTATCAAGGGCTAGATAATCAGGTTCAATCGATCGACGATGGCGTCGCTATGGCTGATATCAAAGCTATTGAGGCGTTTAGGCAATGGCATAAAGCGCAAAACCAACCATGGTATTCATTGGTTAATCTGCAAAGTCCTGATAGCTATGATACTCCGGTGGGTTTTCTTGGAATCGAAACCGTCAAGCCTCAATTGCCGCTAAAAGCCGCGCAAAAAGTCTTGTTTAATCAGTATCGTCAATCATTATATTTTGTTGATACCCAGCTTCAACAGCTGCTCACTGAGCTGCCTAGCAATACCTTTGTGCTGGTCACTGGGGTAAGCGGAAAAGTGTTTACCAGTAATGGAGATGAGTCACGCTCTAACTTATCCCCCAGCAACGTCCAAGTGCCATTAATTATTCACTGGCCCAATCAGCAGCATTCTAAATCGGTAGATTATGCAACCAGTCATTCAGGCATAGTCCCGACCATTATGACCCAGTTGTTAAACTGTAATAACCCAGCAAAAGACTACAGTTCAGGGCGTAGCTTACTGCAACCAAATTCGGCAGCATGGAGCTACGTCGGTGATAATCTTATTTTTGGCATCTACCAACAAGATGAGATAACTGTGATCGATCGCCATGGTAAATACCGAATTTACAACAAAGCCTACAGTCAAAGAATTCGTAAAAAAATCAGTGCGCCAGAACTTATCGAAGTGATGCGAGAAGGAAGACGTTTTTATAATCATTAAGCACACGTTGTGATGTGCGATTAGAAACTAATCAATCGATAATAGGTTGAACGCTAAAGACTTGCGCAAGCCGCAACTAGTTGATAAAGTTCGGCCTGTCCTAACAGCCCCCAACTTGATGCTGTTAGTGATAAATCGGTATGTAGCGCAGCCCGGTAGCGCACTGTCATGGGGTGTCAGGGGTCGGAGGTTCGAATCCTCTCATACCGACCAATTCAACAAAAAAGCCTAACTGAAAAGTTAGGCTTTTTTGTTTCTCAAAAGCCGCCAATGCTCAAGCCTTGCACCACTCATCCGCACTGGACGCTGCTCGTTAGCCTAATATATAGCAAATTGCCATAGAGATTATCCCTAACTCATTAATCACTAATGTGAGTTGGTAGAAACTAAACAATGATTAGAAACATTTAGTTAGCAATTAACATACGATTAACTTACACTGCCAGTTACTAGGATTTATGTGATCGGCATCACGAGTAGAGTCTGATCAGTTTTGAATAGGATTTCATAAAATTGATAAATAAACAGCACTTAGCATTCGCATTCATTTTAGGTCTCTTAGGCCTATTGGTTAACCTTTATCCAATTCCACTCTTTGGCAATCAGCAGCTGATCATCGGTAACCTATTTTTCGTTATTGTGGCGATTTTTGCGGGCCCTTGGTATGCACTGATCACTGCATTACTCTGTTCAGCTGGGTTATATCTCGCTTGGGATAGTTGGCATATGTTCCTGCTATTCCCATTAGAAGCAATATGGTTAGGGTTTGCGAGACGACGTGATGTCTATTCGCTATTTGCTGACATTTGCTTCTGGCTACTGTTAGGCATGCCTATTTTTTATCTCTTCGCCGAGCTAGTGTTTGAACTACCTGATAGCTACATGACATTCATCACCCTTAAACAAGGGATTAATGGCATGCTGTACACAGCATTGGGCTCAATTATTGTTACCCTATTACCTAGCGGCCTGCATATAAAAGACAGAGTTAGTACCCAAAAACGTAAAAGTTTTAATGCGCAGCTGACCTACACCTTTACCCAAATTTTGACCTTAGCCTTGTTGGTTTCCGCTTTTATTTTCAATAACAACTCAATCAATCAACAGCAAATAGATGTTAAACGTAACCTTGATGACTCAGCCAACCACCTGGGTTTAGCCACGCAAACTTTTATCGATAATCATATTCGCGCTATCGATAATGCAGCTCGGTGGTTGAGCTTTACCGATCAAAATACCTCTAAGTGGCAAGGTTTATTGACTAAGTTACATCAAAGCTACCCTTATTTTATCTCGATGCTTATTGCTGATGAGCAAGGCTTGATCACCGCTGCCAGCCCCATATCTCGGCTAGGTAAAGACACTCTGAATAATAAAAGCTTGAGTATTAAAGATCGACACTATTTTCAAGAAGCCTTTTATAATCAACTCAGTTTTATCTCACCCGCCTTTTTAGGTCGTGGCTTTGGTAACGATCCCATTGTCGCTATCAGTGCACCACTTTATGATTCACGAGACCGAATTAAACCGCGCGGCATTATTGAAGGCTCACTTAACCTGACAAAATTTGCACAAATTGATGAAAGAAACAGAGAATATCAGCAACAAGCTATGGTGTTAGTTGATGAAAACAATTTGGTCATTTACGCCTCTAAATCACTCGAGATGACCCCGTTAACACCGTTAAAATCGTCAACAATGGGGCTCAAATATAAAACAAGCTTAGATATGATTAACTTTAATAATTTAAGCAGTTCTAGCCCCGAGTTTGCTTTTTCTAAATATGTGCTTAAAAATGGTTGGTCGCTCTATGTGGTGAAGCCATTTTCACCGCTCATCAAACAAGTAGAGCAACAGTATCTAACCACCTTTACCATCTTACTATTTGCGTTTGTAACCACAGTGTTGCTCATTCAGGTGATCAGCGGCCGATTAACTGAGCCGTTAGAGTCTATCGCACAGAAATTTAATCAATGGGGAAAAGATAACAAAGCATTAGAGCAGCTTAATGACAGCACGCCACTGGAAATTTACACTCTGTCTAAAAGCATTCAACAGAGTAAGCAAGCGCTCATTAGCTATCAATTAGAGCTGGAGGAGAAAGTCGCCATTCGCACGATTGAATTAGAAGATGCCAATGCGAAATTACAATCTTTGGCAGAAAAAGATGAACTTACGCAACTCTATAACCGCCGTTATGCTGAAAGCCATTTCCCAGCCATTCATGACATGTGTAAGCGCAGTTACGCAGCACTCGCATTTTGTATTATTGACATCGACCACTTCAAGCAGATTAACGATACCTACGGCCATCAGGCTGGCGACACCGCACTCATCAAGTTAGCACAACTGATGAAAGCCTATTTTAAACGGGATACAGATATTGTTTCGCGTTATGGTGGCGAAGAGTTTCTGATTATTTTACCGCAATGTAATGCACTGCAGGTTGAGCAGCACCTCGATCAGTTTAGAGAGCAGGTACATCAAACAGCCATAGTGATCAATGAATCGCTCAGTATTAATATCAGCATTAGTGCCGGCCTCGTCATCAGTAATGCCGGTTACATCAACGACATTGACCATTGGTTTAAGATGGCTGACTTGAATCTTTATGAGGCGAAAGCAGCTGGCAGAAACAAGGTTATCAGCACTCAGCTAGCTAGCGATGACTAACTGGGCCAGCCTCGTCAATAAAGGTGTCTAATCGTTCTATCATGTAGGGGTAAAATGGATTCCATTTCTGCCTCAACATCTCTGCGGCGCTGACACCCAATACCCCTCGCTCTCCGCGGCTAGCCGCTGCACCGATGCGCACTCGCTCTCCGCGGCTAGCCGCTGCACCGATGCGCACTCGCTCAACGACATCATTACGTTGTAACCCATAAAGACTGTCATGTTCAGGATAGGGCAGCGCGACATGAGATAATGAATAGACGCCTCGTGGCCAGGCAATGTTAATAGGTGTCGTGCGCAATAAGGTATTGCCTAGGAAATCATTGGCAACAACGGCGGCACTCACTTTACCTTGATCCCATTGATTCTGCTCGTTTTCGACCACCGTGAGCTTAAATTGATTCAGCGGTGAATCGAGATAGGGCTGAATACGCAGTCTAAGATCTCTCTCAACCAACGCCATATTCACCTTAAGTCGATTAATATCAAACAAGACTAACTGATGCGATTTTTTAGGTAATCGCTGATATAAGCCTTGTAACACGGCTGTGGTTGAGACGGTATCATCAACAATAGACTGAAAAGTCAAAATATCCCCAAGCAGGCCGAGTTGGTTAGCAGTCAACAAACTTAGCAGCCGTTGATTCTCAATGGCGAGCTGATACACCACATCTCCAGCGTTCACAGCAAAGGAATTATATTTAAACGGGTCATATTCGGTCTGAATCGTATTCCAACTCAGCTTATCGAGCCCCAGCACCTGCCCTAATCTATCTTGCCATTTGGCCCCAGCCGCAACTGGCGGTAAACCTATGGCTGGTGAAAGAAAAACTAGCCCTTGATAAGCAGGCTGTTTGCCACGATTAATGGCTTCGAGCTCATGGTTCAGTGCTAATGCAGCACCAGTTGAAAAAGCAACAACATAAATAGGCTTATCACCCAATTGCTGCGAAAGATGCTCAGTTGCCAATGCAACTGCGGCGGCCATATCCTGCCATGTCAGATTAACCAATCCCGAGGGAATGGTGCCATGACCTGGCAATCGTAACCCCAGCACATGAGCGCGGCCTTTATAATGGTTGGCAAAATGAGATAGCGCATAAGGAGAGTCAGACATGCCGTGAAGCAGCAGGACACCAAAGGGGGCATCGTCTAACGGCCATTCAAAACTGCGATTCCAGTCTTGAGACCATTTGTTGGGGTCGGAATAACTACCATGGAAATAACGGTTTAATGTTTGATGAGGCAGTTTGGCAGTGGCTTGATAAATTTGCGCTTCTAGGGCTTCAAACTGACGATTTTCAGCATCAAGGTATTGCTTGAAGTTAATCACCTTACCATGGTGTTTAAATTGATGCGGTAAATCTATGGTGTGCCAAATGTCTAAATCTGTCCTGCTATTTAGAAACCAAACCGCTGCAATGAGCAGCGCAGCTAAAATACCCAGCGTGGCATAGGTCAAAGCCATTATTAGATGTTTGGTCGAACTGATCACAATTGTCTTCATCAGATGTTTGCATGTCCATAGTAAACATAGCCATTAACATACATGGCTTTAATAGGTAAACTCCAGCCTAACTTAGGCAAAACAGTCATTAGAATTTATGCTACCTGATACACGCTTTGGCAAAGAGTCAGCAAAGTGGTGTTTTTATCTACCTAACCCACCACAACTGCCACTCAATTGGCACGACCAACAACCTAATGCAATGGCGAGCATCGTCGCTCTAAACGGTAATCATTGGCGTAAAATAAGCGTCATCATGGCAAAAATCAGTGCACCAGATGATGACTGGCGCCGCTATCAAGCATCGCTACTGCGCCAAGATACGCAAATTCAATTTACTGCAGATGATTACAAAAAGCAGGCAAATATCCATCTAATTTGCGGCCAGCAGAGTGCACAAAAACTGGGGATTGATATCAAGCTGACGCCTCAATCTTTTATGGATGTAAGCGGAGCAAATCAAACCAGAATATTGTTACCCTACCTAGACTATCGCCAATTACCCAACCGGACGATTAACGAGTTACGCCAATATCTTAACGCCATTGCCGATTGAAAAAGGCGCTGTATGCGCCTTTTTATTAATGATTAATCGTAGAGAGTAGGAATAGGCTGACGCTTATGCTGTGTCCGCTTATAGATCCCAATCAACTTATCTTCCACTGCGCTGCTAACAGACTTACCCTCTAAAAAATCGTCAATTTGATCATAGGTTAACCCTAATGCGACTTCGTCTTCGAGCTGCGGTTTGTCCTCTTCAAGATCAGCCGTTGGCGCTTTGCGCACCAACAAATCAGGCGCCCCTAGAAACGCTGCTAACTGGCGAACCTGACGTTTACTTAAGCCAAAGAGTGGCGCTAAATCGCAGGCACCATCGCCCCATTTGGTATAAAAACCAGTGATATTTTCGGCACTATGATCAGTGCCCACAACTAATCCGCCAGTGAAGCCAGCAATTTCATATTGGGCAATCATACGCATTCTTGCCTTGACGTTACCTTTAATAAAATCTGCATTGGCACCGCTACACCCAACTTGAGCAACCTCGAGCGCAGCCAATGTTTGCTGATGGATCCCTTCAACCCCCTCACCTATGTTCACCGAGACTTGCTTCGAGGGAGAGATAAACTGACACGCAAGCTGTGCTTCATCTTCATCTTTTTGCACATTAAACGGCAACCTTACCGCAATAAACTGATATTCATCGTTTTGCTTGTCAGCGTTCAGCTCATCAACGGCAAGTTGGCATAAACGGCCCGCCAATGAAGAGTCAACACCACCACTGATCCCCAGCACTAACGTATGCGCATTTGCCTCTCTTAGCTTAGTTTTTATAAAGGCAATACGTCTTTGCACTTCAAATTCAGATTCAATTTGAGGCTGCACTTTCATTTCACGTATGATCTGTCCTTTCACGGCTTCGCTCCAATAATGTTAACGACAAGCAAAATTTGCGAGCCTATTATGGGCTAATACTCTGCAGAATTCACGGTGCAAAATGCAGATAGTTCATTTTTTGCCGCGCCGCTGTGCAATAATTTACTAGTCAGGTAAAAACCCACTGGGCTAGACTGAAACTAAACCCGCTAAAGACACTGAGATGACATTGCCCCACCAGGATGAACATATTGAGTATTGGACTCATCCCATACATAAAGAGGTTGAGCTCAGCCGCGCCCACTTAAACTCGTTCAGCTTTGAAAAGCACATTCACCTCGACTACCACATTGGTGTTGTATCTCAAGGCGTGCAAGAATATCTTCATAAAGGCACCCATTATCAACTCACCCCCAATAATATCTCCATATTGAACCCTGATGAGTGCCATAACGGACACAGTCTCCACGCCGACGGTTACCATGTCCATGTTATGTCACTGCCGTGCTCACTTGTTGAAGAGATAGCCACAGAGGTTGGAGTCAGCGCACTGTTTTTCCAAACACCAATAATTAACAGCCAAGTGCTACAACGACAGTTCTTGCTGCTGCATACATTGCTGACCACCGAGCGTCAGCGACTCAGTCGATTAGAGGCCGAAACCACCTTGCTGGCGCTTGTTACCGAATTGTTTGGCCACTACGGTCAAAGTCCTAAACTGATCCAGCCTTCAGCTAAGTTAGGCATCATGGAATTGTCTCGCGTAAAACAGCTTTTGCATGAACACCTAGCAAGTGATATTAATCTTGAACAGTTATCCTCTAGTGTTGATTTAAGTAAATTCCAATTTTTACGCCAGTTTAAAACAGCAATGGGAATGACACCCCACGCTTACCTCACCCGGCTAAGATTAGAATATGCTAAAAAATCACTCAGAAACGGCAATAGTGCGATTAATACCGCATATGAGGTGGGATTTTTTGACCAAAGTCACTTCAATAAAGCCTTTAAAAGAGCCTATCTGGTGACCCCATCAGACTTTAAAAAACGGGTTATTTAAAGCATAACAGGCAGGTTAAGATTTGCATCTGCGCGTGAATGGACTTATACCGACCAATACAAAAACACTCAACTCAATGTGTTTTTTATCAACTAATTCAAATTATAAGGATGAGGAAACGCTTATTCTCAAGTGAGGTAATTCAACGCAGACGTCAGCGTCAAAACACCTCTTTATACTGACTGGTATGCGTTAACCCTGTTAGCGTGCAATATTTTACAATCAATGCCATTGAGCCTGAGGCACTATGCTATCAACAGACAGATAAACACTGCGCAGCAAGGATTAATATTTAATGGCAATAGAACTGCAACTCTTACTCTCATTAGCGGTCATTCATACCGTCGCATTGGCAAGCCCTGGCCCCGACTTTGCGCTCGTCGTTAAAATGGCGACCCAAGAGCGACGCAGCACCGCCGTGGCGTCAGCTGCTGGGATATCAGTGGCAATTTTGCTACATACTATTTTCAGTCTGACAGGTGTTAGCTTAGTGATAAAAAGCTCACCACACCTGTTTATGGCGGTACAATTGATAGGTGCCTGTTACTTAGGCTGGATGGGAATGAGTGCGATTCGCGCTGCAATGAGCCATTGGCAAGATAAACAATCGACTATTGTTCAGCAGTCAGCAACTGCGGTATTAACAATTAAACAAGGCTTTATGCAGGGGCTCTACACCAATCTTCTCAACCCAAAAGCATTGGTGTTTTTCATCACCCTATTCTCAGCCATGATCACTCCAGAGATAAACCTGCTAACCAAACTCACAGCCGCTGTCATGTTGCTATTGCTCTCTATGGTTTGGTTTAGCCTTATCGCGTTAGTACTTTCAAAGCCTTCAATACAGCTCACCATGAAACGTGCAACCCCAATCATCAATTTGATAACTGGGTTGCTATTTCTCAGCGTTGCATTAGCCATCATCAGCGGGCTCATGTAACCCTGTTTGTCTTATGCCGGTTTGTCTTATTTCGATACCGCTGCGTGACTAATAAAGTCCAGTCCTGAGGTGACAGCCATGACTTGCGCCGCAATGCAATTCTCATCGTCAACCAAAGGGCTGTCGGGATACACTTCGGTGGTGGTATTGAACTTAGCATCACTAAAGCCGGTGCAGAGGCTTAAGGCTTTAGTGGCATAATTTATCACGCCAAATTGCGTGACCGCCGCCCCAATGAGTTTGCCATTTTCATCAGCAGGAGCGATATGAGTCACCCCTTGAACCGCATCAATGATGTGAGATTGAAAATCATCACACGGGTTTTCACTGTCACCAACTAAATAGAATCCATCAGGGATATTCCAATTGGTGTTGGTGATCCCCTCTCTTGCTGCCAGCGCAGGACGAAACTCACTATTATCCGTATCGGTAGTTTCATGGAGATCGATATGTGCCATGAGCGTTACACCAAGTGCACTGACCATTTTCATCAAAGCATTAGACTCTGCTGCCGGACTATTGGGATAGAATGAACGATTGGGGTCGATAGCAAAAGGGTTCCAGCGATTAATGGTTTCGTACCCCCATGGGCTCACACACGGTGCAACCACAATATTAAACCTTTGGGTATACGCTTTCGCTGCGGTTTCTAGAAATCGAATCGCCCCGTGTACACCACTGGTTTCATAACCATGTACACCACCTGTGACTAACACGGTTGGTTTGGTGATACAGAAATTTTTACTCTTCACCACATAAAGGGGGTAATGGCCTTCGTCATAAGTTAATTGGCCATATTGCTCAACATCATAGTCTAGCGATAATGCTTCTATTTTGGTCACGACCTCTTGGTGATAAGAGCGCTTGATACACTGTGCTTGTCGCCATGCCTGCTTCTCAACCTCCCCCCATTGAAGTCCTGGTTTGCCAATAAAATAGTGCTTGTCTGATGTCATTGTAAGTGTTCCATAATATGAAGGCGGGTGACACGAAAGGGCTTATCATAGCGCAGCTTAGCTTCTCTATAAAATAGTTAGGAAGCACCAAGCCACATTTAACAACCTTGATAGGCGATACTTATCGCCTCTATGGGGGCTGGCAACATTGTAAATAACTTAAGCAACATCATTATGGTCTAAAAAGAGAGGTGGTAGCGGGCTAATATTTGCTGATATTCACCACTTTGCTTGAGGAGCTTAAGCCCAGTTTCAAATCGCTCCAGCAGCCCTTCTTGAACAGCATTTTGGCTAAAACCAATAAATAGTGGCATCGCCTCACCTTCACTGCCTGCGTAGCGTATCAGTGGTATTAAACCTTGCTCAGCAGCCACATACTCAATGACATGACGATTACCTAAGATAATACTCACTCGCCCCTTAATTAGTCGCTGAAGATTCATCTCTAGCGGTGATTTACCCGATGCAAGATAAAGGCTAGGCAGTGTAGGTAAGAAGTCATCGAGTACCTGCCCATAAGTGTAACCTTGTATGGCAGCGACATTTTTTGTCAGTAAGCTATCGGGAGCTTGATATTGCCATTGATCACTCTTATTGACATAAAAATCATTACTATAACGACCAATGATGGAGTGAGATGAGATAAGTTCGTACTCTTTAAGGTGCTCGGCGGTCACGGCCAACACAATATCCACTTTACTTTGCCGACCATTCTCTAGGGTACGTAAGAAAGGTTGTATTTCAAATTGGCTTTTCTGCCCAGCAATTTCAAGCGCTCGCTGTGTCAAATCAAGCACATAGCCACGCTGTGAAGCCTGTGCATCGCACACGTAAGGACACCAGATGTCCGACGCCAACACAGCAGGTTTAGCGCTGGCAGTGCAAGTGTTCACAAGCAATGCTGCCGCGATTAATAACTGACTTACTAATACTTTGGTCACAACGTCTTCTCATTTGCCATCACTTTTGCAAACTTAACAGAATGTTCACAAATTAACTAGTCACGACACTATTGATGCTTGATGCTTGATGCTTGATGCTTGATGCTTGATGCTTGGTGCTTGTAGGCACAGCCACTCGAATTTGGTAGGATCACGCCGAAGGAGAACCAATGAAAATTTTTAGCTATCAGCCCCCCTCAATACCTTGGCTAGACATACGTTACCAAGACAGGGACATTATTGTTATCAATAAACCTTCTGGCTTACTGTCTAATCCTGGTCGAGCAGAAAATACCTTTGATTGTGCGATTAATCGTTTATTACAACGTTACCCTGAAGCGATTTTGGTGCATCGGCTCGACTGTGCCACATCAGGTATTATGGTCTTCGCCTTAAACAAAAAGGCTGAGTCAAACATAAAAACGCAATTTCAGAATAGAGTCACAGAGAAATACTATGTCGCCGAAGTACAAGGGATAGTGACCGATGATAAGGGGGAAATTGCATTGGCGATGATGGCTAACAGCGAACACCCGCCACTGCAAAAAATTGATGTGAATGGTAAAGCCGCGACAACTTATTACGAGGTAATGGAGCGCAGAGCCAATAGCACGTTAATTAAGCTAAAGCCGATCACTGGCAGAACACACCAACTAAGATTGCATATGAAAGCGTTAGGACACACGATTTTAGGGGATGATTTTTATGGCGATGAACAGATCATCAAAGCCGCGGATCGCTTGTGTTTACACGCACAGCACCTTCAGATTTTGCACCCTTACACTAAAGCACCCATCAGCTTTTTCAGCAAACACCCTTTTTAATTGCGACCAAAACCGTGCGAGGCATGAGAATCACACGGTTTCGACATCAATTAGGCAGCAGCGCGTTTAGCGGTATAGAAACATTCGCTACTATTACAAAACTGTAGGCTGTTATCCGCTGAGAGTAAAAAGTACTCCCCAAAAAGATTGCCCCCTAAGTCTTCAAGCTTAATGCCATTTTCGACCTCAGTTGCTTGCATCTCATCTAAGCTATGGCAGCCATCGTTATACCAAGTCTCAAGAAATAACTTATCATTTTGGCGATACAGGGTGATCTTGTCACCCAAAGAAGGGCGTTCATCAATCCAGTTACCAATAATTTCGCGTTTATCCATATCTTGCTCCTGCCAATTTAGACGCTTACGTTTTTCAACGACTGGCATCTCGATAACTTGAAGTAATGACTGCGAACCATTCACGTTGGTTTTGTCTAACATTACTCTAAGCTTTGATTCCATATTTATTTAACCTCTAACCGCTGAATATGTTGCAATGTTGTGAATAAAACTATCAGAAAACCAATCAATTAAAACTTGTTCCCCTTCACCCTTGTACTAAATTGTAACCGACAAATAAAATAAAAACGCGATCTAAATCACTTTTAATGCATTAATTCAGTAAAGGTGAATACAAAATCGTAACGGCTCCGATCAGTTAAGCAAGCGATGTATTTAGGATTTTTCTTTGATATAACAAACCAATAGTGATCTAAGACTTGAGTAAAGTCTGTAAGCCCTTGACAGGCAAGGACGCTTCTTAATAAAAACAATGATATAACAACAGGACATATAATGAAGGATCTTAATCGGCGTAACTTTTTAAAAGTTGCAGGGTTGACCGCAGCAGGGCTTGTCACCACAAAAATGAGCTACGCAGCTCAATCACAACAAGCCGCTCCTCCTCTAGGCAAATCAGTAATGGGACTTGTCGCCCCTAAACTCGATACGGTTCGTGTTGGCTTTATTGGTGTGGGTGAACGAGGTTATGGCCATGTTCAGCACTTCTGTCATCTCGAGGGTGTCGAAATAAAAGCCATTTGTGACACCCATCAAGAGGTACTGGAGCGCGCCGTTGAGTTTGTTAGCAAGCAAGGACTTAACAAGCCAACATCTTATACAGGCTCAGAACATGCTTATCGAGACCTGCTTAGCCGTAATGACATTGATATCGTCATTATCGCGACCCCGTGGGAATGGCATGCCCCCATGGCAATCGACACTATGGAAAGCGGCAAACACGCTTTTGTTGAAGTGCCACTTGCGTTAACGATTGAAGAGTGCTGGCAACTCGTTGATACCGCAGAACGCACGCAGAAAAACTGCATGATGATGGAAAACGTCAACTACGGTAGAGATGAGTTGATGGTGCTAAACATGGTGAGACAAGGTCTATTTGGCGAGCTGCTCCATGGAGAAGCCGCCTATATCCATGAACTACGTTGGCAAATGAAAGAGATTGAACATAAAACCGGTTCATGGCGAACCTACTGGCATACCAAACGTAATGGCAATCTCTATCCTACCCATGGTTTAGGTCCGGTTTCTCAATATATGAATATTAACCGTGGTGATCGGTTCGACTATTTAACGTCAATGAGTTCGCCAGCTCTTGGGCGTCAACGCTATGCCCAGCGTGAGTTCCCTAGCGACCATGAGCGTAATCAACTCCACTATATCAATGGCGATATTAACACCACGCTCATCAAAACAATTAAAGGGCGAACCATTATGGTTCAGCATGACACCACAACGCCGCGCCCTTACAGTCGACATAATCTAATCCAAGGTACTAATGGGGTTTTTGCAGGGTTCCCTAATCGAATTGCGTTAGAAACGGCTAGCCTTAGTAAGAACAGCGATGGCAGCCCACAAAGTTATCATCAATGGGATACGGACATGAATAAGTGGTATGCCAAATACGATCACCCACTATGGCAACAAATGGGCGTAGAAGCCCAACTAAATGGTGGTCATGGTGGCATGGATTTTCTCATGCTGTGGCGCATGGTTTACTGTCTACGCAATGGTGAAGCACTCGATCAGGATGTCTATGATGGTGCGGCTTGGTCGGTGGTGAGTATCCTGAGTGAACAATCCCTCAAAAATCGTAGCCAATCGGTCACCTTCCCTGACTTTACCCGGGGAATGTGGCAACAGGGTAAACCTTTAGGTATTGTTGGCGCTTAAAAAAACGAAAAGGAGCCAATGGCTCCTTTTCGTTTTGCTGTCTATGTCAGGTTAACTATTGTCTTGCAGCCGTTCAGCGGCTTCACATGCTGATGCGGTAAAGATAACATCGGTAGAGCTATTAAGCGCAGTTTCTGCCGAGTCTTGAATTACACCAATAATAAAGCCTACCGCAACCACTTGCATGGCAACATCATTAGATATCCCAAACAGGCTACAAGCCAGTGGAATCAGCAACAGTGAACCACCTGCGACCCCCGACGCCCCACAAGCTGACACAGCAGCAACCACGCTGAGTAAAATGGCCGTTAAGATATCCACCTGAATACCTAAAGTATGAACCGCTGCCAAGGTTAACACTGTAATCGTAATGGCCGCGCCGCCCATATTAATGGTCGCACCGAGTGGAATCGAGACAGAATAAGTATCTTCATGCAGATCCAGTTTTTCACACAAGGCCATATTGACGGGAATGTTTGCTGCACTTGAACGGGTGAAGAAAGCCGTTACACCACTTTCACGAAGACACATAAACACCAATGGATAAGGATTACGTTTGATCTTAAACCACACGATTAGCGGATTAACCACCAGCGCGATGATCAACATTGACCCAAGCAGCACGACTAATAGCTGAGCATATCCAGCTATCGCTTCGAAGCCCGTTTGTGCAAAAGTATTAGCCACTAGGCCAAAAATACCAATGGGTGCTAAACGAATAATAAAGCGTACCATTTGTGAAACGCCATGACTGATATCCGCAAATACTGTTTTGGTGCTATCGCTAGCATGATGCAGCGCTAGGCCTAAACCCACACCCCAGGCTAAGATGCCAATATAGTTACCCGTCATCAGCGCATTGACTGGATTATCAACCAATTTAAACAGCAAGGTGTGAATCACTTCGCCTATACCTTCAGGCGGATTGGCACCTTCCGCCCCTGTCGCTAAGACTAATGTTGTGGGAAATAGAAAACTCATCGTGACCGCCGTGATCGCAGCGGCAAAGGTTCCGAAGAGGTAAAGATAAACAATAGGTCGCATATTTGTTTTAGCGTTTTTCTTTTGATTAGCAATCGAAGCTGCCACCAATACAAACACTAATATGGGCGCAATCGCTTTCAATGCACCCACAAAAAGATCGCCAAGGAAAGCCACGCTTAACGCAGAGGAGCTCGAAAACGTCGCCAGCAAAACCCCTGCAATAATACCTATCAAGATTTGAAGCACGAGACTGCCATCTGCCAGCTTGGCAAATAGTGAATTATTTTGATTCATTGATTGACCTGTCTTTATAAATTATTAGGTTTAATACGTGAGCGAAAAATTCAACATGCTTAAAAATGTGCTACTTTCATTTTTATATTATTGTCGTCGCCCATGTAGCCAACGTTAATCGCAGTGCCACATGAAAGCATATCGAAAGTAAAAGCATGCTCAAACAGATGAAAGCCCAATATTAATCTTCCTTCATGTTGAAGTTGTATAGAAAGTCACTGGAATTGTCTAGCGCTATGGCCATTTTAAGTTTGGAAATTACGCATTAGCAGCATAACAATAACATGCTGCTAATCTTTATTAGTATCAAAGCGTTTAGCACCGCGTAACATTGCATCAATCAGTTCGTGGGCATCAAACTTGGTTAATGCCTCATCGGCACCAACTTGATGGGCCTGACTGACACTGATCTCACTGGACAATGAGGTATGCAAAATAATATAGGCGCTAGCCAATGATGGGGTGTTTTTCACTTCAAAGGCTAATTCGTAACCATCGAGTCCCGGCATCTCAATATCACTCACCAGCAGATCCACTGGCCGCCCCTCTTGAGAGGCATGTTCCATAATCGCAAGTGCCTCTCGGCCATCGGAGGTCACCAAATAGGGAATATTAATGCTATCAAGCGCATCGGAAAGCTGCTTACGCGCCACCAAAGAATCATCGACCAACAAAATATTCAGCGGCTTCAAAATCTCTCGCTGAACATCTGTCAAAATCGCTCGCGTGGTTTCAGGGCTAGGGGGAAACACTTTAGAAAGTAATAACTCGACATCCAGCAACTGTACCAGTTTATCCTCTACACGCGTGACACCCGTTAAGTAGGCATTCTTACCTAAGTTATTGGGTGGCGATTCAATATCACGCCAATTACACTCAATAATTTTATCGATTGAGCGTACCAAAAAGCCCATCACCATACGCTGGCAGTCAGTAATGATGATATAGCTTTTAAGACGATCCGCTTCACTAATGGGCGCATAACCAACAGCAGCTGCCATGTCGATAATGGGGATGGTTTGGCCGCGTACCGTAGCAGCGCCAAGTACATTTGGGTGTGACTTAGGAATAGCACTTAAGGAAGTGAACGGTACAAGCTCTCGAATTTTAAGCGTCCCTAAGGCAAAGAGTTGGGTTTGCGACAACCTAAACAGCAATAAACCTTGAGATTGACTAGCCTTACTTTTCATATTGTTACCGATATTTCACTAAATATTGTGACTAGTTTAACCCTAGCACACCACGCCATTATTGACGATGCTCAAACTAGGGTAACTTGACTAAAGTTGTGCTTCTATTGGCAATAGCGCCAACAAATCAGCCATAAACTTACGCCAGAAACTCGCATCAGGCTCAGCATAGCGCACAGTGTCATCCTTATCATCGAACCACACTAGCTCCCCACCTTGTATCCCAACACGATAGGCGGTGTGTAAAAGCGATAGTTCAATACTTTGTTGCAATCCACTCGCAAACTCTTGATTGTCGAATATGATGCCAAGCTCAGTATTAATCCATGCCGAACGCGGATCGAAATTAAATGATCCCACAAATACCGACTTTCTATCTAAAATAAAAGTCTTGGCATGCAAGCTACTGCGAGAACTCCCTTTCCATGCGGAGGGCCGATTATTGGGGTCGGCTTTAACCTCATAAAGGGCGATGCCATGCTCTACCAAGCGTTGCCGATACTGCTGATAGCCCGCATGAACTGCCAACACATCTGTCGCGGCCAAACTATTGGTGACAACTGTGATGGTTAAACCCGACTTAGCCGCAGCAACTAAATCATCCGTTCCCTCTTTAGTAGGCACAAAATAGGGTGAAACAATCAATGCTTCCTCTTTAGCTTGAGCAAGAAACAATCCCAGATCTGACAACAACCACTGCTGGCTATTTTCGCCAATGATCTTTTCTGGAGGATCGTAAACCACTCTCCCCTCCCCCCAATACCACGCAAGGTGCTGTGCTTGAAGATCACCAAGCAATTGGCTCAACTCTAGGCGCCCCATATACTCGTTATCGGCAAATAATGCGCGTTGTTGTAACATATACTGCTCAGCCTGTAGCACTTGCTGAGGGTTAATTTCATCAATTAAGTTTTCAACGTCGATAGACATCGGCGCATTCCAATAGGTATCAAATTGCTCTGACACCGCATCAACCGCTTTACCTATGGTAAGCAAGTCAAAATCTCCAAAATCGACATCCTCGTTATTGGAGAAGTACTCGTTACCTATGTTACGTCCACCAACAATCGTTGCCCTATTATCAGCAGTCAGAGACTTGTTGTGCATCCGGTGATTTAAGCGAGAAAACCCGGTCAGCATAGCGATATTGCGAAATGTTCTTTGGTATGAGGGGTTAAAAAGACGAATATGAATATTGGGATGACTGGCCAACACTATCAATGCTTGATCGATAGTTTTTGTCGTCAAATCATCAAGTAAAATACGTACTCTGACACCGCGATTAGCCGCATCGATGAGATGCCACATCAGCAGCTTGCCCGTATCGTCATCACGATAGATATAATACTGCATGTCGATGCTGCTGGTTGCACTATCAACAATAGCAAGGCGGGCAATAAATGCATCGATGCCGTTCGATAATGGGTAGACACCGGTTTGTTCAGGGTGAGCAGACAGCGCAGCATTGAGGTAACGAGACAATGGGCTGTCTTGGGGGGCCGCTATTTTATAGCTAGCTTGCTTATCAATATCCGCCACCGGTGATGCGCAGCCCAACAAAGTTAAACATAATGCTACAATCAGAATCGCCGCTCTATTCAAATGCTGTTACCTCATGATAAATAGAAGCACTAACTTAGGCTATGTGCATTAGTCCTGTAAAGCGTACAACACATCAAAGGCAAATTGATCCCAACCTTCAGCGGTAAAAGCGATATCTCTAATCGCTCTGACCTGACTCACAGCATGCAACGGCGCAGCACCATTTTGCATCAAATAATAGGCCATCAACAAGCCTGTTCGGTCTTTACCCGAACGACAATGGATCATCACAGGGATCTGTTCTTCTTCGCAGCGGCGAATAAAGTCTAATGCCTTGGGGAGTTGCTCGACACACAGAGCTAAATCATCTTCTGTCGGCGGTACGTTGCTAGAAAAAGGCACGCAGGCGTATAAAATATCGTGCTTATCAAACTCTAGCGTGTCGCACATGTCTCCGCCGTTAACCGAGATAACCGCGCCAATCCCCGCTTGCTTAAGTAATGCAATATCCCACATCACTTTATTCGGGCCACAACGCCCAGCAATTTTACCTTCGACCAACCAAAAAAGGTGCTGCATAACCCTTCCTATATCAATAAGTTAATGAAACCAAGCATCGACTACTATGACTTACTATTCCAAAGCTCTTCATTGATCTTAGGTAACTTTTTGCGTTTTTTCTTGCCAGTTCCTTCAGGTTTTGCCATCGGCTTATCAAGTCTTGACGGGCAATCTTCTGGCGCTTCTTCATCAGCTTCAAAACCAGGGTATTGCAGGCGCACTAGACGAATTTTGTTTTTCTTCTCGATAATACTGAAGTGATGATAGTCTTCATGACTAATAAGGCTTATTGCTTCACCTGCGGCTCCAGCACGGCCACTACGACCTATACGATGCATGTAATCGGCAGGGCTGCGTGGAAGTTCATAGTTAATCACTACAGGCAATTTATCGATATCGATACCACGCGAGGCGATATCTGTTGCGACCAATACCGTCACATCCCCCTGCTTAAATGACTCAAGTAAGCGATTACGCGTACCTTGAGCTTTATCGCTATGAAAAACTTCCGCTGCGATATCCTGTTTAGCGAGCTTTTGTGCAATACGATTACAACTATTCTTAGCACTGGCGAAGATTAACACCTGGCGCCAATCATTGGCCTTAATAAGTTCAGCCAATAACGCATTTTTACGTTCCCGATTAACGGTATACACTTTTTGCTCAATGGTACTTTCAACATCACTTTGTAGCTGGATCTCAAATGGATTATCCAGCAAACTTGATGTCAGAGTTTGTACTTCTTCAGGAAAGGTTGCCGAGAAAAGCAGTGTCTGCTTTTTAGCAGGCAATAGCGCTAAAATCTGACTTAGCTCTTCAGTAAAGCCTAAGTTAAGCATGCGATCGGCCTCATCGAGAACCAAGCTTTTAAGCTGAGATAGCTTTATCGCATTACTTGAGATCAGGTCGAGTAAACGTCCTGGTGTTGCCACCAATACATCAGCGCCACCACGTAACGACAACATCTGGGTATTAACTGAAACACCACCGTAAACGGCGACCACTTTCGCTCTTGGGACTAATTCTGCGCCATAACTCAAGAAACTGTCTGCCACCTGTTGCGCCAACTCGCGGGTCGGCACTAACACTAATGCGCTAACAAAATTACCGCCAGATGCGCGTTTACCCACCAGGTTTTGTAATAATGGTAATGCAAAGGCTGCTGTTTTACCCGACCCAGTATTCGCTCCCGCTAACAGATCGCGTCCAGCAAGCACGACAGGAATAGCTTGCGCCTGGATAGGTGTCGCCTGGGTATAACCAAGGTGAGCCAAACGAGATTGCAGCGACGCTGCCAAATTCATTTGGGCAAAAGAAACAGCACTATTCTCTTGTTGAGCGGATGGGTTTACTGGTGTTGCTTGGGTCATGGATTAACTGGCTACTAAATCATTATATAGCCAGCCATTGTACTGCAAAAGCTGCGGGAAAGCTTACTATTTCATTGAACGACTCGCGCCAAACATAGCTAATTGCCATGTTTGGCCTGCACGTGATAACAAGTGGCTGGCTCTATCCCTTAAATTGCAGCCTCTATCATTAATAGGCGACGCTTAATCTCCACCCCATACGCATAGCCCGTTAAAGCACCGCTTTTACCGATAACCCGGTGACAGGGAATCAACAAGGCAATATGGTTAGCACCATTAGCACTACCAACGGCTCTCACCGCTTTAGGCCGCTCGATCTGCTTAGCGATATCACTATAACTGCATGCAGTACCAAATGGTAAGGCTAATAGTGCCTGCCAAACTTGATGCTGAAACTCAGTGCCCACGGGGGCTAATGGCACAGAAAACTCGTTAAGCTCACCGTTTAAATACAGCTCTATTTGTTTAACGGCTTGGTCTATATGTTGTTCAGCCAAGTTTTTTGTTGCAGGAAGGCCGTCCATCAACGTGATATTTCTGGTTGGCCACTCCTCGTTTTGAGACAAAAAGGTCAAATCAGTTAAGCCATATTCATTGGCCGCTAACACCATGGTGCCCATCGCGTTGGTCCATTGCCTCTTGACCACCGGCAGGTACTCGTTGTGGTGTTGATGACGATAGAAAGGGGTGTATTTTGCTGCAATGGCACGGCTCATTGTTGACTCCAAAGTTGAAACGTTAAATAGCTCCCCCATGGGGATATGGCTTGGCCAATCAGTTGGCTCTTTTCAAGGTAATAGCTTTTTATCGCGGCCTTATCTTTGGCATGTATTATGTCGATAAGCTCAGACTCCTGCGGATCGCTGCTTATATTGGCTAACACCTGATTTTTGACCACAAGATCATCGGCGAGCAGACAATCGGGGGCACTCAATCCACGTAGGCGCACATAATTGACGGTCCAAGACCCAATCCCCTTAATCTTCAACCATTGCTCAACATCACTATCTGGACACTCGCTGACAAAAACTGCTAACGCCCGCAGCGCAGATTTTCTTAAGCCTGGCATTTTGAGCTCAGTCAATTCCGCCTTGGCAATCGCCTCGGCTGAGGGAAAAAATAGCACCTCTTGGTCGCCAACAGTGACACGTTCACCATAGTGAGCAGTCAATAACTTTAACAGTTTTACCGCTTGTTCAACACTAACTTGCTGCCCAAGAATCGCACGACAACCGGCTTCAAAGGTAGACCAAACGCCGGGGATCCTAACACCAGTATTAATCTTAGGCAGGGCATTGCCAAGCAGCGAAAGCCTGGCCTCCACTTCAATAAGATCGGCATCAAGGTCAAGTAAACGTCTGATGTGGCTAACAATGCGTTTAAGCTGTAATAGGCCGTCGGTATCGGTGAATACGATGTTAATGTCAAAACAAGATTGCTCACTATTATGCACCGCCGTGAAATACCCCCGAACCTTTCCTAAAGTGATAGTTCTGCCGTAAGAGTTATCCCCCAACCACTCCATCTCATCAACGGCTCGCAATTGATAAAACGCTCGCATATGCGCCCAATTAAACGGCGGGCGGTAGGATAGTTTTAAGTTGATACTGTTTGCTTGTACTTGCACAGAGCCCGCCGCACGCTGCTTTCGAATCGCGCTAGGGGTTAGCTTTAACTCCTGTGCAAAAGCTTCATTAAAACGACGTACACTGTTAAATCCCGCGGCAAATGCCACCTCGGTGATAGGCATAGTTGTTTGATGTAATAATTGTTTGGCAAACATCAACTGCTGATATAGCGCATACTGCTTGGGTGATGCCCCGACATAAGTTTTAAACAGTTCACGTAAATAGCGGCTAGTAATACCAAGCTTTTCAGCAAGTTGCTCCAACGTAATGCTATCGACGCCCGATAATATACCTTCATTAATCAAGGTTAAGGCGCGATTGACACTCGTTTGATTACCCATCCACGGGTTTGAATGTGGTGCGCTATCGGGGCGACAGCGCAAGCAAGGCCTTAGCCCATGGTTAGCAGCGGCTAAGGCTGTGTTGAAGTAGCGAACATTTTCTTCTTTTGCGGGCATCGCGGGGCAGATGGGACGGCAATAGATACCGGTTGATAACACTCCAACATAAAATAATCCATCAAACCGCGCATCGCGTGCCAGTCGAGCACGGCGAAAACTCTCATCCGAAAACCGCTTTGTAGTGTTCATGGTATCTCGTTCAATGGCACGTGAAAGATTGAGGACACTCTAATGCAAGCTTCTATTACTGACTAGCGGAAAACGGAACCCAAGGTGAATTATCTTACAATTGAAAACTTAGATATGACATCAAAGCTAGGATATGATGCTCTGTCTATCTGATTTACCGATTTAAACTCGACAAGGACAGGAATGTTTAAACTATTTGAATCCTGGGTGAATGCTTTACCCGATGATGAACCGACGCAGCCCCCACGCGGTATATATGCCTTTTGTCGCCACTACACCAGAGGATTTGAAATCCCCTTAGCCTTGATGTCGTTTCTGACTGCCGTGCTCGCGATTTTGGAAGTGTCCTTGTTCGCCTTCATGGGCGACCTCGTCGACTTACTTGGTAGCCATACGCCTGAAACCCTGTTTGCTGAGCAAGGCGATAAACTGCTGACCATGGCCATTTTGGTATTGGTGGTGATCCCCGCATTGGTGCTGTTACATGCACTCATCGTCTATCAAGGACTGCTCGGCAACTATCCAATGTCGATCCGCTGGCTAGCCCATCGCTACCTGCTAAGGCAGAGCGTCTCATTTTATCAAAATGATTTTGCGGGTCGTATCGCCACAAAAGTGATGCAAACCTCCCTTGCAGTAAGAGAAACAGTCACCAAACTCCTCGATGTATTGGTCTACATTTTGGTTTATTTTGTCTCTATGTTGGTGATTATCGCTGATGCTGATATCAGGCTAATGCTACCAATGCTCGTTTGGCTCGGATTGTATGTGGGCTTGCAGTTATATTTTTTGCCGAAACTAAAGAAAGTCTCTACCGAACAAGCCGATGCCCGCTCAACCATGACCGGACGTATCGTCGACAGCTACACAAATATCGCCACCGTTAAGCTTTTCTCTCATACACAAAAAGAAGCTGAATATGCCAAAGACAGCATGTCAGGCTTTCTCGACACAGTGTATCGCCAGATGCGCCTAGTAACGGGAATCAACGTCAGCGTGCAGGTGATTAACTACCTATTGGCCTTTACCATTGCAGCGGTTTCTATTTGGCTATGGCGAGACAGTGCCATTACAGTGGGTGCTATTGCGGTTGCAGTAAGCCTGTCATTAAGACTTAACGGCATGTCTCAATGGATCATGTGGGAGATAAGTTCCCTATTTGAAAATATCGGTACCGTAACAGACGGCATGAATACACTATCCAAGCCAACGGCGATCACCGACAGTGAAGATGCTGCCGCACTGTGTGTCTCACAAGGGAAAATTGACTTTGAACAGGTCAGCTTTCACTACGGCGAAGATTCAGGTGTGATAGACACACTTAACCTCAACATTAAAGCCGGCGAAAAAGTTGGCCTCGTTGGTCGCTCTGGTGCGGGGAAGTCAACCTTAGTGAACCTACTCATGCGCTTCCACGATGTTGAAAATGGCTCTATCGCCATTGATGATCAAGACATTCGTCTGGTGACCCAAGATTCACTGCGCTCTTGTATCGGCATGGTTACCCAAGACACCTCCCTGCTTCACCGCTCTATTCGAGACAATATTCGTTACGGTAAACCGGATGCAAGCGACGAGGAGTTAGAAGATGCAATTAAGCAAGCTCAAGCCTATGAATTTATTCAGGCGCTAAGTGATCCTGAAGGCAACCATGGTTTAGATGCTCAAGTGGGAGAACGAGGTGTGAAACTCTCTGGCGGTCAACGCCAACGGATAGCCATCGCGCGCGTGCTACTTAAAAATGCACCGATTTTGTTACTTGATGAAGCCACCTCAGCGCTAGACTCAGAAATTGAAGCTGCAATTCAAGAAAGTTTGTATCAGCTTATGGCTGGTAAAACCGTTATTGCCATCGCCCATCGTCTATCGACCATAGCGGCCATGGATCGACTCATCGTGCTCGACCAAGGGAAAATAGTAGAACAAGGCACTCATCAGCAACTTATTGCCCAGGGCGGGATCTACGCGCAGCTATGGGCCCATCAAACGGGCGGCTTCTTGGGTATCGATTAATACCAATCCATCTCCCCCATCGAGTGCTTGTCGCTTGTTAGCAAGCATTCGTTTTATCCAATCAGTTTAACTCACCTCTATTGAGCCAACTCATCAAATTATAGACGAAAAAAAACCACCCTAAGGTGGTTTTTTTAGCGTAATTAAACGCTTATATGGTGGAGCCTAGCGGGATCGAACCGCTGACCTCAACACTGCCAGTGTTGCGCTCTCCCAGCTGAGCTAAGGCCCCAATTTTATGTAACCATGCATAACACAAAGTAGATAACACAAAATTAAAATGTGGTATCCCATAGGGGATTCGAACCCCTGTTACCGCCGTGAAAGGGCGGTGTCCTAGGCCTCTAGACGAATGGGACACTGTTGGCACCTTATACTCTGTACCGAGTGAATACTCATTGAAGCCAGTAGGCTATCGCTTCAACGCTATCGAATCGTTAACTTTACAGTCAACCACTCAAGAAAGTGGTATCCCATAGGGGATTCGAACCCCTGTTACCGCCGTGAAAGGGCGGTGTCCTAGGCCTCTAGACGAATGGGACACTGTTGGTACCTTATACTCTGTACCGAGTGAATACTCATTGAAGCCAGTAGGCTATCGCTTCAACGCTATCGAATCGTTAACTTTACAGTCAACCACT
>NZ_MCBT01000038.1:0-2010 GCF_001735525.1 Shewanella colwelliana
CTAGCCAAAAGTGTAAATTAAGCTCCCCGACCTAAACCAGCGTGAGCTCTCACGCCGCTATTTACTATATAAAGGTATCACTTCCTACAACCCTGGGCTTGTTCAACACTCGGGATAAGGACGCGGCTACGCGCGGCCTATCCTTATTTGTTATGCGTTTAACGATTACAGCCTGTTCCTTTACATTTAAGGGTATTAAAGTCATATAACTTACTATGGCCTAATTTCCCATCAGGGTAAGGAACATTTTCCTTTAAAAAGAAAACTACACTATCTGCACCAAATAGCCCCGCTGGAATTCTGATTTTTTTAAGAATGACATAAGCCCTTTGGCTAATATAGATGTCAGGTTTATATTTTGATGAAACGTCAATACCTGCTACAGGTGGAAGGCTCTCCATAAGTTGATCTGATTTTAACTTAACCCACCTATTTACATCTTGCTCGCTATATTCTCTTATATAACCCTTAGATATTAATTGATTAAGCCCATATTTTCCTGAGAATGAAAATATAGGGTCAATATGTTCATCAATATTACTTTCAACATTTGTAAAAAAAGGAGTTTTGTGGCTAAACGCATCACCAAAACCAAGATTCCCTCTCTTAGCTTTGGTTACTAAGGAAACTTTTTTATTAAACAAGCGTAAAGAAAGTGGATTTACTTTGTGGAGAGTTTTAGGTTCAATATATAAGGAGGTACAAGGAACCGCCTCTCTAGACATGGTGGTTATTACAGGTACATTATTTGGTAACCCTATGATTACTTGCTTATAATAACCTGAAGCATACACAGCTTCTATTTTTGTATTTTCTGTCCACTTTATATTCCATATTGATGGTTCATATGCGCTTAAAAATAACGCTACAGGTGAGTCAGGTGAATTTACGGCAACATCAAATTTAGTTGTTCTATGACCACTTTCATCTATTTGGTAAATAGTCGGGGAGCCACTGTAAGCCCCACCAGCATATACAACTAAATCAGAAGAAAACTTAACCCCGGAAAAATCACACTTTATTTTAGGATTAAAGCTATCACGCTCTGGTTTATGAGAATATGTTCCACTTACTTTCTCAACTTTCTCAACTTTCTTAGGCTTAAAACTTAGCTCTTCGATTCTTGAAGCATATACCGTGAGTAAACAACCTGCATTGTCGCTGCAAATAGTGTTTCTTTCACTTAGCCATTTGCGTTGTTTGCTAATAAGGTGTTTTTTTTCTGTTTCTGTTAATGATTTTAAATGTTTTGAATAATACTTAGATAACTCTTCGTCTAACAAGTTAAGTACGGTATTTGAGCAAATAGCTTTTTCGGTTATGTTTAACTTTACAGAACAGTCAAAACTAGCTGCATAGACATTCAATAAAGGCGTTAAGATAAAGATTAAAGTTAGTATAAGAAATTTCATTTATTGGCCACATCCTAGTGTGCGAAGTAGTAATACGCATAACATTTTATTAGTGCGCATGCGCGTTTACCTCGTTGGACCAGTGAAAACGCGCACAGTTAACTATCTGTATACAATGAACTTATCAGCATTTTGCTAAATATACCATCTGGAAAAACGCGCATGCGCGTTTTCCAAACCTATTATCTACTTGACGAATAGCATAAGTAATTAATTCTAATGCCATTTATTTAAATCAACATGAGAAAACGCGCACGAATACAGGATGAAAATCGTTCAAAATCCTGATAATTTGAATATGACTGTATAGTTATCCAGTTTTTGGTTGGAGAGTAGTGAATTACATCTCGCTGGTGTCGCGATGAAAATTGCCAGGCTAGAATGTCCGTTAGGTACTGATCCACCGACAACGTGTTAACTCATTTTGGGGCAAAAGCACGTTAGCTTTTTACTCGCCCTCACACCAAATGAAGCTAAATCGAAGAGAGTCAATAACCCAGTGTAGATACAGCTGCGGACGTTGATGGCATGGCCGCTCTCTGACATCCATGTCATCGCGGCATTTGTGAATCCATTCACGTCAGATGCCATCGTCGAG
>NZ_MCBT01000039.1:0-955 GCF_001735525.1 Shewanella colwelliana
TTCGGTTACGGCACCGCTGGCATCCACGGTTAAGACGGGGAGATCGTTAGTGCCGGTAATGGTGAGGTTGACGGTCTTGGTGTCGCTGCCGCCATCGTTGTCAGTGACGGTCACATCAAAGCTTAAGGTGATGGTTTCGCCTTGGGCGAGGAACTGCACGTCACTGTTAAGAATACTGTAATCCCAGCTGTCGCTGTCGACGCTGAAGCCATCGACGAGGCTAGCCAGTTGGGCAGGGCTAAGCACGGTGGTTAGATCCCCGCCGCTCCAGGCTATATCGCCGTTGTAGACGTCGCTGACATTGTGGGTATTAGTGGTGTCGACATCGGTGAAGCTGAGCGCACCGCTGTCGCTGAGACTTGGGTTGCTGTCATCTTCGGTTACGGCACCGCTGGCATCCACGGTTAAGACGGGGAGATCGTTAGTGCCGGTAATGGTGAGGCTGACGGTCTTGGTGTCGCTGCCACCATCGTTGTCAGTGACGGTCACCTCAAAGCTTAAGGTGATGGTTTCGCCTTGGGCGAGGAACTGCACGTCACTGTTAAGAATACTGTAATCCCAGGTGTCACTGTCGACGCTGAAGCCATCAATCAGGCTCTGGATTTGACCTGCGCTGAGTACGCTGGTTAGATCGCCGCCGTCCCAGCGGATGTCATCGTTGTAGACCTCGGTGACATTGTGGGTATTAGTGGTGTCGACATCGGTGAAGCTGAGCGCGCCGCTGTCGCTGAGGCTTGGGTTGCTGTCATCTTCGGTTACGGCACCGCTGGCATCCACGGTTAAGACGGGGAGATCGTTAGTGCCGGTAATGGTGAGGCTGACGGTCTTGGTGTCGCTGCCACCATCGTTGTCAGTGACGGTCACATCAAAGCTTAAGGTGATGGTTTCGCCTTGGGCGAGGAACTGCACATCACTGTTAAGAATACTGTAATCCCAGCTGTCACTGTCGACGCTA
>NZ_MCBT01000040.1:0-77314 GCF_001735525.1 Shewanella colwelliana
GCGAAACCACATACCCCCGACGTCACCCCGCCGCTAAGCGGGCTCTCCAGCTTCGTAACAAGTTACTTGCGCTACTTAGCTCCTGAATGCGTTGCATACATAGCGGAGCTTCTTCGCCCCCATGTGGGTCTGCGCGAACTAGGAGAGTAGGTCATTTCCAGACGCATAATTAAGTAGAGAAGCCACCTTATTAAGGTGGCTTTTTTGCGTTTTGCGTTTTATAAGTTTTCAACGTTGCTTTCCAAAGCCAATTTCAATGTAGGTAGGTGGTTTTTCCACTTAAGCACTTACGTGTAATGTTTACTCCCGATGTCTGTGGATAAATGTTTCAGACAATGTCTACACTTCCGCCATCCTTGGCCGTCGCCCCACCGCTGAACTGGCTCCCCAGCTAGCATCAAAGCTGCTAGGCGCTACGAATCTGCAATGTACTTCGTACATTAAGCGCAATCTCTTCGCCCCATGTGTTCGCTGCGCGAACTAGGAGAGTAGGTCATTCCCAGGCTCCTAATTTCTCGTAAAGAGAGTCTATAAAACCCGCTTGTGAAATAATTACGCGAGCAATGGGGGCTATTGTGGATGTTATACAAGGCTGCTATCTGTGTGATGGGCAGTAGATAGTGTCTGCACTGACTTTACTTCCTACATTAGCTCATAGGGATAAGGCTCTGTGGTGTTAAGGCTAAACTGGATGTTGGCCTGGTCGGAAATAGTTCCCAACCTTTTCGACACTGCACATCCCCTTGTTAGTCAACACGAAGACCTTGTTCTAAGCTGATCATGCCTAGTTTCTAGTTATAGACTAGATGAGGTCAATTACTATGGTGATGGTTTCGTTCGTATTCGTTCAGCCCTATTCGCTTCATGTGTAGTGGCATAGTGAATTTGCCCACCTGATTGAGGGGGATTTAGTTTTGGTGATGAGTGTATTAACCCCTTTCAAGATAGAGGGACTAGGTGGGATCTTTACTTTATAGAACTCCAGTAGTGATTCTATAGTGAGACCAATATTAACTAGCGAGAGTGTGATAGAGGTGATGCTAGCAGGCCCACAATACTCGCTACTATATTGCAATATAAAACGTTGGATAGAATTGCTTGGTGCATTTTGAGTGTTCCATGATTTTGCGAGAAAAGAGTATATAGCGTGCGGGTTGGTAAGTTACTAAACAGAAAGCTAAGCGTGCTGCTCTCGCTTTTTTGCTTAAAATCCGTATCCACGCTGGGAATATTAACGGTCTTGCATGAAAAAGCCGCAGTTAAGCCATTTAGTCATAAAAAGTCCTTTACCTTTTAGAGTCATTTTTGCATAATGCCCCACGTCAACAGGGGTGTAGTTCCAATTGGTAGAACAGCGGTCTCCAAAACCGATGGTTGCGGGTTCGAGTCCTGCCACCCCTGCCAAACTTAAAGAAGCCGTTCAGAAATGAACGGCTTTTTGCTTTCTGTTATTGGCTGTTTCTAGCTATTGAAAAAGAACTTCAGCTATCTTGCTAACTAACCGTGACAGTGTTTACCACTAACGTTATCCTATCCATATTGATATAGGCTGCGGAGTTTACGTGGATAAACAGGCTTACCTGGATGCAATGGGAATATCTCGCTGGGTTAGACAAGAGATGCAGTTAAACCCTTGTGTTATTTTGCACGATCAAGGCGTGCAACTTAATCTTGAGCATCCTATTGTGACGAGCGTTTTGGCGCTATTAGAGGTCGATGTGAAGCAGGTTGTTACAAGCAACAATGGGGCAAAGTTATCGCAAGTATGTTGGGATATGCGTAGTGTCAAACGCCCCCAGATTGATACGCTGATTAGCTCGGCGCCTATTGCGGTATTAGAGCAGCAATCGTCCGCAAAACAAGCCTTATGGCAGTCGATATGTCAGCGAGAGATAAGCGATGCGTGAGCTTAAGTTACTGACACCTGAGGCTATAGCAGAGGTATATGAGATTGAGTTAGCATGCCATCGTTTTCCTATGTCGCTTAGAAATGTAGAAAGTTGCTTTGGCCGTTTTTACCATGTGTTAGGGGTATTTGAAGATGAACAGCTGCAGGGTTTTGCAATTGCTCATATCCTATTTGAAGATGCAACCTTAATGGATATTTGCGTGCTGCCTGCGAGCCAAGGAAAAGGGTATGGCAAGGCTCTGATGGCTGCGGTTGTGGATTTGGCGGCAGTGAATAGCGCAGAGAGATTGATGTTAGAGGTTAGAGCGTCAAGTGCTGGCGCAATTGGGTTGTATCGAGCTTATGGTTTTGAACAAACAGGTACGCGCCACGCCTATTATCAACATGAGCAAGGCAAAGAGGATGCAGTATTGATGGAGCGGTTATTGTAATCCTTGTCTAAACGATTTCTGATAAAAAAATAGCGCCGAAAGGCGCTATTTTTTTATCAAGCTAAGCTTATTTCACTTCTTTGCCTTGGGCTTGTAAATCTGCATGATAACTTGAGCGGACCATGGGGCCACAAGCGGCATGGGTAAAGCCGATTTTTTCAGCAAACACTCGCAGTTCATCAAATTCAGCTGGCGGCACGTAACGTTCAACAGGCAAATGGAACTTGGAGGGTTGGAGGTACTGGCCAAGCGTCAACATCTCAACGTTGTGAGCTCGTAGATCTTGTAAGACTTCAGCGATCTCTTCGTTGGTTTCTCCTAAGCCCATCATCAGGCCCGACTTAGTCGGTACGTTGGGGTGGCGCTCTTTGAACTTTTTAAGCAGATCCAGCGACCATTGGTAGTTGGCTCCTGGACGCGCTTTACGATAGTGCTTTGGTGCAGTCTCTAGGTTGTGGTTAAACACATCTGGTGGCTCAGTCGCCAAAATATCTAGGGCGGCGTCGATACGACCACGGAAATCAGGAACCAAAATTTCGATTTTGATTTCAGGATTTAGGATACGAATCTCTCTAATACAGTCTGCAAAATGTTGTGCGCCACCGTCACGTAAGTCGTCGCGGTCAACCGAGGTGATCACTACATACTTGAGCTTCATGTCTCGAATGGTTTGTGCCAGTTTTAGTGGCTCTTGGGCATCAGGCTTAAGCGGCCGACCGTGGGCAACATCGCAAAACGGGCAGCGACGGGTACAAATTGCCCCTAAAATCATAAAGGTTGCTGTACCATGGTTGAAACATTCTGCTAAGTTTGGGCATGAAGCCTCTTCGCAGACTGAGTGCAGTCCATTTTTTCGCAGTGCTGATTTGATATCGAGAATGCGCTGGTTTGACGCTGGCAGTTTGACTCGAAGCCAGTCAGGTTTGCGCAGCATGGTTTCGCGCTCAGAAGGCACGACCTTGACAGGAATACGAGAGACTTTGTCTGCGTCGCGTAACTTAACCCCTGGTTGTAATCTTTCAGGCCTATTCATATGACTTCGCTAACCCTTGGTGATGTGCTAAATGTTGATAGCCAAGTGTTTGGCTAAAGGTTTGTATTAATTTATCGCCGGCTTCGATAACGGTCTGCGGCCCATTAAGTGGCTTACACTGCGCCATCTCAAGCCCTGCATACCCACACGGATTGATGCGTTGAAATGGTGACATGTCCATGTCGACATTCAGTGCCAATCCATGAAAAGAGCACCCTTTGCGGATACGTAACCCTAATGAGGCAATCTTTCTTTCATTGACGTAGACGCCAGGTGCATCGGCCTTTGGATAAGCCTCTATTTCGTAGAGCGCTAACATCTTAACGATGCTTTGCTCTATGTCGGTGACCAGCTGTCTAACGCCTATTTTTAAGCGTTTGATGTCGAGTAGAGGATAGGCAACGAGTTGTCCAGGACCATGGTAGGTGACTTGACCACCTCGATCGACTTGAATTACTGGGATGTCGCCAGGATTAAGAATATGCTCGCTTTTACCTGCTTGTCCTTGGGTAAAAACTGGTGGATGTTCCACTATCCACAGCTCATCTTGGCTATTCTCATCGCGATTATCTGTGTAGTGCTGCATAGCGTGCCACACAGATTCGTAATCTTGCTGACCAAGATGACGAATGTGTAAAATCTTATCCTTCAAGGGCAACCTCTCCCCTCATCATTTGAGTGCGCTCATTATACGCTTGAAATTAAGAAATGTAAGATGGATCACACTTCTTGTTAGAGCCGTTCTAGGCTAAAGCACTCGTTTCACGCCTTCGATTGCGGCGAGGTCAATATAGAGCTGCTCAATTTGCTCTTTACCGTTAACGATGACATTAATGGTTATTGAGTTATAAGTCCCTTTGCTCGACGCTTTGGTGGTTGGCATATAGTCGCCAGGCACAATCTGCTGCACAACGGCGACGACATCATCGGCTAGCGTGGGTCTAGCGTCACCAACAACTTTGTATGGAAAAGAAGCTGGGAACTCCATGAGTTCGTGGAATTTGGTATCTAACATTTGCGTGGTCTCTTGCCGAATCTGATGGCTTATAAAGTGGGGGGTATTATACCTAATTCAACCCTAGGAGGCTAAAAACAAAAAAAGCCACCCTAAGGTGACTTTTTTTCAATTTGATAAAATTAACTAAACCAACCAGCAAACAGTTGCTTAAAGTAGTCCATCAACTTGCTAAACCAACTTCCTTCATTAACTTCTTGTAGTGTCACCAGTGGGAACTGAGCGATATCTTTGCCATTGAGTTGGAAATAGATACGTCCTACCGTTTCGCCTTTAGCGATAGGAGCGGTCAGTTCTTTGTTTAGCTCGAAGTTAGCTTGCAGGTTTTTAGCTTGTCCGCGACTGATAGTGATAGGAGTGTCAGTGGTCACACCTAAATCGACAGACTCTCTATCGCCATACCAAATCTTTTGGGTGACAAAACTATCGCCAGCTTTGTAAGGAGTGATGGTTTCGAAGAAACGGAAGCCATAGTTAAGCAACTTCTTACTTTCTGCTTTACGCGCGCTTTCGCTTGCAGTGCCCATGACGACAGATACGAGTCGCATGCCATCTTTTGTGCCTGAAGTAACTAGGTTATAACCAGCGCCTGATGTATGGCCTGTTTTGATGCCATCGACATTTAAGCTCTTATCCCACAACAATCCGTTACGGTTATATTGTTTAATGCCATTGTAGGTAAACTCTTTTTCCGAGTAGACGCGGTATTCCTCTGGGACGTCACGAATGAGGGCAGCACCAAGAATCGCCATGTCATAAGCGGTGGTTTTATGATTATCAGAATCTAAACCATGGGAGTTCTCAAAGTAGCTGTCACGCATGCCAAGTTGTTTGGCCCAAGAGTTCATTAGGTCAACGAAACCATCTTCGGTGCCCGCAATGTGTTCAGCCATAGCAACACAGGCATCATTACCCGATTGAATGATGATGCCGCGATTAAGATCTTCTACAGATACTTGCTTACCCACTTCGATAAACATTTTTGATGAGTCTGGAAAGTTCTTAGACCAGGCTTTTTTGCTGATAGTAACTTGATCTTCTGGTGAGATATTTCCCACCTTAATTTCATGACCAATAACATAACTGGTCATCATTTTTGTCAGGCTGGCAGGATTCAAACTTTCGTAGGCATTTTCTTCGGCAATAATCTGCCCTGAATTGTAATCCATCAAGATAAACGCTTTGGCAGCAACTTTGGGGGCATCTGGTGTGACGACTGGCGCAGCAGATGCAGCAGTTGCAGATAACGAGGTCACAAGGAATAGGGTTTTCAAACCATTATTTAAAAATTTCATATTAACAAGGCACGTCTTATGGTTGAATGCAAAAAGATGATATTCGCGAGAGTATAACATTAGTCGACAAGGGAATTCAGTGAAGGTTCATTAATCTGCGGTAAATTAATGGACTAAATTCCCTCGTCGTTACTATTCGGTGATCAGATAACTTTGTGGATAGCCATTTTGTTGCAAGGTTTCGCTTAGCTGCGCCGCGATAGGCTGTCTGCCAATGGGGCCCAGTTGCAGTTTATATAGGTTTCCAGTTTGTTGAATACGGGTGCTAACTTGATATTGAGTCGCTAACTGAGTTGCGAGCGTGTCGATACGGCTTCGATCTGATGAGGCTACCACTTGCACATAGTGCAGGTTGGTATCTTTGAGCTTGGCAAGCGCTATCGATTCAGGGCTTTCAATGTAGATCACTTCAAGTTGTACGTTAGCGGTGCCAGTTTTGAGCATGTCAAGACGATGAGCCGCAGCGTAGGAAAGATCGATTATCCGGTTGTCGTGAAACGGACCTCTATCATTAACGCGAACGATGACCGTTTTGTTATTGCTTAAATTGGTGACCTTAACATAGCTAGGCAGTGGCAATGTTTTATGGGCCGCAGACATAGAGTACATGTCATAGGTTTCGCCATTAGACGTGAGGTGGCCATGAAACTTCGCGCCGTACCAAGATGCAACACCGGTCTTTGTATAACCTTTTCCAGTGTCGAGCACCTGATATTCTTTACCTAAGACAGTGTAGTTTTTGCGATTTCCCCCACGGCTGTAGGGTTCATATTTGGGGTGTGCATCTTCCACAATCGACACATCTGGTGCATCGGTTGGGGCAACATCATCACGTATATGATAACGGCTGTCAGGTTGAGACGAACACGCACTCAAGATGAGGGCAATGGCTAAAATAACCCATAAAGTGATGGTTTTACTGTTTAGCATAAGCGTCTTTTAGTTGTTGGCTAAATTGATAAACCGCCATCGCATATAGCGGGCTGCGGTTATAGCGGGTGATCACATAAAAGTTTTTCAGGCCCAGCCAATAATCTGTTTGCTCAGCTTGAACCAATTCAACAATCATCGCCGGCTGACTAATATCGAGATCGCTGTTTTTGGCTAAGGCTATGTCGGGAGATAAAATATCAGCCACTTGGTAATGAAGCTTTTCACCTTTCCACACTTTGAGATGCTCTGGCAGCTGATGGGTGGTCAGTGGCAAAGTGACTAATGCGCCTTTTTGCCAACCATGTTGATGGAAGTAGTTGGCGACGCTGCCGATGGCATCGATAGGGTTACCAACAAGGTCACGTTTACCATCATGATCAAAATCAACCGCATAATGGCGGTAGCTAGATGGAATGAATTGACCATAGCCCATGGCACCAGCATAGGAGCCTTTTAGGTTATCGACATCAAGTTGTTCCTCTTTCGCTAACGTCTGCAGGTTAGCCAGCTCTTTCCTAAAGAATGTTGCCCTTGGAGTGTAGTGAAAGCCTAACGTATAGAGCGCGTCAATCACAGGGTAGGTGCCCATATATCCACCATAAAAGGTTTCGATTCCTATAATGGCGACAATGATCTCTGGGTCCACCTGGAACTGCTGCGCGGCGTTAGCGATGGTTTCGTGGTGAGTTTGCCAAAAGGTGAGCCCTTTTTCTAAGCGTTTATCCGTTAAGAAAATGGGTTGATAAAGGTGCCAGGGCTTGGCTTCCCAAGGCGTGGTGATAGCGTCAATCACTTTCTGGTTGTAGTTGGCTTTATCAAGGAAGTTCCCGATCTCTTGGTCGCTAAAGCCTGCTTGTTTTTGGCTGGCGATAAACTGCGCCGTGAGCGCGCTAATATCGCCATCTTGGGGAATGATATTGCTGTCAGCCAAGACTGTTAGACTAGATAAACCTAGCGTCAGCGAGGTGATTAAGCGGGTAAGATTGTTCAATCTTAAGTCCTCTATCTATCGATAAATCGCCTGTGGGTATGGATACTCATTAAGATGCCAAACCCGGTCATGAGCGTCAGCATTGAGGTTCCCCCGTAACTGATCAAGGGCAGTGGTACACCAACCACTGGCAACAGACCAGACACCATACCTATGTTGACAAAAATATACACAAAGAAGGTTAAAGTAATACTGCCAGCGAGTAAACGGGCAAAACTGGTTTGTGCGCGAGAAGCAATGACCAAACCGCGGCCGATGACATACAGATAGAGTGCCAGCAAGACCAGACTGCCGATTAAACCAAACTCTTCACCTATCACTGCAAAAATAAAGTCAGTGTGACGTTCAGGTAGAAACTCCAGTTGAGATTGCGTGCCATCTAGCCAGCCTTTGCCCCATAATCCGCCGGAGCCGATAGCAATTTTTGATTGAATAATATGATATCCCGCCCCTAAGGGATCCTTCTCGGGGTCGAGTAGAGTTAACACTCGGGTTTTTTGATAGTCATGCATCAAGAAAAACCACAGGACGGGTAACATAGCTAATACGCCACCGACCACACTGCCGACGATAGCCCAGCTCATGCCAGATAGAAACAGCACGAAAATACCTGAAGCGGCAACTAGGATTGAGGTGCCTAAATCCGGTTGTTTTGCGATCAATAAAGTGGGGATCAACAAGATAATACCGCCCCCCGCAAGGTAACGCTTTTTTGGGGGCAGTGGAAATTTACTGATATACCACGCCATAGTAATGGGGAAGGCCAGCTTAATGAGCTCCGAAGGCTGAAATTCCATAAAGCCTAAGTTAAGCCAACGCTGGGCGCCTTTATTGATCTCACCAAAAAAGTGTACCCCGAGTAGCAGCATTATGCCGGCGATATAGATGGGGAAGGCCCATCGGCGCAGTACCTCTGGATTGATCTGCGCGACAAATAGCATAATGGCGAGGGATAACCCCATGCGCACCAGTTGTCGTTCCATCAGCGCAAGATCTTCGCCACCGGCAGAGTAGATGACGAATAGGCCGTAGCCCATGAGCGCCATTATACCGAGGAGCAGTGGTAGGTCGATATGCAATCGCTGCCAGATATTAGGGCGGTGGTTATGAGCGCTCATTAATTAGGCTCCCAGTTATCTCTAAGGATATATTCATCGAGTAAGGCTCTTGCGACAGGACCAGCATTCACGCCACCCCAGCCTGCATTTTCTAATACTACGGCTAAGACGATGGTGGGGGCCTCATAGGGCGCATACGCAACAATTAGTGCGTTATCGCGCAGATGCTCATCAATGGTGTCAGCATCATATTTTTCATCTTCGGCGACACTAAATACCTGTGCAGTACCCGTTTTCATGGCGGCGTTGTAGCCAGCATCAATAAAGCGAGACTTGTGGGCGGTATCTTTCATTGCCTCATTGATGATGTCCCAGTTTTTGGGATCTTTAATCACGACAGGTGGCATCTTATCGATGGGCGAATTGACCTGCACTGTGTCATTCTTAATGGTCTTTAACAGATGCGGCACGAACCGTTCGCCTTTATTCGCTAAAATGGCGGTCGCGTTGGCTAACTGCAATGGTGTCGTGGTCCAGTAGCCTTGACCAATCCCCACTGAGATAGTATCACCGATATACCATGGCTGGTTGTAGCGTAAGCGCTTCCAGTCTCGCGAAGGCATGTTTCCTGCTGACTCTTCAAAGATGTCCACGCCAGTGCGCTCACCAAAACCAAATTGGGTCATAAAATTGCTGATTTTATCTATGCCCGTTTTGTAGGCGAGATCATAAAAGTAGGTGTCACAAGAGTGCACGATAGCGCCGTTAACATCGACCCAACCATGTCCCCAACGTTTCCAGTCGCGATATTTACGCTCGACACCTGGGATTTGCCAAAAACCAGGATCC
This sequence comes from Shewanella colwelliana, assembly GCF_001735525.1. Taxonomy (NCBI): domain Bacteria; kingdom Pseudomonadati; phylum Pseudomonadota; class Gammaproteobacteria; order Alteromonadales; family Shewanellaceae; genus Shewanella; species Shewanella colwelliana. The sequence goes on from NZ_MCBT01000040.1 coordinate 9,515, forward strand.
CATACACGGGTTTTAGGTGTCACGACCTTGTCATCCAATCCCAGTAAGGCGATATGCGGTTTGACTGTCGACGCTGGTGCATATTGCCCCTGCGTTGCACGGTTAATCAGCGGTCTCGAGCGTGAGTTAAGTAGCTCGCTGTACGCTTTAGAGCTAATACCGTGGACAAACTGGTTCGGGTCGTAGGTTGGACTCGATACCATGGCCAATATGCCGCCGTCACGAGGATCGATGGCGACAATGGAGCCGCGACGACCTGCCAGTAGCTCCATCGCCTTTTTTTGTAGTTGGAGGTCGAGGGTTAAATAGATATCTTGTCCAGGTTCTGGCGCGACCGATTTTAGGGTACGAATAGTGCGCCCGCGGTTGTTGACCTCTTCTTCTAAGTGGCCAGGTTTGCCATGAAGCAGGCTTTCATAGAACTTCTCGATACCTTGTTTGCCAATATCCTTTGTTGCTGCGTAATTTGGCCATTCGCCATTGGCTTGTAAGGCCAGCTGGTCGCGGTTGTTGATCCGTCCGACATAGCCTAAAACGTGAGTTAGTAACCCTGCATGAGGGTAATAGCGTTTCAGGCCTGCATCAATCGAAAAGCCAGGGAATCTATGCTGATTAACACTAAATTCAGCGACTTGTGTTTCGCTGAGGCGGTTTTTTATGGTGATAGGTTTAAATCGGCGATGATATTTGAGCGACTCAAGTAATTTTTCACGCTCATCGGTGCTGATGTCGATGACTTTACTCAGCTCATCTAATGCGGCTGAGATATCTTTGACTTTTTCAGGGATCAGCTCTAAGGAGTAAAATGGTTGATTTTCAGCAAGCAACTGTCCGTGTCGGTCATAGATAAGACCGCGGCTGGGCGCGACTGGGACAACACGAATGCGATTGTCGTTAGAGCGAATTTGATAATCTTTAAATGATAAGATTTGTAGCTGATAAAGGTTGCCGAGTAAAATTCCGAGCAAAATTACCACGCACACAAAGGTGAAAATAGCTCTACGCTTGAACAGCGAAGCTTCGGCGGCGTGGTCATGCATTGCCATCCGCTTACGTGGCGCCAATTACATTGTCTCCGGCGATGTGATTTGGCTCAGCGTCATGAGCAGATCCTTGGTTTTACGCAGGGAACAGTTGGATTAACAACTACTCTCTATGATAGGGATGGTTATTGTTGACGCTCCATGCGCGGTAAAGGCTCTCAGCAACGAGCACTCTAACGAGCGGGTGCGGCATGGTTAATGCGGATAAGCACCAACTCTGAGATGCTGCTTGCTTACAGGCTGGGGCGAGTCCCTCTGGACCACCAATCAGTAAGCTCACATCTCGACCGTCAAGTTGCCAGCGACTTAATTGTGTCGCTAACTCTGGCGTGGTCCAGTTTTTACCCGGTAAATCTAAACTGACAATGTGATTCCCTTTAGGGATCGCGGCCAGCATGAGTTCACCTTCTTTATGTAAGATGCGCGCGATATCGGCATTTTTCCCACGCTTACCCGCTGGGATCTCAGTTAATTCGAAAGGCATATCGCGGGGGAAACGCCGCTGGTACTCTTCAAATCCTGTGGTAACCCAACTGGGCATGCGGGTGCCTACGGCAACTAACTGTAACTTCATTACTCTGGCTTTTCAGACCACAGCTTTTCAAGCTGATAAAATTCACGGGTCTGATCTTGCATCACATGTACAATCACATCGCCTAAGTCAACTAAGACCCATTCGCTGCTATCACGGCCTTCAACACCATGGATATGCAGATCAGCGCGTTTGGCTTCAAGCACAACGTTTTCAGCAATAGCTTTAACGTGAGTTTTTGATGTACCAGAACAAACGACCATGTAATCAGTAATATTTGACTGCTCGCTAACTTCTAATACGGCAATATCTCTGGCTTTAAGATCTTCGACTTTATCGATGACAAACTGTTTTAACTCGGCGCTTTGCACGCGGCTTTCCTCATTCATTTTTGACAGCGAAGTAGTATAGCAGGTTCTCTTTGGCAAAGTAATTGCCAAAACAGTAAAGGCACTAGGTTTTGGGGACCGAGTAAGCAAAAGGTTGGCTTGGGTCGATGAAGAGTGCTATCGGTAGAGCTGATGCTGCTGAATATATTGGGAAACTTCGTCCGGTAACCCCGCAATAGTTAACTCGCCTGTAAGCAGTTGAGCGCGAATCGCTGTAGACGAGTATGGTTGTGGGGTGATCGCGACAGGTAAAATCAGTCCTGCTTGCTGGCCTTGAGCCACTGCGCTATCCAGTTGGGACTTATCAGCCTGACGCGCGGCTAAGATTGTGTTCATCTCGCTGCGATTGTCCAGGCTCCAGCCCGGTCGTTGGCATAGTACGATATGGCAAAGCGAAAATAGGCGTTGCCAATGGTACCAACTGGGTAATGAAGCAAAGGAGTCCATCCCCATGATAAACAGAAAATGATTGTTTGGGTGAGCGCGCCTTAGTGTCGCGAGTGTTTCAACTGAGTATGACGGTGTTTGTCGTTGAGTCTCAATATCACACAGTTCTAGCCAGTCGTATTGCTCACACACCAAACGTGCCATGGCTAATCGGTCTGCAGTACTGCTATTAGGTTGTTGTTTATGAGGAGGAATATGGTTAGGCATTAACCAAACCTTATCGAGGGCCAATGCTTCTTTTACCTCTTGCAATGGCTGGATATGCCCCAAGTGGATGGGGTCAAATGTGCCGCCGAGTATGCCTATCTTCATGTTAATCAATATCTATGTGTGCAAGCGTATGATGGGCTTTAGGATCGTACAGTAAACAAAGGTGGCTGAGTGAAGTCCAATCTTCAATACCTTGCTGTTTTAGCTTTAGCTCCAATTTGGAGGCACAGGCCAACATCACCTCAATCTGCTTGAGGCTTAAACGGGACAGTGCGTTTTGGTAGAGGTTTTTACGTTTATCCCAAATCCTCAGTTTGCCCCATAGGCTTTGTAGGCCACCCGTCTCTTGTGCTTGCTTTAGCTGAAGCAGGGTGGTGAGCTCTTTAAATTGCCCCCAGAGTAAAATAGGCATAGCAACGCCTTCAGCTTGTAGTTGGGACAAGATGTGTTGCGCTTTATCTTGTTGATTATTTAGTAAAACATCGGCGAGCTGGAACACGGTAAAGCGTGATTGATCTTCAAAATACTGCGATAGCTGTTCACTACTTATTACCTCGTTTGGATTCAACAATTGCAGCAATTGCAACGCCTGATCGGCGGCGAGGAGATTACCTTCGTACAGGTTATAAAGTAGCTGCTGTGCGTCGGGAGTCAGGTTGAGGCCAAAGTGACGAATCCGCGTTTGTAGCCAACGACTGAATTGCTGGCCTTCAGGTGTAGTGCACGGAATATAAACCCCATCGGTGTCGAGCACCTTAAACCATTTCGATTTCGTCTGTTCGCTGGCCAGTTTGGGTCCACTGATAAGCAGTAACACGTCAGGGTTAGGCGACTTCATTAACTGCTGTAGTATTGTGCTACCTTCGCTACCGGGTTTAGCTTGTGGCAGCACTAACTCAATAATACGTCGACTGGCGAACAGACTCATCGAGTTCCACTCTTCGATGAGCTCATTCCAATTAAAGCCACTTTCTTGGTTGAGCTGAACCGCCTCTTCGAACCCATCTCGTTTGGCTTGACTAACGATCAGTGTCTTAGTGGTTTCACATAACCAGGGATCGTCGCCAAACACTAAGTAACACTGTTTGAGTGGTGTAAGTTGTTTAGCAAGCTGATCTGGATATACCCGCATTAATTGGTCTCGATTGACGCCAAAATTTGAATGATCTGGTCAGCCGCTTGAATTCGCATCTCTTTGACCAGCAGTTCCATCTCTCGACTCTTGGCTAGAGCGGTCCGTGGGTCATCAAGGTAATCACGATGGATGTCGACATCGAATCGTTGCGCTTCACGTTCAGGCAGTTGTACTGCAAATGACACATGATAGTTGAGTTCATATTCAGCGACATTACCGGTAGGGTAAAGTGATAGTGTTGAGCGATCTAATGCATCATCAATAATACGTAGCGTTGGCACAGTATCACTGGGTTTAGTCACAACAATGGCATTTAGCCGCAGTCGTTCGCGAACTAAACGAGTCAGCTCACTATACTCATCTTGACTGCTAAGGTGTAAGGTTTTTAGCTCATCGGGTAGCGAATAACTGCGTTGCAGTTTAAAGCCGCAGCCGCTGGTGGCTAGGAGAGTAAGTGTCAATAAGGCGAAACACAAGCGTTTGATTAGCATAGGCTAGGCCGTCTATTTCCTAAGTTGATGATGCTCAGCCATCATGGCTTGATGGCTGAGCAAATGGCATTTAGTTTGCTACGATGTTAAGTAGCTTACCTGGTACATAAATAACTTTACGAACCGTCTTGCCTTCGGTGTGTTTAATGACGCCTTCTTCGGCCATTCCTTGTGCTTCAACAGTCTCTTTATCTGCATCAGCTGGAACAGTGATTTTAGCGCGGACTTTGCCGTTCACAGAGACGACGATCAGCTTACTGTCTTCAACGAGTGCCGATTCATCGACTTCTGGCCATAGCACTTCCTCAATCGCCTGTTCGTGACCTAAGGCTTGCCATAGGCTAAAACAGGTGTGAGGAATGATTGGATACAGAAGACGAACAACAGCACATAGTGCTTCTTGCATTAACGCACGATCTTGCTCTGTTTCCATTGGGGCTTTCTGCAGGCGATTCATCAGCTCCATCACTGAAGCAATGGCGGTGTTGAACATCTGACGACGTTCAACATCATCGCCGACTTTGGCAATCGTCTTGTGCAATTCGCGGCGCAGCTCTTTCTGTGCAGGGTTGAGCGATGCAAGATCTAGTGCACTGGTTGCACCTAAAGCAACGTGGTCATGGGCCAGTTTCCACAAACGCTTAATAAAGCGGTGTGCACCTTCAACACTAGATTCTTGCCACTCAAGTGTAAGCTCTGGTGGTGCGGCGAACATCATAAATAGACGCACTGTGTCAGCGCCATACTTGTCCACCATCTCTTGCGGATCGATACCATTGTTTTTCGACTTAGACATCTTGCTCATGCCGGTATAAACAAGCTCATGACCTTGGCTGTCTACTGCTTTAACAATGCGTCCTTTGTCGTCGGTTTCGGTGACAGTTGCATCACTTGGTGATACCCAAACGCGTGCGCCTTTCTCGTCGCTATAGTAGAAAGCATCAGCTAATACCATACCTTGAGTCAGTAGACGTTTAGCTGGCTCATCGCTGTTAACTAAGCCGATATCACGTAGCAATTTGTGGAAGAAGCGGAAATAAAGCAGGTGCATACATGCATGCTCAATACCACCGATATATTGATCCACTGGTAGCCAATAGTTCGCTTTTGCGGGATCTAACATCTGATCGGCGTGTGGACTACAGTAGCGCGCATAATACCAAGATGACTCCATAAAGGTGTCGAAGGTATCGGTTTCTTTAAATGCTTCTTGGCCGTTTATTTTGGTTTTTGCCCACTCTTTATCGGCTTTGATCGGGCTTTGGATACCATCCATTACCACATCTTCTGGCAAAATAACCGGTAGCTGATCTTCTGGTGTTGGCATGACGGTGCCGTCTGCCAAGGTCACCATAGGAATAGGAGCCCCCCAATAACGCTGACGTGAAACACCCCAATCGCGAAGACGGAAGTTCACCTGACGCTTGCCTTTGCCTTCGCTTGACAGTTTTGCATCGATGGCGTCGAACGCAGCTTGGAAATCAAGGCCGTCCAGCTCTGGGAATGAGTCGCCAGAATTAAATAGCACACCCTTTTCAGTGTAAGCTTCTTCACTAATGTCTAAATCGCCGTCAACTGGCTTAATAACCCCCTCAATCGCTAAACCATATTTGGTCGCAAACTCGTAATCACGCTGGTCGTGACCAGGTACAGACATTACCGCACCGGTGCCGTAATTCATCAACACAAAATTAGCTGCCCAAATTGGCACTAACTTACCCGTTAATGGGTGAATTGCTTTTAGGCCCGTATCGACACCTTTTTTCTCCATTGCTGCCATAGCGGCCTCAGTGGTATCGGCGTTTTTACACTCTTCGATAAAATCGGTGAGTGTTGGGTTGTTTACAGCAGCTTGTGCAGCGAGTGGGTGACCCGCAGCAATCGCAACATACGTAACCCCCATCACGGTGTCTGGGCGTGTGGTATAAATATCGAAGCTCTGGTCACTGTTGGCGACTTGGAAGGTCATTTCTATACCTTCACTGCGACCAATCCAGTTGCGCTGCATGGTTTTAACTTGCTCAGGCCATTCATCGAGCTGGTCGATATCGTTTAACAGCTCTTCAGCATAGTCGGTGATCTTAATAAACCACTGTGGAATCTCTTTTTGGATCACTTGCGTGTCACAGCGCCAGCAGCAACCGTCTTGAACCTGTTCATTCGCTAACACGGTTTCATCATTTGGACACCAGTTAACAGAAGCCGTTTTTTTGTAGACTAAGCCTTTTTCGTACAGCTTAGTGAAGAACCACTGTTCCCAGCGGTAATATTCGGGCGTGCAGGTGGCGATCTCACGACTCCAGTCATAACCAAAACCCAACATTTTGAGCTGGTTTTTCATGTAATCGATGTTCTCGTAGGTCCAAGGCGCAGGTGCGGTCTTATTGTTAATTGCCGCATTTTCAGCTGGTAAGCCAAAAGAGTCCCAACCTATGGGCTGTAATACGTTTTTGCCTTGCAGACGCTGGTAACGAGCCACTACATCGCCTATGGTGTAGTTACGGACATGGCCCATATGCAGTCGACCAGAAGGGTAAGGGAACATGGAGAGACAGTAAAATTTCTCTTTGCTCTCATCTTCGGTTACTTCAAATGTTTTAGTGTCTTGCCAGTGCTGCTGCACCTTAGCTTCAATCTCTGAAGGTAGATATTGCTCTTGCATTGATGATTCCCGGCCGTGCCGCTTATTATTTGATCTTGCGCACATTGCGCGCGAGTTAGATCTGCATAGAATAAACTAGAAGTGAGTCATTAAAAAGGTTCGCATGAAGGAGTATTGAACATGAGTGAACGAAGCAGTGCGTTACTATCGCTTTATGAGGCCCTGATCACGCAGGTGAAGTCAGATTTTTCTGATGATAACAGTATGACTGTAAAGGAGTTATATAAAGTAGTTACCACTAGCAAGCAGTTCTTAACTCTTAAAGATCAAACCAAAGAGGATGAACTCGCTTTAGTCGAACAATTTTTAAAACGTGACATTGCTAGTTACCTGCAAGAGAAAAACGCGACCGACTTGAGCCATAGTCCGACCATGATAGCGGTTGAAAATACGCTTTGGCATTGGCTGAGTGAAATTACCGACCGTAGTCAGGTTGAATGGCATGAGGTTTCACAAGATTTTAAACATCATGGTTATTATCAAAGTGGTGAAATTGTTGGGCAAGGAACTATGGTTTGTACCAATTGTGGCCATGAAATGCGTATCGAGTTTCCAGGTGTGATCCCTGACTGCCCAGAATGTGATAGCGAACAATTTACCCGAGAAGCACTAGCACCATAACTCGTTCTAGGCTGAATCACGCCTCGTATAACGGCAGCGGGGTGTTGCAGGTTATTGGGGGAACTCTACTATTTGGGGGATGTCTCCCAAGTAAAACTCGCTTTTTAATTTTGTGCTGACAGATACAATTTATGCTGTTTAGCTATTTCTATTGCAGCGGCAGGTAATTAGTCGCTGTTTGTCCTATATTTAATTCATTAACTCGATAGCTGAGTTTGCTCCTTGGTAGTCAGTGTTATTGACGCCAATATCTGTTTCTATCTATCTCTGTTTTGCTGTTGCAGTGTGGCCTAAGTAGCATCAATACGATGTTAGATTGTTATCTCGTTTAAGCGTAGGAATTTTGATTGCTGCGCTATTTAGATATTAGAAAGGAAGTCTGAATGAAATTTGTTCATAAGATCGTTATTGCCGTAAGCCTTATCTTACTAGTGTCCCTAGGTTTTTTGTCTGGTTATCAATATTTTCAGGTGAAGGAGCAAATCGAACAGCAGGTTAACAGCAGCGTTCAAGAGTTAGCAGGCTCTATGAACAGTAATATTCAGGCTGTGATGGCAGAGAAGTCTGATCTGACGACTTACGCTGTTTCAATGCTTGGTAACGACTTAAGTGACAGTCATTTTGTAGAAGTGCTCTCTAAGCCGATAATCAAAAAGCATTTCTTACTGGCGGGAATGGGTTTAGAGAATGGTCACTTTATCGGGAACGACCCTAATTGGAACCCCGGTGCAAGCTACGATCCCCGTAAACGTATGTGGTATCAAGAAGCAAAAAAACAGGGCAAGCAACTATTTACAGAGCCTTACGCCGATGCGTCGAGTGGTGAGATTTTAGTGTCGACGGCTGCGCCTTTATACGATGGTGGTCAGTTTGTTGGGGCCCTATTTACAGATATTAGCCTAAAGAGTCTTGCTGAAATCAGTAATCAAGCGAGTTTGTTCGGTGCTGGTTATGCCTTTATTGTGGGCAAAAATGGCGACTTTATTGCTCATCCTAAAGCGGAGCAAAATGGTCGCTCCATGGCACAATTCTTTGGCGGGAATTTAGATACCAATGCTCAAATGAGTGAAATCGATATAGATGGGGAGCCACATATTATTATTTTCAGTCCGTTAAAAGGGCTTGATTGGAACCTCGGCATTGTGTTGGACGAGAGTATCATTTTTTCTGCTGCCACGGATTTACGCAGCGATGCGATACTCTATCTAGTGTTATCTTTGGTGATCGCCACGCTAGTGATGAGTGGCATCATTAAACGTTTGATGCGTCCTCTTGATGTACTCAATGAGGCGATGGCAGATGTTGCGACGGGTGAAGGGGATCTCACGCGGCGATTAAGTACCGATTCGGATATAGAGTTCGCGACACTTGCGGGTAATTTCAATAGTTTTGTAGTTAAACTGCAGAATCTGATTCAACAGGTTAAGTTAATTGGTGTTGAAGTTACCGCGGGTACTGAGTCGACGGCGAGAGGGGCCAGTGAAGCTACTGAGTCGATGGGGTTGCAAACGCAAGAGGTTGAGCAGTTAGCCACGGCGATGCATGAGATGGCAACCACGGCTTCGGACGTTGCAAACAATGCACAAGGGGCTGCTTATGCGGTCCAACAGGCCGACAATGCGGTAAGTGAAGGTGCGAGTGCGGTGCAGATGACTACCGAATCCATTGCGCATTTGTCTGAGCAGATTGTCCAAGCGGTGACAGTGGTCAAGGAGCTCGAAGAGGATACAGTGAGTATCGAATCTATTTTAAGTGTGATTAATGAGATTGCTGGGCAGACAAACCTGCTGGCGCTGAATGCTGCAATCGAAGCGGCGAGAGCAGGCGAGTCCGGACGGGGTTTTGCTGTTGTTGCCGACGAAGTACGTAGTTTGGCAGCGAGAACTCAAGAGTCAACATCAGAGATTAAACAAAAAATCGATAAATTACAGCAAGGTGTAGCGGCGGTGGTGAATGTGATGGATGATAGCCGCACAACTACAGAGAGCACGGTGACTAAAGCGAATGCAGCCAACGAAACCTTGAGCGACATTCGTCGCAGTATTGAAGAGATCACAGATATGAACTTGCAGATCGCTAGTGCGGCTGAAGAGCAGAGTCAAGTGGCTGAGGAGATGAATAAGAATACCTCCAATATTCGCGACCTTTCTATGCAGGTGGCTGAAAATGCCCAGCTCACCAACGAAGCGATGAGTGAACAGCTCGAGCATGTTAAAGAGCAAGAAAAACTGCTGAATCAGTTTATTGTTTAGCTTTAGTTGTAGAGTGTAAAAAAATACCCGCCTTAGCGGGTATTTTTATCTCTTGTGATCAGCTATCGAGTCGTTGCGCTAGCAACCAGCGTCTATGATGAGATAAACCGGTTGAGCCACTGCGGTTGCTTGGCGATAACTAAAATAACATTGGTCATCGGTGACGCGGCCGTCTTGGTTGTCGTCATAACCAATGTAGGTAAAATTTGGATTGTTATATTGAATAACAAATATTTCGTCCAGATCTAACCATTTTTCAATATCAGTATTATCCAAATAGCCAGATAGTAGGCGGGTATCGATATTGCCATCGCCGTCAATATCGACGTCCAGCAGATCATCGCGGCCAGAAACGCCTTGTGAGACTAAACTTGGCATTTGGGATTTGGCGTAAACAAGGCTGTTTGCCGCTTTAGTGCTGGCTTGTATCTGGGTAATGGCTTGCGCTCTTGCTTCCGTTGACAGCCCGATAAACTTTGGTGCTGCAACCACGGCCAGAATGCCGAGAATAATAATGACAACAACGAGTTCTATAAGCGTGAAGCCTTGATCACTCTTCAATGTGTTTGTTTCCTTTTATCTTAAATCTTTTTCTTACCAGACTAATAAATATGCTGAAGAAGCTCAGCAGCAAAACTGGCCACTGCCCCCATTTAGCAAACACCGTTTCGCCCTCAACGAGTGGGATACTGACATGCAAAACGGCGGTTTCAAATTGGGGTAATTTATCGGTGATCTGACCTTGAGGATTAACTGCTGCCGTGACCCCATTGTTGGTGGCTCTGACCAAAGGGCGACCAAGTTCAATTGCGCGCATTTGCGCGATTTCCATATGTTGCAGTGGGCCATTTGAGCTGCCAAACCACGCATCGTTAGAGACAGTTAGGAGTAGTTCTGTATCGGCATTAACATTGGCGCGTAATTGTTCAGGGAAGGCTATTTCATAGCAGATTGCCGGGGCAACTTGGTGACCTGCCGCATTTAAGTTAGCTTGCTGATAGTCACCTCGGGCAAATGAGGACATAGGTAGATTAAAGAGTGGTGCGAGTGGACGTAGCAGCGCTTCTAACGGAACAAACTCACCAATTGGTAATAGATGGTGCTTTCTAAACTCATTGCTGCCATCGCCGCGATAATCGGCTTCACTTTGCATTGGACTGTTATGGTTACCAAGAACGATTAATGAGTTATAAAAATTATCCTGCTGACGGCTAATGATGCCGGTGATAATAGCACTGTCATTAAGGTTGGCGACCTTGTTGGCATTGTCGAGAAAGTCTTCAACCATATACTCAGGTGCTGGAATCGCGGCTTCTGGCCAAATAAAGATATCGGTGTTCGCAAACTCAGGACGAGACAAGTCCATATATTTGATCATGGTTGGCCACAGTGCTTCAGGTTGCCATTTCATGCTTTGAGCAATATTGCCTTGTACCAAGGTGACATTGACCTGCTTGCCTGTCTGTGAAATCGGAGATAGCACTGTGGCAACCTTGCTACCTATAAGCGCGACAACAATAATGATGACGGTGGGCGCAAATCGTCTTTGCCAGGATGCCTGGTTAGCCTGAAGTAATAGCGCAAGGCTGCCCGCTAACATTGCGAGAAGGTAGCTTAGCCCCAATGCCCCAATGGCACTAGCAAGCGGGCTAAATGGGCCACTGGTTTGGGTGTAGCCACCCCAAAGCCAAGGAAAGCCTGTTAGTACCCAGCCTCTGGCCCACTCAGTCACAACCCACAATGCAGGAAAGAGCAGTAAATAACGCAAATACTTAGATTTTGGAGACATTTTTGCTAATAGAATGCCAGCCAATGCGGGATACAGTGCAAGGTAAAGTGCTAGTAAGGCCATTAACCCTACGGAGGCGATTAAGGGGAGCCCGCCAAAGGTATCCATGCTGACATGTACCCAGCTTATTCCGACAGAGAAGCAGCCAAAACCAAAACTTAGCCAATAGGTAAAAGCTTGTTTAGGTCGGAGTAACTCGCTATGCCTCAGCGCAAAGGCTAATGCAACAAGATAAATGGGCCAAAGGCCATAGGGGGCAAAGGCAAGTGCAGTACTGGCACCCGCTAGATAAGCGAGTACCAGTCTAATCTTGGCATGATGGGCAATAGCCCTAAGTCGTAGCAGCATTAAAGCCTCATCAAGGGAAGGTCACGCGTTATGCGTTATCGTCTTCAGATGGTGGTTCGGGGAGTTTAACTCTGAGTTGAACCAATCTGCGAGTGTCAGCGCTAATCACCTTAAACTCTATATCATCGATAGTGATTTTTTCATTACGTTCAGGTAGATGCCCAAATGCATGAGAAACTAAACCGCCTACGGTATCAAACTCTTCATCACTAAATTGAGTACCAAAGGTTTCGTTGAAGTCTTCGATTGGCGTCAATGCTTTAAGCATATAGATCTGCTTACCAACTTTGCGTATCTCAGTTTCTTCTGCAGAGTCATGATCGAATTCATCTTCGATTTCACCTACGATCTCTTCAAGAATATCTTCAATGGTCACCAAGCCAGAAACACCACCATATTCATCGACTACTATAGCCATATGATAGCGTTGAGAGCGAAACTCTTTTAACAGTACATCGACACGTTTACTTTCGGGAACAACGACAGCCGGACGTATCACTTGTGCTAAGGAAAACGGCTCGTCATTGTTTTTAAAGCCGTATTGAAGCAGATCTTTGGCAAGCAAGATGCCTTCGATATGATCTTTATCTTCATTGACGACAGGGAATCGGGAGTGTGCGGAGCCGATAACGGTGGCAAGGAGTTCTTCTACCGTGTTATCTATCTTCAGCGCCACAATTTGTGCTCGTGGGATCATAATGTCACGCACGCGCAGATCGGAGACTTCTAAAACACCTTTAATCATCTCGCGAGTATCTTCGCTAATCACTTCTCTTAGCTCAGCATCGTGGATAACATCCACTAATTCATCGCGACTCTGTGGTTCGCCCTGGAATAACTGACTGAATTTTTCTAACCAGCCCTTCTTTTGGGCGTTGGTACTCGGTGGGATATCGTCACTCATAGTAGTTTCTTGACCAAATAGGTCAACTATTGTTCCTTGTATGGGTTTGGAAAGCCAATGCTTTCAATTAGTTGAGTCTCTAAAGACTCCATCTCTTCAGCTTCCGCATCATCGATATGATCATACCCTAGCAGATGCAGGCAACCATGTACAACCATGTGCGCCCAGTGTGACTCTAAGGTCTTGTTTTGCTGTAAGGCTTCGGTCTCAACAACAGGTACACAAATGACCAGATCACCTAAAAGAGGCAGCTCGACTTCAGCAGGAGATTCGAACGGAAATGATAGCACATTTGTGGGCTTGTCTTTACCACGATAGGTGTGATTGAGCATCTGGCTTTCACGTTTATCGACAAGCCTTATGGTCATCTCTGCCACCGGCATGGTATTACCCAGTGCTAGGCGCACCCAAGTCTCAAATTGTCCCTGGCTTGGCAGTCTGTCGCTATCTATGGCGATTTGTAGATCTAAGGCTAAATTAAGCGGATTAACATCATACGTCATGATGAGTGCTTTCCTCTGTTTTATACTGGCGTTCTCGTTTGGCTTTTTCGCTGGCCTCTTTCTGTTCATGGGCTTCATAGGCTTCAACGATTCGTGCGACAACGGGGTGACGTACCACATCTTTGGCTTGGAAGAAGTTAAAGCTGACTTCATCTACGCCGCTGAGCACCTCAATAGCGTGGCGCAGGCCAGACTTTTGATGTTTTGGTAGATCGATCTGCGTGATATCCCCCGTGATCACCGCCCGAGAGTTAAAGCCGATACGAGTCAAAAACATCTTCATCTGCTCAACGGTGGTGTTTTGGCTCTCATCTAAAATGATGAATGCATCATTTAGCGTTCGCCCACGCATGTAAGCTAGTGGTGCGACTTCAATGACACTGCGTTCAATGAGACGCTCGACTTTTTCAAAGCCCATCATTTCAAATAGGGCGTCATATAGTGGACGCAGATAAGGGTCGACCTTCTGGCTTAAATCACCCGGTAAGAAGCCCAATTTTTCCCCCGCTTCAACCGCTGGACGGGTCAGAAGAATACGCCTAACCTCTTGGCGTTCCAGTGCGTCAACTGCCGCAGCAACGGCAAGATAGGTTTTACCTGTACCTGCTGGGCCAATACCAAAGCTAATGTCATGGCGCACGATATTGGCGACATAGTCACTCTGGTTTGGGTTGCGTGGCTTAACAACGCCGCGCTTGGTTTTGATATAAAGTTCTTTGTCATCACGAGGGGCCTCAGCTTCTAATGCAATCGCCTCCTGAATAGCAACATGAACGGTATCGGGCTCTAGGTCGGGTGTACTCCCACGAACTGGTTGTGTTTCGACGTAAAGCTCTTTGAGCAAATTATTAACGGTAAGGCAGTTTCTGGCTTGGCCGACAATTTGGAAGTGATTGTTTCGGTAATTAATCTCAACACCAATGCGGCGCTCAAGTTGTTTAATATTATCGTCAAAAGGTCCGCAAAGTGATGCAAGTCTGCGGTTATCAGAAGGCTCTAAGTAGAGGTTTAGGGTGGTTAATTTATTTGACAAAAATAGCTCCAAATGATGTTTGTCTTATCCACGACTTGGGTCAATAGATGATATTGACAGTTTACGAGGCATTAGTTGGAAATGCTAACCCATTTTTAGATTATTCGCATCGGCATCTGAGACGCTTGTGCTGCCGAGTATCGATAAAAAAAGCGGCTAATGAATCAGCCGCTTTTTATTGATTTCTGTCCCGACTTAGGGGATATATTGGGTCACGCCTAAGTCATCATCTTTCTTATGTTTGGCTAAGATGTCAGACGGGCGAAGGTTACGGCGTAAGTCCATCTCATCCTCACCGCGGATAAAGGTGCCGCGAAGCGAGTTGGTGTAGACATCGACAATTTCCACATCAACAAAGCTACCAATATGCTTCGGATCGGCTTCGAAGTTAACTACTCGGCTATTTTCGGTACGGCCGCGAAGTTCCATTGGGTTTTTCACCGATGGGCCTTCAACCAAAATGCGCTGAACAGTACCTAGCATTTGACGGCTGTAACGCATCGCTTGTTGAGTAATGCGATCTTGCAAAATAGCAAGACGCTCTTTCTTCTCTTCAAGTGATACATCATCGGGTAGATCTGCCGCAGGTGTACCTGGACGTGCACTATAGATAAAGCTGAAGCTGTGGTCGAACTGTACATCTTCAATGAGCTTCATCGTATCTGCAAAATCTTGCTTAGATTCACCAGGGAAACCTATGATGAAGTCGGAGCTAATCTGGATATCTGGACGAGCCTTACGCAGGCGACGGATGATTGACTTATATTCAATCGCCATGTGGCCACGTTTCATCTGGGTCAAAATCAGGTCTGAACCCGACTGAACTGGTAGATGTAAAAAGCTCACTAACTCTGGCGTGTCTTCATATACATCGATGATGTCTTGGGTAAACTCTATCGGATGGCTGGTCGTAAAACGAATGCGATCGATACCATCGATGGCCGCAACATAACGTAATAGTTCCGCAAAAGTACAGATATCATCATCATGGGTCGCACCGCGGAAAGCGTTAACATTTTGGCCAAGCAGATTGACTTCACGTACACCTTGGGCCGCGAGTTGCGCGACCTCTAAGATCACATCATCAACGGGACGACTGACCTCTTCACCGCGGGTATAGGGGACTACGCAGAAAGAGCAGTACTTGCTACAACCTTCCATAATCGATACAAACGCGCTTGGACCCTCGGCACGCGGCTCAGGTAGACGGTCGAACTTCTCAATCTCAGGGAAGCTCACGTCAATAACAGCCTTACCACCTTGTTGAATTTGATCGATCATTTCTGGCAGGCGATGCAAGGTTTGCGGACCAAAAATAAGGTCAACGCATTGCGCACGCTCTTTGATTGCCTTGCCTTCTTGAGAGGCAACGCAGCCACCGACACCAATGATCAGGTTCGGATTTTTGTCTTTTAAGGTTTTCCAGCGACCAAGCTGGTGAAACACTTTCTCTTGTGCTTTTTCACGAATAGAGCAGGTATTAAGCAAAAGTACGTCTGCTTCTTCAGCTTCTTCGGTTAAGGTGTAACCTTGATATTCGTCTAATAGGTCGGCCATCTTTGATGAGTCATACTCATTCATCTGACAGCCCCAAGTTTTAATATGGAGTTTCTTACTCATCAGTTTTGCGCCGTGGTTGCAACTACAGGGAAAAATAGCGCGACATTTTACCCTTTGAGCGCAACGCTGGCTAGCTTTTGCACCGACTATCTTAGAAATTACTCTGGGCTAAGGCTTTTTTCTGTTGGCATAGCCGCTATCTCAGTCATTTTGTGCGTTTGTGAGCGATTAAAGGCCTTAGCCATAGCATGGCTATTGTGTTTAGCCTGATGGTAAATACTCGATTGAATTTCGCTACGGTAGTGGCCGAGTAATTCAATAGTATATTGATATAGGGCATAATCTAGCGGTGCACGGTAGGTTATAGTCATTTTTTCCATTTCAGGATTGGTTTGCGCTGACGCTGCTGCAGGAAAAAGTGACGCCGCTAAAATAACTGTTGCTGTGATAATCGTTTTCATAGGGTACTCCGTTACGCGGTTTAGGGTGGTTGACCGATAGTCGGTGTAGCGTTTAGATGCAGTGTAAAGTAGAAAAACGTACTTAATTCGCATGCTTTGTAACCGATTGTGAGTGTTTCCTGTGCCAGCAACATTTGTATACGCAATCGACGATGCAGACATATTTAGACATAGAACCATGGAGCAAATATTGGTGAGCCAGAACGACAAGCAGCAGTTTGATAAGGATGTGGTGATCTTAGGTGGCGGAATGGTGGGGGCTGCGACGGCGATAGGCTTGGCTCAGCTGGGGCTTTCCGTTGCCGTCATTGAGGCTTACGCACCGCAGGAATATGCTGCTGAACAGCCTTTAGATCTTCGCGTGTCAGCAATTAGTGTGGCTTCCGAGCAGCTACTAAAACGCTTAGGGGCGATAGAAGCGATAGCCGCTATGCGCCAGGTCGCTTATAAAGGATTGGAGACATGGGAACTTGATGGCTGTATCACGCAATTTCATAGTGATCAGGTTGGCGCTTCACACCTTGGGCATATCGTTGAAAATAGAGTAGTACAGTTGGCCTTATGGCAGGCATTTACCCAGCATGGCAACCTTGAGTTACTTTGCCCTATAAAAGTAGAGAGTTTTGCTCGAATAGACGACGGTGTTGCGTTGAGTCTAAGTAATGGTTCACAAATGACAACGCGGTTGTTGATTGGCGCTGATGGAGCTAACTCTCAAGTTCGTCAGTGGGCTGGAATAGGTTTGACTGGCTGGGATTATGCCCAGTCGGCGATGCTTATCAATATTGCCACTGACACAGCAGAGCAAGACGTTACGTGGCAACAATTTACCCCAACAGGGCCGCGCTCATTATTACCGTTGCCTGGCAATAATGCTTCATTAGTTTGGTATGACGATGCTAACCGTATTACGCAGTTGTCATCTTTAAGTAACGAGGCATTAGCCCAACAGATTAAACGCTGTTTTCCCGAGCGTCTCGACAGAGGCTTTAAGGTATTGTCGAAAGGGTGCTTTAAATTAACCCGTCGACACGCTCAGCGTTACTACCATGAACATGTTGTCATTCTTGGTGATGCGGCGCACACGATTAACCCGCTAGCGGGGCAAGGTGTTAACCTTGGGTTTAAAGATGTCAATGCGCTGATAGATACCTTTGCAACCGCTATTGCCAATAATCGATGCTGGTGGACAACAGAGGTGTTAGCCGACTATCAATCAAAGCGTTACATCGACAATCAATTGATGATGACAACAATGGATCTGTTTTACGCAAGCTTTAGCAACAATCTATTGCCATTAAAATTACTACGCAATGGTGCCTTGAAGATGGCGAACTTAGATACGCCAATTAAGCATAAAGTACTAAAGTACGCCATGGGGTTATGAGTTTAGGGTAACCCGTTTTTTGAAGCCACTTAAATGACGATATGATTAAGTGGCTTTATTGTTTTATTAGCCTCCAGCTTAGTGCGAACATCTTTCTATTTGCGAAATCCCCTCTATGAGATAACAAATTTGTTGCTGGCCCGATTGAGTGCTAAAATGCCGCGTTTTTATTTACGCGCTTGCGAGATAGGCAAAGATTCTATGGGCAATATAAAACTGATTGTTGGGCTTGCTAATCCCGGTGATAAATATGAGCAAACTCGGCACAACGCAGGCGCTTGGTATGTCAATGAGTTAGCAAGAGTGTGTGGTGTTAGCCTTGTGCCAGATAGCAAATATTATGGATTGACTGCTAGAGCAACACTTTATGGTAAGGATGTTAGATTACTTATCCCAACGACTTTCATGAATTTGAGCGGGAAATCAGTGGGTGCATTGGCGAATTTTTTTCGTATTGAACCTGAGGAGATCCTTGTGGCGCATGATGAGCTTGATATGCCCCCAGGTGTTGCTAAGTTTAAATTAGGTGGTGGTCATGGTGGTCATAATGGCCTTAAAGATATCATCGCTAAGCTTGCTAATGATAAAGGTTTCTACCGATTAAGAATCGGTATCGGTCACCCAGGAGACAAGAGTCTCGTGAGTAACTATGTATTAGGTAAAGCACCACAAGCAGAGCAGCGTTTGATCGAAGAGGTTATCGATGAAGCGGTTCGCGCTACAGAAGTGTTGTTTAAAGAAGATATGAGTAAGGCGATGCACAGGTTGCATTCTTACAAGGCTGGCTAAGCGATAACAAGCTAAATGTTTAATTATTGGGACAACCGATAATATTAATTGGATAAAGGTAAAGATATGGGTTTTAAATGTGGCATCGTTGGTCTTCCTAACGTAGGTAAATCGACATTGTTCAATGCGTTGACCAAGGCGGGTATCGAAGCGTCAAACTTCCCGTTTTGTACGATTGAACCGAATACTGGTGTTGTGCCTGTGCCGGACCTTCGTCTAGAAGCATTGGCTGCAATCGTTAATCCGGAACGCGTCTTACCAACAACCATGGAGTTTGTTGATATTGCGGGTCTTGTGGCTGGCGCATCGAAAGGTGAAGGTTTAGGTAATAAGTTCCTGGCTAATATTCGCGAAACTGATGCAATCGGTCACGTTGTTCGTTGTTTCGAAGATGACAACATAGTGCACGTTGCTAACAAAGTATCACCAGCCAGTGATATTGAAGTGATCAACACTGAGCTAGCGCTTGCTGATCTCGACTCATGTGAGCGCGCGATTACCCGCCAACAGAAGCGTGCAAAAGGCGGCGATCAAGAAGCTAAGTTTGAAGTGAGCGTCCTTGAAAAAATGCGCCCAGTGTTGGATGAAGGCCATATGCTGCGCTCGATGGATTTAAGTAAAGAGGAGTTAGCTGCGGTTGCTTACCTTAACTTCCTTACGCTTAAACCGACTATGTATATTGCTAACGTGTCTGAAGATGGTTTTGAAAACAACCCACATCTCGACACGGTTCGTGACATTGCAGCAAAAGAGAACGCTGTAGTTGTTGCGGTATGTGCGGCTATCGAATCTGAATTGGCTGAAATGGATGCCGAAGATCGCCAAGAGTTTATGGCTGATTTAGGACTAGAAGAGCCCGGTCTTGATCGCGTGATCCGCGCTGGTTACGAGCTACTTGATCTACACACTTATTTTACAGCAGGTGTTAAAGAGGTTCGTGCATGGACAGTACGTGTTGGTGCGAGTGCACCGCAGGCTGCTGGTGTTATTCATACTGACTTTGAGCGGGGTTTCATTCGCGCGCAAGTGATGTCTTATGATGATTTCATTGCCTATAAAGGCGAAGCCGGTGCAAAAGAAGCGGGTAAGCTGCGCGTTGAGGGTAAAACCTACGTGGTGAAAGATGGCGACGTGATGCATTTCTTATTTAACGTCTGATTTTTTCTCGCATTAAGCGAGAAAATTGTGCAGCGAGATAACAGGTCCAATCATCTTATTGGGCCTTTTTTGTATTTAATGAATAAGCGGAATCGCTGAAAAACGCGGTTTCATGGCATTTTTTGGATAACTGCTGCTCACTTTGGCGAGTTTATAGGCGAACAACCTAGATAGTTTAATATTGCGAAAAAAAGCTGTTGACCTGCCTACGCTGAATAAGCATAATACGCCCCGTTCCTCAGCAAGAGGGACATGTAAGAAAAGATGGCAATGTAGCTCAGCTGGTTAGAGCACAGCACTCATAATGCTGGGGTCGCAGGTTCAAGTCCCGCCATTGCTACCATCTTCTCTAAGATGTAAAACTAGAGATTAGCCGACTAGTTGATAAATTTAATTTATTTAAATTATCAGAAATAGGGTTGGCAACATCTTAATCAAGATGTAAAACTAGATGCAGTGCGGGAGTGGTGGAATTGGTAGACACGCCAGATTTAGGTTCTGGTGCCGTAAGGTGTGAGAGTTCAAGTCTCTCTTCCCGTACCATTTATTTTTAGTTAGAGATTGTATAGTCTTTAACATGAAGCAAGATTGATTGGGGTATCGCCAAGCGGTAAGGCACCGGGTTTTGATCTCGGCATTCCCAGGTTCGAATCCTGGTACCCCAGCCATTTTCTATTGCTTCAAAAGTTTTGGGGTATCGCCAAGCGGTAAGGCACCGGGTTTTGATCTCGGCATTCCCAGGTTCGAATCCTGGTACCCCAGCCATTTATCTTTAAGATAAATGTGGCAATGTAGCTCAGCTGGTTAGAGCACAGCACTCATAATGCTGGGGTCGCAGGTTCAAGTCCCGCCATTGCTACCATCTTCTTCATGATGTAAAAAGGAAGATGTAGCGGTAAGGACTCTGTCCCGATTATGGCTACCATCTTAATCGAGATGTAAAACTAGATGCAGTGCGGGAGTGGTGGAATTGGTAGACACGCCAGATTTAGGTTCTGGTGCCGTAAGGTGTGAGAGTTCAAGTCTCTCTTCCCGTACCATTATTAAAAACAAAAAAGCCCATCTTTGATGGGCTTTTTTGTGCCTGCAATTTAACAAAAACTGATGAGGAGCCAATCATTTTGCCACCTCTATTCAGTGATACTTTAAACAAGATCTATCTTGCTGCTTTTGCTCGTAACGTATTGCCATGGGGTCAGCGCAACAAGGGACTCATATTGATGAGTTCGCGACTATTACCAAATTAATACCAATCAGTATAAGTATGTGATCGACTCAGCGTGTCTTTTTGCAACGAGTGCAAGGCGAATAGAGGGTAGAGTGGCTAATCCCTTACGAGGCTAATCGCTTACGAGGCTAATCGCTTACGAGGCTAGTCAACGCAGGAGTAGGCAGCCTAAAACATGTCTAAAAGGCGAGTTTTCTGTACCCGATGCAGTGTTAACGAGCTTAAACGCAGAAGCGGCTGTTCCCCAGGCGTTGCAAACAACAAGGTCTTGCATGCTCCCTATAAACTTAAGCCATTTTCTCCGCCTTGGAGGCCTGATGTTATGAATGCCTTAATGGGTAACTATATGGAAATAGCAGATAGAGAGAGGAGATAGAGTTAAGCTAGAGGGGCTAGTGCCGAGGGGCCATAAAGGGCCTCAGACGTGCTAAACGATCGCTTGGTACCCAAACCTTAAAGCTGATAGGTGTTAATGCTACTGTTGCGCGATGATGCTATATGGCGCAACTATTCATAAACTCACCAAGCTAAGCGCATAAAAAAACGCACTCAATGGAGTGCGTTTTTTATTTCAGCATTAAAGCTAATAGAATAAAGATTAGTGCTTAAACATTGCTGAAATTGACTCTTCGTTGCTGACGCGACGAATGGCTTCAGCCATAACCGTAGACATTGTCAACTGGGTGACTTTATCGAGTGCTGCAATTTCAGCACTTAGTGGAATGGTATCGGTAACAATAACTTCATCGATCACTGACTCTGCAATGTTTTTAGCTGCATTGCCAGAGAATACTGGGTGAGTGGCATAAGCGAAGACGCGGTTTGCACCGTGTTCTTTCAAAGCTTCAGCAGCTTTACAAAGCGTGCCACCAGTATCGATCATATCATCAACGATGATGCAGTCACGACCTTGAACATCACCAATAATATGCATTACTTGTGCAACGTTCGCTTGCGGGCGACGTTTATCGATAATCGCGAGATCTGAGTCGTCGAGCAGTTTAGCGACCGCGCGAGCACGCACAACGCCACCAATGTCTGGTGATACGACAACTGGGTTATCTAGGTTCTTCGCTAACATATCTTCTAACAGTACTGGGCTACCAAATACGTTATCTACAGGGACATCGAAGAAGCCTTGAATCTGCTCTGCGTGAAGATCACAAGTCAAGACGCGGTCTACACCTACGCTTGATAGAAAATCAGCAACAACTTTAGCGGTGATCGGTACACGCGCACTGCGTACACGGCGATCTTGACGAGCATAACCAAAGTAAGGAATTACCGCGGTAATACGGCCGGCAGATGCACGACGTAGCGCATCAACCATAACGATAAGTTCCATCAAGTTATCGTTAGTCGGCGCACAAGTAGATTGAATGATGAATACATCCGCCCCACGTACATTTTCGTTAATCTGAACACTGATTTCACCGTCGCTGAAAACGCCAACCTCAGCGTCTCCAAGTTTACAAAATAGACGATCCGCTATCTTCTTTGCGAGACTGGGTGTTGCGTTACCGGCAAATAGTTTAATGTCAGGCACTGTATGAACCTCAGGCGTATGCTTTATGATAATGATCGGGATAAATAGCCTTATCCCGCATGATTTTTAGTATTGCGCTAATCGCAGCACTAATGGTGATTTATTTGTCCCTTTGGCGATAAAACCGCTCAAATCCACTGGCATTTTAGCAAAAGCATCTTCTGCCTGCTGGCGAGTATCGAAAACCCCGAAAACACATGCTCCCGTTCCGGTCATTCTGGACGGCGCATATTCTATCAGCCACGCTAATGCTTTGGCAACTTGGGGGTAAAGATTGCTGACCAGTTGTTGGCAATCATTTCGCCAGGGGTTGCTCATTAAATCGGCTAGGTTAAGCTTGGGTGTATCGCGGGGTAATGCTGGGTCTTGGAAGATTAATGCTGTAGAAACATGTACGTTTGGCGTGATAACCAAGTACCAAGGCTCAGCGACATCTACTGCTTGAAGGTGCTCGCCAACACCTTCTGCAAAAGCGGCTAAACCATTAATAAATACAGGGACATCAGCGCCTAGAGAGAGACCAATATCAGCTAGTTTTTGGCTTGATAATCCGGTTTGCCATAAGTGATTTAACGCTACCAGTGTCGTGGCTGCATCCGATGAGCCGCCACCTATTCCACCTCCCATCGGTAAGCGTTTATCTAGCCAAATCTCAGCGCCAAGTGTCGTTTGAGTGACCTCTTGTAGCGATTTTGCAGCTTTCAGAATTAAGTTATCGCTATGTGCGACAACATCATTCATTGATGAGTGCAAGGTGAGCGTTCCTGTATCGTTAACGGCAAAGTCGAGATAATCGCAATGGTCAATGAATTGAAATAGTGTCTGCAACTCATGATAGCCATCGGCTCGGCGACCATTGATATGCAGAAATAGGTTAAGTTTTGCCGGTGCCGGCCAATGGTTGGAGCGATTGTCTTTCATAATTTATCCAGCATTGTTTGGTGTGGGAGCCAATGCTTGCCATTGGTTAATTTGTATTTTTAGTCGAACATCGTCACGTGAGAGTTGTAATAATCTAGGAAGCTGTGCACCACTTTGTACTTGCCAGCTATTAAAGGTGACTTGCCAAGGTGAGGGGGAGTTGGTGCTACGAGCACTGATTGGCCGTAATTGTTCATCTTGGCTAAGCAGTTCATCGCTAGGCGATATCTGTCCCGTGATCCATAAAGGGAGGGTTGCGACTGGAATTGACCAACCGGTTAATCGCTTTAATAGGCGTTCAGCATCTGCGTCGTGGTAGGTTTTTCCGTCCAATTCTAATGTTGACCCTGTGCTATCACTGGTCAAGGACATTACTGTGGTGCCAAGCATAGTGGTTAACCGCAGCTCATTACTTGCCTGGGTATGCAGCCAATATAGATTGGTACTAAATTTGTCATCGCTGGTGCGAACGGCGAGTTTACCTTGCATCTCCCAAGCTGAGGCTTGGTTAACATGGGTCACGTCGGTGGCGCTCAGATTGATTGGCACACGATTAGCGCAACCTGTGAGTGTTAGGAGGGTGAATCCTACTAGGGGGACAGCCATTTTTGTGAAGTAGTTCAAATTATTCATCTATAGCCTGATTAACTAGCCCATATCATACGAGGGCTGTCTCCAAATACCAATGCTAATTGCCAAATTTCCTGCTAGCCTAGGCTAGCGTTAGCAATGACTAATTTTCATTCATTGCGATTTTAGTCAGTTTTAAGGCCATCATTAATCACGAAAGCGTGTAACAACCGAGATTATTATTCGGTTTTGTTAAGCGTATTCTGTTTTTAGTTGGTTCAATTCAGTAGAATGGCACCCAATAAGTGAGATGCCTAGAGACCAGAAAGAGTCAGATGAGCCTTGTAGCAATCGGTATTAATCATAAAACAGCCACGGTAGACCTACGCGAAAAAGTAGCGTTTGCGCCTGATAGAATTCATGATGCGATGAAAAGCTTAGCCAGCCACACTAAGACTGGTGAAGCGGTGATCGTCTCTACCTGTAATCGTACCGAACTTTACTGCAATACGGGTGAAGAAGAGGCGGTGATCGCATGGCTAGAAGAGTATCACCAACTCGCTCATGAAGATGTATTGCCCTGCTTGTATAAATATCAGGGGCAAGAAGTTGTGCAGCACCTGATGCGAGTGTCAGCAGGCCTTGATTCACTCATTTTGGGTGAACCTCAGATTCTTGGCCAAGTGAAGCAGTCCTTTGTGAAGGCTAAAGAAGCTGGAACGGTAGCGGTCACTATGGACCGTTTATTTCAAAATACCTTTTCTGTTGCCAAAAAAGTCCGCACTGAAACTGAGATTGGCGCTGCAGCAGTATCCGTTGCGTTTGCGGCCGTCAGTATGGCTAAACATATCTTCTCTGCACTGAGCGCCACAAAAGTACTGCTAATTGGTGCTGGTGAAACCATAGAACTTGTTGCGCGCCATTTAAAAGACAATGGCGTTGAGACAATGACTGTTGCCAACCGTACGGTTTCACGTGCCGAAGCCATGTGTGAAGAGTTCGGTGCGACAGCAATTACACTCGAACAGATACCAGAGTATCTCCCTAAAGCCGATATCGTGATATCCTCTACCGCCAGCCCGTTACCGATCCTTGGTAAAGGCATGGTAGAAAAAGCGCTGAAGCAGCGTCGTCATCAGCCTATGTTATTGGTTGATATAGCAGTTCCTAGAGATATTGAAGCTGAAGTGGGGGATCTTGATGATGCCTTCCTGTATACGGTTGACGACCTGCAAAGTATCATTGAACAGAATATGGCCTCTCGAAGAGAGGCTGCCGAGCAAGCTGAGATAATTGTTGAAGAGGAATCTCATCTTTTCATGGAGTGGATCCGATCGTTAGAGTCGGTCGACAGCATCCGTGAGTACCGCACCCAAAGTATGGCGGTAAAAGATGAACTGGTTGAGCGAGCAATCAATAAGTTAGCCCAAGGCGGTGATAGCGAACAGCTAATACTGGAATTGGCCAATAAGCTAACCAATAAATTGATCCATGCCCCAACTCAGGCTCTGACTGCTGCAAGCCGCCGAGGCGACTTAAACAGCATAGGACAATTGCGCACAGCACTTGGATTAGATAAAGACTAAGGTTAGCGTTGGAATGAAGGACAGTGTTATTCGCAAGCTCGAAGGCTTGCTTGAGCGTAATGAAGAAGTGTTGGCGCTGCTGAGCGATCCGAGCATCATTGCCGATCAGGAGCGTTTTCGCGCTCTGTCCAAAGAGTACTCTCAACTTGAAGATGTGGTAAGAACGTTCAAAGCCTATCAGCAAGCTGAAGAAGATATTGAATCAGCTAAAGAGATGTTAAGCGAAGATGATGCTGATCTCAAAGAGATGGCGCAAGAGGAGATAAAAGAGGCTAAAGCCACTTTAGAAACCCTCGAAGCTGAGCTGCAAATTCTGCTGCTTCCTAAAGATCCTAAAGATGATAATAACGCTTTCGTTGAGATCCGAGCAGGAGCTGGTGGCGACGAAGCTGCTATTTTTGCTGGTGATCTATACCGTATGTACAGCCGCTATTGTGAAGCCAATCGTTGGCAAATCGAAGTCATGACTCTCAATGAAGGTGAGCATGGTGGCTTTAAAGAGATTATCGTTAAAGTCTCTGGTGAAGGTGTCTTCGGTAAGCTCAAGTTTGAGTCGGGTGGACACCGTGTTCAGCGTGTACCAGAAACTGAATCTCAGGGGCGTGTGCATACCTCAGCTTGTACTGTCGTCGTTATGCCTGAAGTTCCAGAAGCTGAAGCCATTTCAATTAACCCTGCTGATTTAAAGGTTGATACCTTCCGCGCTTCAGGTGCGGGTGGACAGCACGTTAACAAAACCGATTCTGCGATTCGTATTACCCATATTCCGTCGGGCATCATTGTTGAGTGCCAAGATCAACGTTCACAACACAAGAACCGTGCCCAAGCAATGAGTGTGCTTGCCGCGCGTATTCAAGCTGTTGAAGATGAGAAGCGCCGTAGCGAAGAGGAGACGACTCGCCGTAGTTTGGTGGCCAGTGGTGATCGTTCTGAGCGTGTTCGCACCTATAATTACCCACAAGGTCGCGTGAGTGAGCATCGCATAAATTTGACCCTTTACCGTCTGAATGAGGTGATGGAAGGCGATTTGAACGCGATTATTGAGCCGCTTATGCAGGAAAACCAAGCCGACATGTTAGCAGCGTTAGGCGAAGATTAATCTTCGTCAACTAACAAGGCTTTTAAGGATATTCTTTGTTTCAGACACTATCTGAAGCCCTAGATTGGGCTTCATCTCAACTCGTTGAGATCTCAGACAGTGCAAAGCTTGACGCTGAAGTCATGCTGCTGCATATCATTCATAAGCAACGTAGCTATCTCTATACCTGGCCGGATGAACGCTTGACCTCCGAGCAGGTGACGGCCTTTAAAAAGATGGTCAGCAGACGGCTTATCGGCACGCCCATTGCGCATATCGTTGGTGAGCGCGAGTTTTGGTCATTGCCATTTATGGTAAACGCTACCACGCTTATTCCACGTCCTGATACCGAGATTTTGGTTGAAACCGCCCTCAATCTGCCCTTGGCTGATAACGCTAAGGTGCTCGATTTAGGCACAGGTACTGGGGCGATTGCCCTGTCATTGGCATTTGAGCGTAACAGCTGGCAAATGACTGCCGTGGACAAGGTCGTTGAAGCGGTCGCATTGGCAAAAGCTAATCGAGACAACTTAAAACTGCCTCAGGTAAATATTTTGCAAAGCGATTGGTTTGATGCAATCACTCAGTATGATTTCAACCTAATCGTCTCAAATCCACCTTATATCGATGAAGAGGATGAACATCTCTCTCAAGGTGATGTGAGGTTTGAGCCGCAGAGTGCATTAACCGCGGGTGAGCATGGATATGCCGACCTGTTTCATATTGCCGATTGCGCGCGAGACTATTTGGCGCCAGGCGGTTATTTGGTGCTGGAGCATGGCTTTGGCCAGGCGCTTACAGTGCGCGCCAAGATGATTGAGCTTGGGTATGAGGCTGTGGCAACAGTGAGAGACTTTGGCAGCAATGACCGTTGCACTTTAGGCCGCTGGCCGAGATAGTGGCACATTAATACACCATTTAGCTTGGTTGTATTAGATAAATTGATAAGCTTTCAACAACTGAAAGTATGCCAGTCGTTTATACCTGAAGGTAGAAGTGTGTCTTCTACCTTCAGAATATCGTTAGGGGATGAAAATAATCTCTTTCTCAAGCAACTCGTATATTAACTCGATGGCTGAGTTTTTATCTGCGCCATTCTGACTCAACACACTGATTATCTCGCTACCCGTGAAACATGTTGTCTGTTCAGCAAGAAGCAATATTATTTGTGCTAGTAGAGGATCGGTTACCGACTGACTTTTGCTATGCCTAATCTTATAGCTCAAGCTCTCAATTCTTTGAGACTGGTTTAAGTTCCGCTTTTCCACTGAAAATGAAGCTTCAGGGTTTACCGCAAATTGACTGGACTCTAACTCAGCTATATCCACCTTCTCAGCAGCAGTATTATCAGCTTTACATATAATAAGCTCTAACTTTGGGATTTCGAATAATCTTTCAATTACTTGATATTGTTCAAACTCGCTCAATTCCCTAAGTCTTGCTAATAGCATAGGGTTGTTAAAACGTCTATCTACTGACCAGACATCAGGATCGATCCAACGAACAAACTTCATTTTCGCACTATCAATGAACTTCCATAGAGAAGCGACATCGTAGCTCACTTCGTTGACATTTAGGCAAGTATCGACAAACTCAACATCGGGGTTTCTATAGGTACCTTGCCAATAGTTGCCTTTAAAAATTGTGTTATCAGCCTCCTCTGTCAATACTCTCGCAAGTGGTAATCTATCTTCAATTTCGTCTTTATTAGAGGAGACTATATCGATTCCTTCAATTAGTCGGTATAGAGCTTGTCGACCGAAACTACCATAGAGCATTAAAGAGATAACTCCGTGTGGCGCAAGAATATTGGCTAGGTTATTAAGGCCGATTTGAGGGGTTGCCAAATGGTGTAATACGCCGGACGAATAGATAACATCAAACCCACCTGGAGGAACGTCAACTCCCTCCAGTGTCATCAGGTCTGCCTGTACAAAATTCACATTGGTGAGCCCTCGAGCTTCCGCATTGGCTTTTGCTTGCGCTAAACCAACACTATTAATATCTATAGCCGTGAAGTTTACATTTGGTTGAAGAGAAGCTGCGCCAAGAACTCCTGGGCCACGTCCGCACCCAGCGTCTAAAACATGTAGTGGTGTATCGGTATCTTTTTTCTTTGCCACATAACTTAAAAGTAATCTTGCATCAAAACCTGCTCTTATGGACGGATTCCCAGATGGATAGGGATATCTTTCATACATACTTTTTACTTTTTTAGTTGTTTGATCCACGGTCCATCTCCTCATAAGGCACAATTGGTTATGCTAAAGGGTAAAGAAGTTTGTTGCTATCCAAAACAAGCCTGATGGCATCAAATTAGCGAAATAGCTGGATAATCAAAATTCGAGGTAAATTGATAATAGTGTTAATAGCTTAATGTTATTTAATCTATGTTACTTTAACCCCATTAGCAAAAACCTATGTCACAGCTAAGCGTTTACCCGATAGCTTACCAATGGTGAAATTGATTGTTGAGTCTCCCTATTATTTATGCTTATGGGCGGTCATCCAATTTCGCCTTAATCAGCATCTTTTAGTTTAAACGTACATTGGGGAGTTAGCTTATCTACTCTAGAACTGTAATGGTTAAATGTTAGTTTGAACACTTGATAATGTCTTTGTCATAAAATACTTGCAGCCCGTTTTAGGGTACTGCTCTTGGGTCCATTGTAGTTGATAGCCGCGGGCTTCATAGAAGGGCTTAGCCTGAAAGTTGAGGGTATCTAAAACGGCGTAAATACAACCGCGCTCTTTGGCTGTTTTCTCAGCCTCGTCGAGCAACTGACTACCGACCCGCTGACCGCGTAGTGCATCACTTACCCAAAGATTATCAATCATTAACCAATTGCCGAAGGTACGTGCGGACAGGCCTGCAAGCAATACACCTTGTTCATTCTCTAACTTCAGGCCTAGAGGTAAGCGCTCACTGACCTCCCAATGTTGCCAATTAAACTCGGCAATTTTTTGTTTTATGGCGTCGGCGAATGTGTCTGAATTGTCGTGTGCAAAAGTTAGCGGCATAGTTTGGCTCTTCATCGGACTGTGGCTTTAGATGTTTGGGTACAGTTTATCGCGGATATTCGTTTGATGATATTGGTTATGGTGCATTGGATCAGGTACACTAGCGCCTTTGCGAGCAACGAAAGAACTTATAATGGACAGTTTATACCCAGCTATTAAGCATATTCACCTTACGTTTATTGCCCTCAGTGTGTTGTTTTTTATTGTACGTTTTGTACTGCACATCAGACAGTCGCCGATTATGGATAAGAAGTTCGTAAAAATAGCGCCTCATGTCATCGATACTTTGCTGCTGCTATCAGGTTTGACTTTATGTTTCATCATCAAACAGTATCCGTTTCAAGATGCATGGCTTACCGAAAAAATCGGTGCTGTTGTGGCGTACATATTCTTAGCGACTATCGCACTTAAAGCCAATCGAAATACCCTTTTCAAAGTGTTTGCAGCGCTTGGTGCTATTGCTTGGATCGTTTATGCGGCCAAGATTGCAATGTTTAAGCAAGCAGTATTAATGGGTTAATCAGAGCAATGATCCTTAATGATGAGCTCTCACTGCCCGAGAGTGCGTTTGACATTACCGAACATTTAGGTTTTTCGAAGAAAGACAGCGCTAAATGGGCTTGGCTTGAATTAGCAGGCGCAGTACTTAGCCATTATGTTGTCGATCGCAACGATAGATTGAATGCGCTGCTACATTGGTTTTATCAGGATTTGGGCTTTTGCGCCAGAGACTCATATTTCAGTGTAGAAGCCGCAGATTTGGCCAGTTGTATCACGACACGCCAGGGAAACAGCACCACGTTATCAGCGGTATTAATGTTGCTGGCTAAACAACTCGATTTAGTCTTAGAACCTTTGTTGTTGCCGGGGAACACAGTGTTGTGTAGCCGAATCGACAAGCAGGTGCGCTATATTGATCCGTTGACGGGGAAAGATATCACTAAGCATCAACTGCATGTGTTAGTGCGTGGTGAGTTAGGTAATGGCGCACCATTTAAGCCTCGTTACTTAAAGCCTGCTAGTCTCAAACGCGTATTGTCACGGATGATTCATGAATTAAAAGCTGGGGCTATTTTGTCCCATCAGTTTGAGAGCGCTATGGAGTGCTGTAATCTGTTGTTGCAGTGGCATAGTGATGATCTTAATTTGAATCGTGAACGGGCGTTTATAGCTCAGCAGTTAGGCTGTATCAATGTCGCAGCAGCTGACTTACAGCATTTTGTTGATAATAGTCCCCATGATCCTGTCACCGAACTGGTTAAGCTGCAATTAAAAGAGCTCAACGATGAGGTTGAGATCTATCACTAGTGTTTTAGAGGCTGAATGACGGATGGTTACAGCCTCTATTTCTTTGTTTGCTAGACGTTGACACAACACATCATAACTAAAAATAATAAATTGAATGATATCAAAGGGAGTTAATATGAGCGGTACCGCATTAGTCACCAATGATGCCACTGGCTTAGGCCTGCTAGCGGTGATCTTAGGGTTTGTTTTTTACACCAATAGCAGCAGCCATCCATTTTGGGTTAAGTTTTATCGTTTTATTCCGGCGCTATTGCTCTGTTACTTCCTACCATCCTTACTTAACTCCTTTAACATTCTTGATGGTGATACCTCAAAACTCTATTTTGTGGCGTCACGCTACTTATTACCTGCCTGCTTAGTGCTGCTAATTTTAAGTGTCGACCTTAAGGCGATCATGAGCCTTGGGCCGAAAGCGATTGTCATGTTTTTAACCGGTACCGTGGGGATCGTCATTGGTGGCCCTATTGCGTTACTCATTATCTCGGCTATTAATCCCGATGTTTTAGGTGTTACTGGCCCTGAAGCGATTTGGCGTGGTATGACAACCCTAGCCGGTAGTTGGATTGGCGGCGGCGCTAACCAAGCGGCGATGAAAGAGATTTATGAAGTAGGTGGTGACATCTTCTCAATAATGGTCACCGTGGATGTGATTGTGGCTAATATCTGGATGGCAGTATTGCTGTTTATGGCCTCAAAAGCGAAACAGATTGATGCGAAAACCGGGGCTGATACTTCCGCGATTGAACGCTTAAAAGAGAAGGTTGAAAAGTATCACGCAGAAAACGCACGTATTCCGAGTTTGCGTGATTTAATGATGATCGTCGCGGTTGGTTTTGGCATCACGGGTCTTGCACACATGATTGCCGATTTCTTAGGTCCGTTCTTTGAGGCCAATTATCCTTGGACCCGTGATTACAGTCTGACTTCTAAGTTTTTCTGGTTGATTGTTACCGTGACCACGATAGGCTTGGCGATGTCCTTTAGCCCTGTGCGTCATTTAGAAGCCGCTGGTGCGTCCAAAGTGGCGTCGGCGTTTCTCTATATCTTAGTTGCGACCATTGGTCTGCATATGGATGTATTTAAACTCTTTGACCCTGCTAACTTGTGGTATTTCGCTATTGGTATTATTTGGATGCTGGTTCATGCTGGCTTTATGCTACTGGTGGCTAAGCTGATTCGTGCACCGCTGTTTTATATGGCGGTTGGCAGCCAAGCAAACGTTGGTGGCGCGGCATCTGCACCAGTGGTTGCAGCGGCTTTTCACCCCGCATTAGCGCCCGTAGGTGTACTCTTAGCGGTACTGGGCTATGCTGTAGGCACTTATATGGCATGGTTATGTGGTCAGGTTTTACAAGTTGTCGCTTCTTAAAATCTGAGTAAAGAGTTTGATTAATGCCGAGGTTTTGCCTCGGCTCTTTGAGAGAGAAATTACTGATGAGTAATAAAACTATTACACTAGGCGCCATTGAGATCGCCAATGATAAGCCGTTTGTTCTTTTTGGCGGTATGAACGTGCTCGAGTCGCGTGATCTTGCCATGAAGATTGCTGAAACTTATGCTGAAGTGACGCAGAAGTTAGGTATTCCTTATGTATTTAAGGCGTCATTTGATAAGGCTAATCGCTCATCGGTCAACTCTTACCGTGGCCCTGGCATGGAAGAGGGGTTAAAGATTTTTGAAGAGATAAAGTCAACCTTCAATCTGCCACTCATTACCGACGTGCATGAAACCTATCAGTGTGCTCCGGTTGCAGAGGTTGTTGATATTATTCAGCTCCCCGCTTTCCTTGCGCGTCAAACCGACCTAGTGGTCGCGATGGCAAAAACTGGCGCTATCATCAATGTGAAGAAGCCGCAGTTTCTAGCACCGCATGAGATGCGCCATATTATTACCAAGTTTAACGAAGCCGGTAATGATGAGATCATCTTATGTGAGCGTGGTTCAAGCTTTGGTTACAATAATCTTGTTGTCGACATGCTGGGCATGGATGAGATGAAACAGTCTGGCTACCCAGTTATCTTTGATGCGACCCATGCATTGCAACGTCCAGGTGGACGCGCCGACAGTGCTGGTGGACGCCGTGCTCAAGCAACCGAATTGGCCCGCAGTGGTATGGCGTTAGGCTTGGCTGGCTTATTCATTGAAGCACATCCAGACCCTGATAATGCTAAATGCGATGGCCCATGTGCATTACCACTGCATCAGCTTGAGAACTACTTGGTACAAATGAAGGCAATCGATGATTTAGTTAAGTCATTTGATCCTATCGATACCAGTAAGTAATGACTTAACATCAATCCATAGAGCCTCGCATTCGCGGGGCTTTGTTTTATCTGGTATATGAGCATTTTTAAGGTTGGTTACAGTCTGCCTATGTATCCTGCTGCTATATTAAAAAACGCTGAGGTAGAAGATGCTCGGCAATAAAAAATAAGAGGGATGAGATGATGTCGAATGAAACTCAGGCGCCGGGGCTGCTGGGCCGTGCACTGGATGGGATTGAACGGGTGGGCAATAAACTGCCTGATCCGGCTATGCTGTTTCTAATCTTGCTGTTTTCCGTGTGGGGGCTATCAGCATTACTCTCTGGAATGAGCTTTGATGCAATAGACCCAAGAACTGACGCGCCTATTGAGGTGACTAACTTACTGAGTGCCGAAGCGCTGACTCACTTCCTAACCACCATGGTGTCGACCTTTACCGCATTTGCGCCCCTGGGCGTGGTTTTAGTGGCAATGTTGGGTGTCGGGGTTGCAGAACACTCGGGGTACATCAATACAGCATTAAAACAGATGCTCAAGGTTACCCCCGCAAAACTGCTGACGCCTGCGGTTGTATTGGTTGGGATTATCTCTCATACCGCAACCGATGCTGGTTATGTGGTAGTTATTCCTCTTGCTGGAGTCATTTTCTTTACGGTCGGTCGTCATCCACTTGCCGGTATCGCTGCGGCATTTGCCGGCGTATCGGGTGGCTTTTGCGCTAACTTTATTCCATCAGGTATTGATCCCTTACTGCAAAGTTTTACCCAATCGGCAGCGCAAATAGTTGATCCAACTATTCAAGTTAATCCTCTCAATAATTGGTTTTTTGCTGCCTCGTCATGTATTCCTATTACGCTGCTTATTTGGTACCTCACAGATAAAGTGCTTGAGCCGCGCTTAAATCGTACCCATAAGGTTAACCGTGAAGCGGTCGATATTCCTGTGATGGAGCAAACTACCGTCGCTGAGATGAAGGCGTTTCGCATTGCCAGTTTAGTGATGCTGGTTGCTATTCTTGGTTTCTTTTCACTGACTATCTCAGAGAGTTCTACCTTGCGTGATGCCAATGGCTCGCTGACCAGTTTTAGTGCCCCATTGATGAAATCGATAGTGCCATTGATTTTCATCTTCTTTATGTTGCCAGGTTTGGTCTACGGCTACTTAACAAAGACATTTACTAACTCATCTGATGTCGTGCAAGCCATGTCAAAATCGATGAGCGGCATGGCACACTATATTGTGATGGCGTTTTTCTGTGCCCAGTTTGTTGCTGCGTTTTCAGCCTCTAATCTAGGTGCCTTGATTGCGGTTGAAGGAGCCGGTGCGCTGAAGGCGATGAACCTCTCTGCCGAAATTACCATTGTCGGCATGATTCTGCTGGTGGGGTTTGTGAACCTATTTGTCGGTTCATCATCGGCAAAATGGGCCTTGATAGGTCCGGTATTAGTGCCGATGTTAATGCAGCTCAATATTAGTCCAGATCTATCTCAGGCAGCTTATCGAGTGGGTGATTCAAGCTCTAACATCATTACCCCGTTGATGCCCTATTTCCCATTAGTTGTGGTTTACTGTCAGCGGTATGTGAAAGGGATTGGCATCGGCACACTTATTTCGATGATGTTGCCATTTAGCTTAGCCTTGATTTCGATTTGGAGTGCGTGGTTATTGCTCTACTGGTCGCTGGGGATCCCGTTAGGGCTAGGCGCGAGCTACACATACTAGTAATTAAAATAGAGTCTCCTTTGGAGGCTCTATTTTTTTGGCTATAAGCTTGGGCAATTGAAGAATGCTCAGCTTATCAGTTTCTGCTCGAAGTCCTCTATCGTTGCACGTATCATCGATGGCTAACAAGATTGGGATAAGTTGATATGTGGGTATTTTTCACACTGCTTGCGGCCTTTATGCAGGCATGGCGTAATGCGTTTCAAAGCCAGTTAAGTGCTGATGTTAAGGTGGCGGGTGTGACTTTGGCGCGCTTTATTTGGGCTGGACCGTTTGCAGCACTCTATCTCTATGGCTTGTCTCTTTGGCAACCGATAACCACACCGATCACTTTTGAGTTGTTTACTGCACCGTTCTGGGCTTATGTTATCGGTGCGTCTGCGATGCAGATCCTCGCCACCGCATTAATGGTGCAACTGTTTAAGATGCGTGACTTTGCCATTGGAGCGGGGCTTGCTAAGAGTGAGGCGATTGTAGCCGCCATTTTTGGCGTGTTGTTTTTTGGTACCGATCTCAGTGTCTTGGGCTGGATTGGGGTGATTGTCGGTGCAACCGCCATATTTATGATGAGTACTCGCGAAGGCATTAAACACCTTTCTCTCGCGACGCTGCTAATTGGTTTAGCCTGTGGCAGTGCATTTGCATTGACCTCTTTGTGGGTGAGGGAGGCAAGTTTATGTCTAGATATACCATTTCCACATCGGGCTGCTTGGGTGCTGTTGTGGGTAATTGGTATACAAACCCTCAGTTTATTGCTGTTTCTTGCTATTAAAGATAGAGCGACGCTATTGGCGCTTTGGCAACGGCCTAGGTTGACACTACTTATCAGTCTTTCTAGCTGTATGGGGTCAATTGGCTGGTTCAGCGCAATGTCATTGCAGGCCGTGCCTTATGTGAAAACATTGGGTCAGGTTGAAGTGTTTTTTACCATTTTAATTTCTACGTTATTTTTACAAAAGAAGGTAAAAATTAAGGATGTCGCAGCCTTGGTGTTAATTGGTATTGCGGCGGTATTAGTGATGTGGAGCTAATTCTCATTTGACAATGCCACCTTGCGGTTAACGGCAAGGTGACATTGTCGCATAGCGTTTAAGCGGTTTGATACCTAGCTAAGATTTTACCTAAGCTTTCTGAGGCTTGAGATAGTTGACTCACCCCGTGTGAAGATTGGTTGGCGAGATCTTTAATCGTATTGGCTTTCTGTCTTATCTCACTCAATTCAGAGGCAATACCATTGGCCACTTCACTCTGCTCTTGTGAGGAGGCCGCAATTTGAAAGCTCATGTCGATAACGCTTTGCGATGACTCGGTGATTGAACTGACATCGGTACCAATCTCGGTGATCAGGGCTTGGCTTGATTGCGCCTGCTTCACCGTATTTTGAGTGATGCTGTCAATGTTGTTGGTCTCTAATTGCAAGTTCTCAATCATGCTCTGAATTTCGACGGTTGCAGCCTGGGTGCGGCTGGCAAGGGTTCGTACTTCATCTGCCACGACGGCAAAGCCACGCCCCATCTCTCCGGCACGTGCCGCTTCAATTGCCGCATTGAGTGCTAAGAGGTTGGTCTGCTCAGAGATACCATTAATGGTGGTGATCACCTCATTAATTTTGGTCGCGTTGGTTTTTAGGGTGCTAACAGAATCTGAGGTTTGTTCAATAAACCCTGACAGCTGCTCTATATCCTCAATGGCACGCTGAACTCGTTGATAGCTCTGACGGATAGAGGCGGAGTTTTGCTCCACTTGCTGTACTGAGTTGGTGGAGATACTTGATACTTCTGCCGCAGAGGCCGTCATCTCCTCCATTGCCGTTGCTACTGAGTCGAGTGACAGATATTGCTGCTGAATCTGCTCTTCACTCTCTCTATTCTCATTAGCGAAGGAAGAGGCGGTACCATGTAACGTATTAGCGTTGTCTTTAACGGTTACCACTAGTTCGGTCAATGTATCCATTGCCTTATCCAATGCACAGCCGATTGTGCCAAACTCATCACGCCCAGGATGAAAGCCCAGGCGTGAAGTAAGGTCGCCCTTTCCTATGTTTTCAGTGGTTGTCCAGAGCACCCAGAGTGCGCCGCCGATGAAGGTCGCATTCCAATAAAGTAAAACGCTAAATGGCAGTAACCAGAGGTAGGTTAGCAATAGGCTAGAGAAAGCGCTGCTTTTAGCAGACTTTTCGGCATTACCGACATTTTCTGTCATGCTGAGGTTTTGTCCGGCTTGATTACGCACAACGGCTGTAATGGCATCACCGCTGCGAGATGATTTGGGTGCACTGGCTTGCTGAATGTTAAGCATGGCTAATTTGTCGCTTTGACCACTTACATCCAAGGCTCGCACAGCCCCAGAGAGTTTAGCCTCAAGAGTGCTAAGAGACTCTTGTTCTATTTGTGCAATGTTATCTTGATACCGCAACACTGCGACACTGGTGAGTGCGATAAAAAACAAGCCCCAAATGACCCAGAACTTATCATTGATGGACATTTTGATGAATAACTTGTCTATGGAGCGAAAATTGACTTCTTTCATAGTCTCTTCCAAATGGTGCGTAATATTTAAAGATTTATGCCGATAACAGCTTTAAGTTAACCTACGCTGTTTTTATTAATAAATACAGTACGTATCTATAATAGCTGCATGTAGAAGCATTAGTGTCAATTGATTCACATCTGTTGTATTTATTTACCTATTTTGTTGTGGCTGCCATGCGATTTTTGCTGTTAGCAGCATAGCGCAGTGACTCACCAGTAATCCAAAGCTTACTCCAGCGATCAAGTCACCAAGAAAGTGATAGTTCATCCCCAGTTGTCCGGCAATCGCGATGAGCATAAGTCCTGTCCATAACGGCCAGAGCTTGGGGAATTGTCGCCAAAAGGTGAGTGCCAGTGCGCTGGTAAATAACGCATGGCCTGATGGAAACGAATTATAAGAAAGACCATGGGCGAAAGGATGGAATGCTTCTATACCGTCGGCGATCCACGAAGGATTGTGGCCAGTCGGTAAGGTTATCCAGCTCTCAGGCCAAGTGCGGCCAAAAATAAATTTGGCAGTAAGTCGCACGATGAACGCCAGCATCAGAGTTACTAATAGAGCAATGGCTAAGTGTAAATAGGTAGCCCTAAATTGTTTAACGATGCAGGCGATTATCACTAACGCGGCCATCAATTCGAGTAATACGGGGGTATAGCTAAACAGCTTAAACCATTCGCGATTTAGCGAGTGGGTGTGCATGAGTGATGATAGATCTCGGTCGAAGTAGCTGATACTCACCAGACATAAAGACGCGAGCAGGATATAAAGTAGGCTAAAGCCTTTAAGTGTCTTGGGAAACAAGAACTGTGGCATAGAGAGGTAATTGGCTCTGAGTTATCTGTTGGCTTCATACTTTACGCCAGTTACCTAGATTATCAAAATGCCGTCTTCGGACGGCATTTTTAAGTCGTTAGGAACTTAGTGGCGTAGGCTATCAATTAAATAGTTTAGGCTAGGGTTTTGTTCAAAATTCTGGACTGGGGTGACATTGAATTTTGGGGCGATTAGCCAATTTCGATGGACAAGTTCATCTAGAAGGCTCAAATACTGCACGCTGGTCTTGCCAACCAAAAGGTTGCTGAGATCGCGCGTTTTCGACAAATGAAGCATCTCCAGGAAGCCACTTAAGTAGAGATGATCTTTAGTAAAACCACCGCCGCGATAGACACGCGCAGTGGTCACAAATGCACTGTCCTTATCCATACCTACTTCATCAACCAGATAATTAAAGGTGAGATAGAAGTCTTGTTCTCTTAACATGGAATCGACGGCCAAAACTCGACAGGCGAGAGTATTAAGTCGCGCGTGCGCCATAAACCCGGCGTGAAGTTCGGCTAAAATGGCTAAGCCTTCTTGCGTATGGGTAGCACCTGGCAGACCAAGCCTGAGCACTTTAAGCGGCTGTTGCTTAGCATTTAGGGTCGTGGCCATGTGGATGCCGAGCTCATGTTGAATAAGGCGTTGTACTTCGGCGTGACTAAACTCCGCTTGGCTATTGACGGTTAGCTGTGCAGGCAAGGAGCTGACCATAGCTCTGGCCACTATAGCGCTGCTGGTCGCCACTTTGCATTGCATGCCCCATTGTTCTGCTTGCTGCTTCATCATTTCGCAAGCCGCTTTGGCATCATAACGCTCGCCGTCGGCTTCAGGGATCTCTTTGGCATAAAGTAGGAATTTGGCGTTACTGATCGCACTGCGATCAGGGCGGCCATGGTAACGCAATGCGTTATAAACAAAGCTTTCCTGGCCAACACTGGTAAGTAGGTCAACTTGTTCACTTAACTTATTTACCACGTCGCTGTACATCTGTTTAAGCGCTGGATCGGAGATATTGTCTATCGGTAGGCGGTAGATTCTATATTTAAACTCGTTGGCGTCGATAGGCAGTTGCCGATATTTAAACGCAGGCTTAAAGCGGTTCAGTTCTCTAAAGAAACGTTTTTTTTCCGAGGCTAAATTGGTTGGGTTAACATACTTTAGGGTATCGACTTTTTGCGCCAGCCTGTAGAGACTTGCATCAATTTCCAGTACCGCGGGTTCAATGGCACTGCTAAGCATATCTGCACGGCGAATTTTGCTACGGCGGTTAAATTTACGTTGAAAATAAGCACTCGTGATACTGAATGCGTGCTTAAGACCCAGTTTAAGGTCATCAAGCACGATGGGATAAACCTCACCTGTTAGCTCATCCATAAACACTTTCTTTATCGCCAGTGGCAGCACTAAGGTGCGGTCAAAGTGAGCATTGGTATGAGTGATCAGATAGCCTTGCTTGTCTTCTGAAATTAAGGTGTCGGCATCGACATCCATATGTGGCAAGGTGATGTGAGTGAGCTCGGCTTGGAATTTCTTTACTACATCCCCCCAGCGCTCAATGTCAATGCCAGCGGTTCTAATATTGAATGTTGGTGTACGTACCTCTTCGCGTTTGTAGTTGTACGCATGTAGGTCAAACACCATGACCATGCCAAACATTGATTCCAATTTGGCAATGAGTGCTTGGTAGAGTATATAAAAGTCATTGTGTTTGGCTTGGCTAATAGCGCGTTGCTTATCGCTCAGTGGTTTACGCCATACTTGTTTTTGCCATGCTGACTTGTAATAAGTACTCAGGCTTTTAGGTTTATTGAGGTCGTACTCAAATCGAGAATCTGTGCAGGCTAATGTGATCGGCTGCGAGGCAAGTAGCTCGTCCGTATAGGGGTTCTCTTCTAAATAGCGCTCTTCAGCGTTTAATTGACACAGTTTTACCAGATCATTTCTAACTTGATGGCCGGCATGAATTGCGGTACTGACTACGGGAAGGTATTCCTCTATCTTAATGATGCATCCTGAGGACTCTAATTGACCTGCAAACACTTCTCCGCGTTTGATTAACGCTAACATCTGTTCGAGCGTATAAGATTGAATATTCATATGCACTGTGCTGGTTTCTTATTATTAACGATAAACGTTATTACGTTGATGGGGATTACGCAAGCCAGATGTGGCCATTGCACGGAATGCAATAAATCATAGGACTAATTGGGATTAATCCTCTGTATCGAGCACAGTAGGGCGTGCAAGGTGAACCTAAATAAATTAATTAGGTTTTTGCCTGCGCCTAATGAGGTAAGCGCAGACAAAAAGTTACGTTATTTAAGCAACTTCTTCGTTGTAGCTTTCGCTGTAGGTGACGCTCTCAACGCGCTTATTGCTGGTGCTATTGAGGGTGTGGAATTTTTTAGGCTCACGAGTGAGTTTAGTGTACTTCACCCACACGTGTTCTAATTTGGTGTTAGCCTTGTTAGGGTGTTTTAAAACCTTAATGAAATGCTTCTCTTCTGCCGTTTCCGGCTCTAACTGGCCAGCTTCAAACGCTAGCATGGTATCACCATAAAGGCTTAAAATTTCAGCTTCAGACAGCGTAAACTCTCCTGATTTGCTAAAGCCTCTAGGGAAGTTTTTATCATCAAAAAAACGCTTTTGACCAAAACGGAATGACTCTTCAGACATAACAGCCTCGACAATGTAAAGGAAACGCTTTTACTACGGGTTTATTTAATCGCGAAATTATGACGTTTGGATGAAAAAGAGAAGCAAAATTTTTTTATCGTCACTATAACGATAAATTGTTATTCTCTGCGTGAATTTTACAGAGGCTGATTTATGGATGTAAAAGTTTTTAAAACCTTTTTAGAGGTGGCACAAACTCGTCATTTTGGGCGTGCAGCGGAGAACCTTTACATTACTCAGGCGGCGGTTAGTGCGCGGATTAAACAGCTTGAAGCCTTTTTTGACTCGCCACTGTTTATTCGAGACCGCAATAGCATCAAGCTGACCTCCTCTGGTGAGCGTTTGGTGGCTTACGCTGAAGTGATGGTTAATACCTTGGAGCAGGCTAAAAACGAGCTGGCATTGGCTAACCATAAAGCGTTGCAATTGATGAT
Source organism: Shewanella colwelliana (assembly GCF_001735525.1). Taxonomy (NCBI): domain Bacteria; kingdom Pseudomonadati; phylum Pseudomonadota; class Gammaproteobacteria; order Alteromonadales; family Shewanellaceae; genus Shewanella; species Shewanella colwelliana. Next base: position 50,934 of record NZ_MCBT01000040.1, read on the forward strand.
GGCTGGCACACCAAATATCTGGGATGCCTACCTTCAACATTGTTTGAGCAAAGTCACTGAGGAGTTTCAAGGGTATGGGTTTCAAGCAGAAGCATTAAGCCGCGAGCAGCTCCATCGAAATTTGATTGAGCGAACCTTGGATATGGCCTTCAGTTTTGATCCTCTAAAGTCTGATGAACTGGTATCTAAGCAGGTCGCAGATTTGGTGCTGGTATTGGTTGCCACAGAAGCCTGCAATGAGGGAGATGCTCTGTCAAAGCAATATGTTTATGTGGACTGGGGAACAAAGTTTGCCTCAGAACATGCAGAACGACACCATAGTCACAGTGCACCCTACTTGAGAACCTCTACTGGTCGAATAGCATTGGATTTCATACTCGATAAATCGGGTGCTGCTTATTTACCGTACTCAATAGTGGCGCCATTTATTGCCGCGAAGCAGTTATTTCTAGTAGACAATGTTGAGGCGTGGAGTCGCCCCATCTATCTTAACTACCGAAAAGACAGCACAGCATTGGATGCCATCACAAAAATAGAGGCGTTGGTGGCAAAAATTGATCCGTCGACTGCCTATACCCTGCAGCAGGCTGGCCAGCAAAACTAATGTTCAGGGGCGGCGGTGTTTGTTTTTCGCTTCATGGCGATAGCAATACAAATGCCTGCACCGCCCCAAGTGATTAGTAGAGTGAGTAACATCATAATCATGGCGCTGTAACTCATGGGTCGTCCTTATTTATATTCATCTGTGGGAAAACTATCTTTTTTACCGACAGCGTTAATGAGAATGGCGAAGAACAGCATGGTGCCGATTAGCCCCCAGCCTAAGAAAAGTTGATCGGCAATTGGATAGTCGCCATAGCCTTCAACTAGGGTGATATAGAGGTTTTTCAACAAAATAGCACACAAGATAGTAGGGCTGATAAAGCGTAAGCAGATTTCCCACCAAGCCCCAATCTTAAACTCTGAACGCTGATTAGCGTGCTGGCGCAATATGGCAATCTTTAATAGCCAAGCAATCACTAATAATTCAATCAAGCAGCTCAGAAGCAGCGCGATGTTATTGATAAAGTAATCGACTAGATCTAACAGCAATAGACCACCATTGGTCGCAAATGCCATCGATACTAAGTAACCCGTCCCGCAAACTATTGCGCCTGCCATCTTCCTAGATATGTTTAATTTGTCGATAACGGCGCTGGTTACCGCTTCTATAATGGAAATATGCGAACTAAGCCCTGCTATCACTAGTGCGGTAAAAAACAACGGGCCAAGAATATAGGGAGCGGGCATCAAGTTGATGGCCGTTGGAATGGTGACAAACGCTAAGCCAATGCCAGATGAAACTACCTCAGTTAGCGGTTTCATCTGTTGCTCGGCCATATAACCCAGTACACCAAATACCAAGATGCCAGCTAATATGGAGAAACCACAGTTAATCAACACTGTCATAAAGGCATTGTTATTGATGTCTGCTTTGCTGGGCAGATAACTTGAATAGGCCAACATGATGGCAAATCCCACACTGAGGGTAAAAAATATTTGGCCATATGCGGCAGACCAGACGCTGGTATCGAGTAAGCGACTGAAGTCTGGTTCAAACAAGTAATTAAGCCCAGAGAGGGCGCCAGGTAGCATGAGTACACGAACAATTAGTACCAAAACCATAATAAACAGTAATGGCATCATTATCTTGCTGGCGCGTTCTATACCGCTTTTGACACCTGACAGAATGGCGATGCTGGTCATTGTCCATGCTAATGTCATGGATATAGCGATACCCGCTTGAAAATCGCCTAGGCTCGAAGGCGAGTTGTTGCCGAGCTTTAAGTAATCTTGAAAGAAAAATTGGTTGGGATTGTCGCCCCAGCTTTGGCTAAACGAAAATCCTAAATAGGAGATGGTCCAACCGATAATTGCCACGTAGTAAACGGCTATTACCGCCGCGATAAAAACTTGGAACCAGCCAAGCCACTCAAGTTTGATACCGATACTGTTGCCCAGTTTGGCGAATATTTGTGGAGACGTTTGGCGGAATTTATGCCCTAAGCTGAACTCCATGATCATAAAGGGGATGCCCGCAGTCAGCATGGCAAATAGGTAGGGAATAAAAAATGCACCGCCGCCGTTATCGTAGGCCATATAGGGGAAGCGCCAAATGTTACCCAAGCCGATGGCTGAACCTACAGCTGCAAGGATAAAACCGACTCGTGAATTCCATTGCTCTCTTTTCATCCTCATCCTCTGCGCTGACGAATGCTTTGGGCATAGAGGTATTTTAGTCGCTAATAGCGGTAGAGGTCGGAAATATTTGGAAAAAACCTTACTTAAGCGTCGAGATATTTTTGCTCTAACTGTTTCAGTTGCTCATAAAGGGCTTGGTTAGTGGCAGCGGTAATACCATGACTTTCGGCTCGGGTAAGTAGATACCCAGTAATCGCATCTATCTCAGTTTTTCGCTGGTGATGAACGTCTTGATGCATTGAGGAGTAGTTAGTTTGGGTCAGTGCTATGACGTTAAATACCCGATCGGACAAGGCCGACTTATCAAGTGCTATGCCATCAGCTTGAGCTACTGTGACCACCTCTTTTAAGAGTGCATCGATGGTGGATTTGTATTGTGGTTCGGCAAGCTGCCCATTGCGACAGTGATGAATTGCACTAAGGGGGTTAATGGCGATGTTTACGGCCAGTTTCTCCCATAACATAGGCAAAATAGGATCGCACCACTGGCTATTGGGTAGCGTCCCTCGTAGCAGTGCTTGTAAATCGGGGGCGAGAACTGGTCCTTGAAAAGGCCCCAATTGGCTAATCCCAGCCCCCGTTTGAGTCACATGCCATGGCGTGTTTTTAAGTGCACCCTGTGAGGTGGTGCCTAGGGTCAACCCATGATGTTTTAACTGACTGGATAATGCGATATGTGGTCCAAGCCCATTGTGGAGCAATAAAATATGACAATCGTCAGCGAGTTTGGGTAAAAGCGCCGATACCGCATCGACCACTTGGTAGGCCTTAGTGCAGACGATAAGTAGATTGATATCGCTCAGTGGTTGCACTAATTTATCGACACATATCATTTGCGCCGTTCGAATCGAGGTCTGTCCGTCTAACGTCGTAATTGTCAGTTTTTTTTCAGTGTTTTCTGAGCGTCTGACGAGTAGTTTAGCGGCAACACCTTGGTCAGCTAATTGATGGAAAATCAACTGACCTATGGCTCCAGCGCCAAGAATTGCGATGTTATTGGCTGTTGTTTGCTCAGGACTTGAGTGCATCTTCAGTTCGCCTTGATTTGTCATTCACTTTTAATCGCGCTGGCTTTGACGTAGCGACGATAGAGCCAAAGACCAAAATAAAACAGCAGTACACCCAACATGTCAGCGACAAAGTCGGCAAAAGACGCGCTGCGATAAGGCAATCTTGATTGCACCAATTCAATAAACATTGCATAGCCGGCAAGTACCACGGCTAAAGTGTGCCATCTGGGCTCAAACGCTAGGTGTGTTAGCAGGGCTAATGAGAAGAAGCTACCTAAATGGCCAAGCTTATCCATATTGGGGATCACTTGAGGGTAATTGGGTCGAGAGAAAACGAGGTAACTAATCACAATTAACGCGAAGAGCAGAGCTAATTTAAAAAGGCTTTTTCTTGTTATCACGGAATCTGTTGAGTCGAGTTGTTTTATCAATCATAAAAAAATGTCATCTTAAAGTCATTAATAATTACTTTGTTGTGCTGGTTAACTTTTTTTGCTCCAAGGGTGAGCGAGCAGGTAAACTAACGTCAATAAAATTGTTATTGGTAGGAGTAAAGATATGCCTTCAATGGATATTGTCTCAGAAGTGAATGAAGTTGAACTGCGTAATGCGGTCGATAATACGCGTCGCGAACTGGATAGTCGTTTCGATTTTAGGGGCGTAGAGTGCGAAATTACCTATAAAGATCATCAGGTGACTTTGGCCTCAGAGTCAGACTTCCAGTGTCAGCAGCTGGTGGATATGCTACGAAATCAACTGAGTAAACGTAATGTCGATCCTGCATCGATGGATGTGGCTGAAAAAGCTATTCATAGCGGTAAAACCTTTTCGCTTAAAGTGACTTTCAAAGAGGGTATAGAAAGCCTTGTGGCGAAAAAGTTGGTGAAACAGATTAAAGACAGCAAGCTAAAGGTTCAGGCGGCTATTCAAGGCGACTCCGTTCGTGTGACAGGAAAAAAACGTGATGACCTACAAGCTGTGATGGCGTTGGCCAGAGAGTCTGATTTAGGTCAACCATTCCAGTTTAATAACTTCAGGGATTAAGCTTAATCTGAATGAAAAAAGCCCCGCGATGCGGGGCTTTTTGTTATCTAAATTCAATACTGATAAGTATTACTCTGGTTTTGCTTGGTGCTGTTTTTCGCTCGATTCAGTTTGTGCATCGAGACGATTGTCATGGCTTGGGTGCGGCGCATATTTCTCCACCAGTATAATGAGCCCCAATACTGGGAAGCCGATCAAGCTGGCGGCAACGAAAAAATTGACATAGCCAAAGGCGTCGATATAGGCACCGGAGAATCCGGCGATGAATTTAGGAAAAAGTAACATAATGGAGGAGAGCAGGGCATATTGCGTTGCGCTGTAGCCGCTACTGGTGAGGCTGGATAGATAAGCAATAAAGGCGGCGGTTGCAATACCTGCACTGAAGTTGTCAATAGAGATTACCGCAGTAAGTAGGGGCACGTTGTAGCCAATGATTGCTTGGTAGGCAAACAGTAAATTGGTGATGGCAACCATGAAAGCGCCTAGGAAAAGGATTTTCATCGTGCCATAGCGTGCAAGTAAAATTCCGCCCGCTCCAGCGCCGACTAAGGTCATTATCAAACCATATACCTTACTAATGGCAGCGATTTCAGCCTTGGCAAAGCCCATGTCGACATAAAAAACATTGGCCATAATGCCCATGACAATATCGGAGATGCGATAGCAGGAGATAAGTAACAGGATCAATAACGCACTTTTGCCGTACCGTTTGAAGAAATCAATAAAGGGCAGAACGCTGGCGGTGTAGAGCCAAGATAGACCGCCTGCAACAATAGGGGGATACTTGGCCGATAGCTGCGCTTTTACCTCTGCCTCTTTGTCATCCGCTTCTTTGGTTTCTACCGTGGGTTCACTGCTCATAAGCGTGGTAATGATGCCCACAGCCATTAAGCCTGCCATCACTAAATAAGCGGTCTGCCATGAGGCGAGATCATACACTTCGCTATTGGGATCGACCCAGGCGGCAATGGTTAATGCCCCCGCTGTGGCAACAATCATGGCACTTCGGTAGCCGACTTGATAGGCCGCAGCCAGAGCCGCTTGCATCTTCTCTGGGGCTGATTCGATACGAAAAGCATCGATCACGATATCTTGAGTGGCCGAGGCAAAGGCGACCATTAGCGCAAATAGTGCGAGACGCTCTAAATCTTGCACCGGATCACTTTGACTCATGCCTAAAATGGCAATCACTAGCAGCGATTGAGCCAATAGCATCCAACCTCTGCGGCGACCGAGGAAACGAGTGAGAAACGGCAGTGATAGCCGATCGACCAATGGCGACCAGGCCCACTTAAAACCATAAGCCAGTGCTATCCAGCTAAAGTAACCAATTGCGGTTCGATCGATACCGGCTTCTCTGAGCCAAAAAGAGAGCGTGGAGAAAACCAGCATCAAGGGTAACCCTGCGGAGAACCCAAGGAGCAATAAGACTAAGACACGTTTGTGACAGTAGATGGAGAGTGCCTCTTTGAGGCGTGAAAAAGAAGCGGTCACAGAAACTCTTATATTTGCAATAAAGATGGCGTTAGCTTAAACGCTAAGCGCCGAAATAAAAAGGGGATGTCAGACACAAAAAAGCTCAGTCTAAACGACTGAGCTTGGCTTTTGCTTATTCTACATAGAGCTTGGTCTATGGCCGATACATCCTGAAGGGCATTGACCGCCAATACTGAGGTATTCGCAGCAATCATCAATTTGTTTACGTAAAAATTGATTACCGCGGATCATCCAGTCGGGCCATTTATCTAAAGCATGTAAGAGGTGCCAAAACACACGCTCCATATCACTTTGCGCATCACCTTGATGATTGAACTGTTGCCACTCTTCTAAGGTGTCCCATAAATAAAGCTGGATCTCATTGAAATCGAGTTGATTATTCAAAAACGCTTTCCCATATTGAGCCAGCTGGGGCGCTTTATTATCGATGAACTCATTGGGTGTCATCGTTCGCCTCCTTGCTACTGCGCAGATAAGTATAGTCAGAGCATTTGACCAATGTTCAAAATTTACAATTCCAATCTGTGCCCTTGCGATACATGTCTTGTTAGACTACTTGGCGGCATTTTATACTGATTTTTGTGTCACTATCTTCTTATCGTGGCAGTAATGTCGCTTTTTTTAGAATGATGTCGTTTACTGGAAAGTCTGGCCAGCCGAGCTTAGTATTTATTTGTGTTTCCACGAGTGACATCGCTTCGAGTATTTCCATTCCTTCAACCACTTCTCCGAACACCGCATAGCCCCAACGGCGCTTAGAGGGGTCTAGGCGTTTATTATCGCCAACATTAAAATAGAACTGCGCGGTGGCGGAGTGGGGGTCGTCTTCCCGTGCCATGGCAATAGTACCCAAGCCATTACTGAGGCCATTTCCGGATTCATTGATAATAGGTTCACCAAATGGCTTCTCTTCCAATTTAGGGTTGAGTCCACCGCCTTGTACCACAAACTCAGGGATCACTCGATGAAACAGGGTGTTGTCATAATGGCCTTTAACAACGTAAGTCAGAAAGTTATCTACGGTAATGGGGGCACGCTTGCGATCTAACTCAACAATGATTTTACCCATAGTGGTATCGAGTTCTACTTTGGGGTAGATGGTATCACTTTGTATGTCGATTGCATGGGCGAGACTGCTGACTGACAATATGATGAGAGAGAGTATCCAACGTTTCATTTTATCTCCTTATTATTGTTGAATGAACTGGTTCAATTCCGGATCGTTGATAATTTTACCTGTGAGATCCCCGAGCAGGTTATTCATTGCCAATTCTAAAGTAGCAAAGTCAGCGCTAAAAGGACCTGATACTTGGTTACGCGCGGTATAGCGCTTAGTGAATGTTTTAGTGCTATTGCTGGCAATGACATTGATAATGATATTGTTGCTCGCCTCATAGCCTAAAGTGCTGTTGTTGACGTCCGTCAAAAGCTGCTCTAGCTGGAACTGCATATGTTGTGGCGAACTGGGGTCTATTTGGTAACCGGCTTTGGTGAAACCCGTCCTAAATACTTGCTCCAATTGCTGACGTGGTGCTTCTGATGGGCTCACTAATTTAGCGGCTTCCCCCTCTTTATTGAACCTGGCGATAAAGTTGGCTGAGCGGGTATCGATCATCTCAATGGCAATTGGGGCAAGACTATCGGCTTGCATCGTTACCGCGGGCAGTTGTGGATCTAATGCAATATGAGTTGGCATTTGGGTTGCGCAACCCAATAAAAGTGTCGCTGAAGCGATAAGCGGAATAAAACGTCTCATATAAGGAATGTGTGCTGATATAAAGGGTGGTATCAGCATACCAGAACTGAATAAGGTTTCCAGAGTTTAGCTTGCGTATCCCTATGCTCGGGGGACTTGGCATTTTAAGTGGTATCGTAGCGACAAGACCAGAATAACGCCTATGATGACACCCTCGAGTTTTAATCCCATATCGATGGCGAACTCATGCTGGCTATTGCTTGGGCAATTTCTGTTTTTCTACTGGCTATCGGCGTCGGCAATCGCCGCGTTTATTTGCTCTTTTAGCCATAAGGAAAGCGGATGGCGACGACTCTTGTTTGCCATGATTAAGGCAAAGTCGCCATTAAAAACGGGTAAGTCGGGGCAGATTTGAATCGCTTTAAAGTCGGGGCCAACCACTTTAGCGGTGCGCGCTGAACAGGGAAATAGCATATTTGTGTCCCTTAGCGCCTGTAAGATGATGCTGAGTTGACTGCTGCGTAACTGATTTCGAGGGAAAACATCATAATCTTTGAGCAGCTCTGTCGTGTGATTCTGTTGTTCATTCCAATTAGGGATAAGCTGTGAAGCTAGCGGATAGTGGTTAAAGTCTTCTGGCACAATTACCGATTGGTTAAATGGATGGTCTTTACGGCATAAGATCACAAAGCTATCGTGGTCAATTTTCTGTTGTACCAGTTGCTTAGTCACTTCGCTTGGAAAATAGTTAACTCCGATTTGGATGCGTCCATCGACTAACATATTTGGGGTACTGCTTTCCCAATTAACCAGGTGCAACTCGGCATTAGGGGCTAACTTGTTTATTCGCCTAATGAGTGGTGGTGCCAACCACTGTGAGATAAACCCATTGATGGCGACGGTGACCTTGCCATAGATATGTGCGGGATCGAAATCATTATTTCCCTCTAGCACGTCATAGAGCATATCTAATGCGGTGGGCAGTCTGGCACCTATCTCTTCGGCTTTTGAGGTAGGGGTTAGCCCATGTGCGTTACGGATGAAAAGAGGGTCATTAAAATGTTCACGTAAGCGACTCAATGCACGACTTACGGCAGGCTGACTAATATGAAGCTGCTCCGCTGCTTTACGGGTGTTCCTTACCTCAATAAGTACCCTGAGTACTTTGAGTAAATTCAAATCCATCTGTTGTTTCATATCGGCAACGTTGTTAGTACAGTCATTCACAAAGTGTATATCATCACTGTTAGTTATTCATTAAGTCCTAGTCGATGATGATAAAGTTTGTGGTGCTAAGCAGGAATAAGGCGTTTGTTAAGCACTCGTTACAATGAGGCTTTTATCTTGAACCATAAACCGTTAGAGTAAAAATTCAAATGAGAGCTTAGACATAGTTAACCATGACGATAAATGGTTAAGATGAAAACTAAGTCGTATATTAGCAAAAGAGCAAGGTAACGCCAGATACTATGAATAAATCTACAGCCATAGTTACTCAGCCAGCACCGGATAGCTTGATTCTACCCTCTGGTCAGGTCCAATACGGCCATTTTGATGGGCCAGCGCAGACGTTAGGCTTAGCCAATTTTCGCTATTTTGACTGTATGGACAAGCCTGCTGGCTGGTTAGCCAATTACTTTCATTTTAAGCAGTTTCAATTTGTTTCGGTTAAGACTGCACGCTATCTGATCGGTGTTGCCATTGCAGATATCCGTTATGTTGGCAGTGCATTCTGCTATCTGTATGACATTAAAGCCAACCGGCTGGTGGAAGCTACCTGGCTAAAAGCCTTGGGGATGGGCTATAAGATGTCCGATTCGCCGGTATCTGGCGAAGCAAAAATAGCCAGTGGTAAAGGTCATATTTGTTTTAATTTACTTGATGGTCAATGGCAGATCTCTCTTGAGACTGCACAGTTGTCAGCGCAGCTTTCTCTTGAGGCTCCCGCCCTCTCTTTGCCGATGGCGATGTGTAATCCCACAGGTTATAACGGCTGGACCTATACGCAAAAGCACAACGGCTTGAAGGTGAAAGGAAGTTTATCGATTAATCATGAACCTCAGCCGCTCAATTGCGCGTTGGCAGGTTATGACTTCTCGGCGGGATATATGCGCCGCGAGACTAGCTGGCGCTGGGCGAGCATAAATGCACAAATTGGAGAAAGCACTATAGGGCTCAATCTTGCTGCGGGCGTTAATGAGACGGGGTGCAATGAAAATGTATTTTGGGTTGATGGAGAGCGCCATCTGCTAGGGCCGGTGCAGTTTGAGTTTTCGCGACAAAAAAGCAGTCCATCTCAATCGAGTTGGCGTATCAGCGGCAACGATGGTCAAATCCAATTACAGTTTAATGCTAAGAATTGCCGGCAAGAGAAGCTTAACCTGTGGCTGATAAAGAGTAACTTTAGGCAGTATATCGGTTATTTCGATGGTTTTATTATTGATAACAAAGGCCGCAAGCATGAGTTAACGCGTGTATTAGGCTTGACGGAAGATCACTTTGCTCGTTGGTAACCCTTTCAGCAATCAAATATAAAGGAATAATAAGATGGATTTTAATGCGCTGATTGAGCACCCAGAGATGCTATTGTTGGTGTTAGCACCGCTGTTTTTTATCTGTATTTTACTTGAATGGCTAATTGGCGATCGCGGCGGACGTTTACCTAAGAGTGCTCGCTACTACTTGCCAGAAGTGCTGTGTAACTTTTCTCTTGCGGGCCTGCATCAGGCAACCGATATTTTAACCGGGTTGCTGATCGCTAAATTGTACCTGCTGTTTTTTGGTTGGCGATTGTTTGATATTGATATGGGGGTGGCGAGCTTTTTGGCACTGATCGTGGCACAGGACTTCTGTTATTACTGGTTTCATCGAGCAAGTCATCGAGTGCGCTGGATGTGGGCCGCCCATGTGGCCCATCATAGCTCTGAGAATATGAACTTCAGTACGGCTTTTCGTCAAAGTTTAATGTATCCCTTAGCTGGCATGTGGTTATTTTGGCTGCCGCTCGTCGTTATCGGGTTTGACCCTAACTGGGTAGTCTTTGTGGTGTTATTGAACTTGGGCTTACAGTTTTTTGTTCACACTCAAGCGGTCAAAACACTCGGGCCATTAGAATGGATTTTTAATACGCCTTCTCATCATCGCGTGCATCACGGTAGCAACCCGCAATATATTGATAAAAATTACGCTGGGGTACTGATCATTTGGGACCGACTTTTTGGCACCTATGTAAAAGAGGAAGAAACGGTTAAATACGGGATCACCAAGCCTGTGAATAGTTTCAACCCGCTGGTGGTCACGTTTAGCGAGTGGCAAGCGATGTTGCATGAGGCTTGTCGACCCGGAATCTCGGTTAGAAAGCGCTTGCAGGCATTGTTTGCACCGCCTGCGACGGCAAATGATGAGCCGTCGATAGTTGATGAGGTGCCAGCTGACCATAGCGCTGCCCATAAAATCTAAAAAAAGAGGCGCAAGCCTCTTTTTTGTCCTTAATTAATGTAACCACTGAGCTAATGGCTGGGTACTGTATTGTCAGTCATAGGGGCGGTATTGGCGCGTTTCTGTGCTTGTAAAATCACAAATTTTCCGTTAGCTGCAACAGTAGTACAGTTGTGAAATATACGTTTTAGCTTAACGTGGTAAGCCAAGTGTCGGTTGCCAACAACATGTAGAATGCCGCCATTGTCTAAGCGATGGTATGCATCTAAGAACATCTGCCAAGCGATATGATCGGTGATCGCTTCACCTTGATGAAAAGGGGGGTTGCATAATACCAGATCGGGTATGATCTTAGCATCGAGATGGGTTAAGCAGTCGTCCCAATTGAAGCTAACACTGTCATCGCAGGCGTCATCAATTTTATGACCATTTAGTTGCCAGTTTTGCTGGGCAGAGGCGATAGCCATCTCTGAATCATCGACAAAGTGAATCTGTGCATCAGGATAGCGCTGCTTCGCTCTGAGCCCTAATACGCCATTACCACAACCTAAATCGATCACGGACTTAAAATCGCCCGCTGGCATGTTTTCCAGCATAATGCGCGCCCCAATGTCGAGTTTATTGGCGGCAAATACATTGCTAAGGTTACTCAGGGTAAGCTGATACTCTGGCACCGTCCATCGGCTTTCGCTCGGCAGGGGTCTTTTTACTCCGTCACTAATGCAACTAATGACTCTGGTTTTCTTCCAGGCCAAACTGGCACTGGCTTGCCCTAGGTGCTTAGCTATCACCGCCAATAATGATTTATTGATCGATTTCGCTTTGGCGCCAATCAGCACTTGGGTTCCTTGAGGCAAGGTCTGTGACAGTCTGTCGAGTTGGTGGGCAAAGTAGTTGAGATTCTTTGGCAGCTTCATTAATACCAGTTGAGTTGATGCTGGCAAGAGTTCACGACTATTGCACCATTGCACCCCAGTGGCATTTATACCATTGCATTCAAAATTATGTAGTGTGCCCAGTTGGCTGGTTTTTGCATCGGTTTCAATTGTGATTGCCCGACTGGGTTGATATTTAAGCAATGCGGTACTTAGGGCACCAAAGCTATCGTTAATGATTGCGGTAGGCACATCAGCCAACTTATGTTCCACAAGGTGTTTGAGCAGGTGTTCATCAGCCGCGTCCCAAGCTTGTAGATTAGAAGCTTGCTTAGCAGGATAACGATTAAGCGTGAGATCGATATCGACGGCGGAGAATTGAGTTGTCATGACAGTGCTGCTATCTTGAAATTTGGGCGCCGATTATCGCAGATTTACTATTATAGGTATAGTAAGCTGCCGTTGTTTGTTATGTGCGGCTATCGGCATATAAGCTATGTTCAATGACCACAGTGAGTCTTTAGGTGAAGCAGCAAGGTTTTAGTTTCGATTTGTCACAAAGTGCGCAAGCAGCGGCAGCAACCCAATGCCCAGCCCCTATTACTTTAGTTCGCGGCTTTCTGAACGTTGAGCAGCAGCAAGCACTCATGCAGGAGGCGCAACACTATCCCTTTGAACGCCCTCAAATCCGTGTTTATGGTCAATACCACCCAATACCGCGTAGCCAAGTGTGGTTTGCCGATAAAGGGTGTGATTATCGTTATTCCAATCTGTTTATCGAGGCCGTCGATTGGCCTAAATATGCGCAGCGTTGCCGTGACATGTTAGCCAGGGAGTTTGGGTTACAAAGTAATGGGGTGCTGGTTAATCGCTATCGGGATGGTAACGACACCATGGGGTGGCACAGTGATGATGAGGTGGAGATAGAGCCAGGCAGTGACATAGCGTCGCTCACGCTTGGGGCGAGTCGTGATTTCCTTATTCGCCACAAACAGACAAAGGCGCGCTATACCATAGCGCTAACGAGTGGTGATCTGTTGATCATGCATTGGCCAATGCAGCAAGCTTGGCAGCATTCACTGCCTAAACGTAAGGCTGTGAGTGATTGTCGTTTAAATTATACCTTTCGCCAATTAGTGCCTAATTTTCACGCCACCGGATGAACTGTGGTGTGAAGAGTACTATTTGTAACTCAGTTCTCAATTTTGATGCGACGAATGTTCTATGCTCAAGAGAGTCGCTGGAATAAGTTCGCACCATTGCGTTGTTCATTATCTATATCGCTATAGTTAAAAGGAGTTGAGCATGAAAAAAGTATTTATCACAACCGTCACTGGTGAGGTGACCCCTGGAGTCGTAAAAGCCATGGCGAATGTCACCCGAGAAGTGGGGGGCGAGTGGGTAACAAGCAAAGTGATTAAGTTAGATACTTTGTTTGCAGCAATGATGAAGGTGAACATTGAAGAGAATGATGAAACGTCGCTTAAATCACGTTTTAACGCTGAGTTTCCAACATTGACATTTAGTTATGCGGAGCCAACGCAAGAGCAGAGTGCGTCTACCAGAACCTTGCACTTAAATGTCGATTGTGGCGATCGTCCAGGGTTGACTCGAGAGATTGTCGATATGCTATCGAACCTAAATTTGATCATAGAGCATATGGAGTTTAACCGCATGCATGTGTCGACCATTGGTCAAACGGTGTTCTCGTCCAAGCTCTCGTTGGCAGTGCCTGCAGAAGTGAGTAATGACAGTGTGGTTGAACTTCTTGAAGGGATAGCTAAAGACGCGCGTGTGAGCATTCTTGCTGCCTAAGGGAGTCGCTAATTGTGCGGCGGATTTGAGCCTTGCATTGAGACGGTTGACCTTTAGTCGCTGTCAAAGTAATCTGCCGCCATCGTTTTTGTACTCAAATTGAGACAACGTCTATGTCAGTTGAACAGAATATTACCGAAAAGCTTACCGCGGCATTATCACCGGTTCATTTAGAAGTGATAAATGAAAGCGATAATCACCATGTGCCACCCAATTCAGAAACCCATTTTAAAGTGATTATTGCCAGCGAGGCCTTTGAGGGTAAACGCTTAATTGGTCGCCATCGTAGCGTTAATGAAGCGCTTGCTGATGAATTTGCTCAAGGGCTGCATGCACTCTCTATGCATACCTTTACCCCTAGTGAGTGGCAAGCAGAAGGTAATGTTCCTGACTCGCCAAAGTGCAAGGGCTAAGCAAGCTTTAGTGACTGACTACTGTCGTTGGCATATTGTCATACAGTCGTCAGTCTAATTCACCTCATGTTACTTACGTAATGCTTTACAACCAATCATCCGTCACGCATATTATCCACTCAGTTATCCCTACATAATTACCGCTACTTTAGTCGCCTTAAGTCGCCAATATTGGAGAGAAAAATGCCGTTACTCGATAGTTTTACCGTTGACCATACACGAATGAATGCCCCAGCAGTGCGTGTGGCAAAAACGATGAAAACCCCAAAAGGGGATACGATTACGGTATTCGACCTACGTTTTTGTGTACCCAATCAAGAGATATTAAGCGAGCGTGGGATCCATACTTTAGAGCACCTTTTTGCCGGATTTATGCGTGATCATTTAAATGGTGATAGCGTGGAAATTATCGACATTTCACCTATGGGGTGTCGTACTGGGTTTTATATGAGCCTAATAGGTACGCCTGCTGAGTCAGTCGTGGCTGAAAGCTGGTTAGCGGCGATGGAAGATGTACTCAAAGTGAAACAGCAAAATGAAATTCCAGAGTTAAACGAGTTTCAGTGCGGCACTTATGAGATGCACTCTTTAGAGCAAGCCAAAGAGATTGCTAAAAACATTATTGCCGCGGGCGTGAACGTGAATAAGAACGATGACTTAAAATTGAGCGATGAGATCCTCAATGGTTTGTAATATTCGCCCATAATAAAAGAGTGACTAAGGTCGCTTTTTTTTGCGGCGTTAACTGAATTGCTGATCAACTTGATGGCCAGTTCATCATCAGCAATCTCACGATTTTAACTCGTGAACTGTATTTTTTTTGTTCAATCAGTGTTGGCGTCTTGTGACGTCCAGTATTGCCCGCTTTTATGGTATTTCCGACTACCTAAATGCATATAACCCTGCTAGGACAGGGGGCTAAATTAGTTTGGCATCACCTAAATCATATAAATTACATTAACTGTGATCTACTCCTCACTGTAAAAAAGCTCTGTTCCCTTTTAAAACACCCGTATTTTTCATAGCGATAACTAAATATTTACGGTAAAATGCGCCCGACCAGCGTGATTGCGATCGCATTTCTGTAATAAATCTGCGCTAGCTCAACGCGATAGGTTTTGTTTGAAATCTATCTCGTTTAGCAGGAACGCGACGCATTATCTTTCCTTCATAACGTAGTGCTTGTGGATATGATTACAATAAAGAAAGGATTGGACCTACCTATAACAGGTGGACCAGAGCAAGTTATCCATAATGGCCCAGCCATTAAACATGTAGCTACTTTGGGTGAAGAGTATATTGGCTTACGTCCCACAATGAAGATTAAAGTGGGCGATAAAGTGCAAAAAGGTCAGGTGATTTTTGAAGACAAAAAGAATCCTGGCGTTAAATATACTGCTTTAGCCAGTGGCACAATTTCAGAAATTAACCGGGGCGCACAGCGTGTTCTTCAGTCAGTTGTCATTGAAGTGGAAGGGGACGATAGCGTTTCCTTTGCTAAATATGATGCAGCGGCTTTAGACACTCTTGACCAGCAACTGGTGCGTGACAACTTGATTGAATCAGGTTTGTGGACCGCACTACGTACGCGTCCTTTCAGCAAAGCACCTAGCGTAGATTCATCTGCCGCTGGTATCTTTGTGACCGCCATCGATACTCAACCGCTTGCCGCCGATCCTGCCGTTATCATTAACGAGCACAAGGACGATTTTGCTAATGGCTTAAAAGTCTTAGCGAGATTGACGGAAGGTAAAGTTTATCTGTGTAAAGCGCCTGGTACTGATATCCCAGCGGCTAATGCGCAGGTTGAAGAGTTTGCCGGTCCGCATCCAGCAGGTCTTGCTGGTACGCATATTCATTTTGTATTACCAGCGTCGGCTAAACGTACTGTTTGGCAAGTGGGTTATCAAGATGTGATAGCAATCGGTCAACTATTTACGACTGGTGAATTAAACACTCAGCGTGTTGTTGCGGTTGCGGGTCCTAAAGCATTAAAGCCAAGATTAGTTCGTACAGTGGGTGGTGCATCAACTGTTGAATTAACTGCAGGTGAAGCTGCCGAAGGTGAAGTACGTATTATTGCGGGCTCAGTCTTAAACGGTAAAACCGCTGTTGGCGCTCACGCTTACGTTGGTCGCTTCCATAACCAAGTTTCATTGCTTGAAGAAGGCAGAGAGCAAGAGTTTATTGGTTGGGCTATGCCTGGTGCGAATAAGTTCTCTATTACTCGTGCATTCTTAGGGCACTTATCACCATCTCGTTTATTTAATATGACAACGAGTACTGGTGGTTCGGACCGTGCGATGGTGCCAATTGGTAACTATGAGCGTGTTATGCCTCTCGATATTCTTCCGACAATGTTACTACGTGACCTCGTTTCTGGTGATACAGACGGCGCGGCAACACTTGGTGCGTTGGAGTTAGACGAAGAAGATTTGGCACTATGTACTTTCGTATGTCCTGGTAAGTATGACTATGCATCATACCTACGCGACTGCTTAGATACGATTGTGAGGGAAGGCTAATGGGCTTGAAAGAGTTATTCAAAAGTATTGAACCCCAGTTTGAAAAGGGTGGTAAATACGAAAAGTTTTATGCGATTTTTGAAGCCGCATATACTGTCTTTTATACGCCAGGTCATGTGAACAAGGGCCGTACCCATGTTCGTGACAACCTAGACCTAAAACGTATGATGATTACGGTTTGGGCTTGTGCATTCCCTGCGATGTTTGTGGGTATGTATAACGTAGGTTTACAAGCACAAGACGCATTGGCTGCTGGCTTTGCCGCTCCTGATACGTGGCAAGTTGCTTTGTTCGGACTGTTTGGTACTGAATTGACTGCAAATTCAGGTGTCGCCGCATTGATGTGGTATGGCGCTTGTTGGTTCTTACCCATCTATGCCGTGACATTTGCTGTCGGCGGTATTTGGGAAGTACTCTTTGCATCAGTACGTGGACATGAAGTTAACGAAGGTTTCTTTGTTACCTCGATTCTATTTGCACTGACCCTACCCGCAACGATTCCATTATGGATGGTTGCACTGGGTATCACCTTCGGTGTGGTCGTTGCCAAAGAGATCTTCGGTGGAACTGGGCGTAACTTCTTAAACCCTGCGTTGGCGGGTCGTGCGTTCCTATTCTTCGCTTACCCGCTAAGCATGTCTGGCGACACAACTTGGGTTGTTGCTGCTGATGGTTTCTCTGGCGCAACGGCACTGAGCCAAGCTGCGCAAGGCACATTAGAATATGGCCTAACGCAAGACTGGTGGAATGCGTTTTTTGGATTCATTCCTGGTTCGGTGGGTGAAGTATCTACCTTAGCTATCTTGATTGGTGGCGCAGTTATCGTCTATACCCGTATCGCTTCGTGGCGCATCGTGGGTGGTGTAATGGCCGGTATGATTGCTGTATCACTATTGCTTAACGCGATTAGTAGTGACACTAACCCAATGTTTGCAATGCCTTGGTATTGGCACCTTGTGTTAGGTGGTTTTGCGTTTGGTATGATGTTCATGGCGACAGACCCTGTGTCAGCGTCATTTACCAATAATGCTAAATGGGCCTACGGTATCCTCATCGGTGCTATGGCTGTATTCATTCGTGTTATCAACCCTGCTTTCCCTGAAGGCATGATGTTGGCCATCTTATTCGCTAACCTATTTGCTCCATTATTTGACCATTTTGTGGTTCAGTCGAATATCAAGCGGAGGATTGCTCGTGGCTAGTAATAAAGATTCGTTCGGAAGAACACTGTTTGTTGTTATTGGCTTGTGTTTCATTTGCTCTATGTTCGTTTCGACGGCTGCAGTGCTATTGAAACCAGTTCAACAAGAAAACAAATTACTCGATAAGCAGAAGTACATTCTTGAAGCTGCTGGCCTGATTAATACCAAAGAAGGCAAAGTAGAGAAAGAGCAGATCCTTGAAACATACAATAAGTATGTTGAAGCTAAGCTGGTTGACCTGAAAACAGGTGACTGGGTAGAGGGTGATGCCGATACTTTTGATACAGAGAAAGCGGCGCGTACGCCAGCGACCTCTTTTGTACCGAAAAACGACATAGCGTCAGTTAAACGTGTAGCAAATGAAGCGGTGGTTTACCTTGTTCGTGATGATAACCAGCAACTGCAAACCGTGATTATTCCTGTGAAAGGTTATGGTTTGTGGTCAACGATGTTTGCTTTCCTTGCTGTTGAGCCAGATCTGAATACAATTCGAAGCTTGGTGTATTACAGCTTTACTGGTTCTGGTGAAACACCAGGTCTTGGTGGTGAAGTGCAAAACCCACAGTGGATCGCTAAATGGAATGGTAAGAAGCTATATAACGATAAGGGGGAGTTAGCAATTAGCGTAACTAAAAACCCAACAGTTGCAGCTTCTCCTTACGGTGTTGATGCATTATCAGGTGCGACGCTGACCGGTAATGGTGTTCAAAACTCACTGGACTTCTGGTTAGGTGAAGAAGGTTTTGCTCGCTTTATCGAAAAAGCTCGCAACGGAGGGCTTAGCTAATGGCTGATGCTAAAGAACTTAAACAGGTTCTCACTGGACCTATCATCAGTAATAACCCGATTGCTTTGCAAATTCTGGGTGTATGTAGTGCACTAGCTGTTACCGCTAAAATGGAAACAGCTATCGTAATGACCATTGCACTGACTGCGGTAACGGCGTTGTCTAACTTGTTCATCTCAATGATCCGTAACCACATTCCTAGTAGTGTGCGTATTATTGTGCAGATGACCATTATTGCATCGCTTGTAATCGTGGTAGACCAAGTGTTGCAAGCTTATGCTTACGATGTGGCTAAGCAATTATCAGTCTTCGTTGGTTTGATTATTACTAACTGTATCGTTATGGGCCGTGCTGAGGCGTATGCGATGAAGACCCCACCTTTGATGAGTTTCATGGATGGTGTCGGAAATGGTCTAGGCTACGGTGCAATCCTATTGTCTGTCGGCTTCGTACGTGAACTATTTGGTAATGGTTCATTGTTCGGTATTGAAATCTTAAGCAAGATTTCAGACGGTGGCTGGTATCAGCCAAATGGCCTACTGCTTCTGCCTCCTAGTGCGTTCTTCCTGATCGGTGCATTGATCTGGATTATCCGTACGATGAAGCCAGAACAAGTTGAAGCAAAAGGATAAGCATAATGGAACATTATATTAGTCTATTGATTCGTTCTGTTTTCATTGAAAACATGGCGTTATCCTTTTTCCTCGGTATGTGTACTTTCTTGGCGGTATCTAAGAAAGTTAAGACAGCTATAGGGCTAGGTGTTGCAGTTATCGTGGTACTGGCAATTTCAGTGCCTGTTAACCAAATAATCTATCAAGGTATTTTAGCGCCAGGCGCATTAGCGTGGGCGGGTGTACCAGATGCTGATTTGAGCTTCTTGAAGTTCATCACCTTTATTGGTGTGATTGCAGCACTGGTTCAAATCCTTGAGATGACATTGGATAAGTATTTTCCACCGCTTTATAACGCGTTGGGGATCTTCCTACCACTAATCACTGTTAACTGTGCGATTTTCGGTGCAGTGTCTTTCATGGTTGAGCGTGACTACAACCTGACTGAAAGTTTAGTGTTTGGTATAGGTTCTGGTATCGGTTGGGCATTGGCGCTTGTCTTGCTTGCTGGTATCCGTGAGAAGCTAAAATATGCTGATGTTCCTAACGGGCTGCGCGGGCTAGGTATTACCTTTGTTACCGCTGGTTTGATGGCTCTAGGTTTCATGTCGTTTTCTGGTGTGTCTCTGTAAAGAGACACCTAACGACGTCTTAATTTGAACCTTTAAGGATAAGTTAATGGGTATTCTTGAATCTACTCCAATCGATGTATATCTCGGTGTGAGTATGTTTACCGTGATTGTAACGGTTTTGGTATTAGTGATTTTGTTCGCTAAGTCAAAATTAGTTGCAAGCGGTGATGTCACAATCGGCATCAACGATGATGCGGGTAAAGCAATTAAAACAGCTGCAGGCGGTAAGCTACTTGGTGCACTCGCCGAGAGCGGTATCTTCGTATCATCTGCTTGTGGCGGTGGTGGTACTTGTGGTCAGTGTAAAGTACATGTTAAATCAGGTGGCGGTGATATTCTGCCGACTGAGATGGACCATATCAGTAAAGGCGAAGCGCGCGAAGGCTGTCGTTTATCTTGCCAGGTTAACGTCAAGAACGACATGGAGATCGAGTTAGAAGAAGAGATCTTCGGCGTGAAGAAGTGGGATTGTGAAGTTATCTCTAACGATAGCAAAGCGACCTTCATTAAAGAGCTTAAGCTGCAAATTCCAGATGGCGATTCAGTGCCGTTCCGTGCCGGTGGTTATATTCAGATTCAAGCCCCTGCTCACCATGTTAAATATGCAGATTATGATATTCCTGCTGAGTACCGTGGCGACTGGGAGCACTTTGGATTCTTTAATCTAGAGTCTAGCGTTGAAGATGAAACCATCCGTGCATACTCCATGGCGAACTATCCTGAAGAGGAAGGTATCATCATGCTGAACGTGCGTATTGCAACGCCTCCACCACGTAACCTGAGCTTACCTTGCGGTAAGATGTCATCGTACATCTTTAGCCTAAAAGCGGGTGATAAGGTGACGATTTCTGGTCCATTTGGTGAATTCTTCGCTAAAGAGACTGATGCGGAAATGGTATTTGTGGGTGGTGGTGCAGGTATGGCGCCAATGCGTTCACATATCTTCGACCAGCTTAAACGTCTTAACTCTAAGCGTAAGATAAGCTTCTGGTATGGTGCTCGTTCTAAGCGTGAAATGTTCTATGTTGAAGATTTCGATGGCTTAGCGGCAGAAAACGATAACTTCGTTTGGCATGTTGCACTGTCTGATCCGCAACCTGAAGATAACTGGGATGGTTACACTGGGTTTATTCATAATGTACTTTATGAAAATTACCTACGTGATCACGATGCGCCAGAAGATTGTGAGTTCTACATGTGTGGACCTCCAATGATGAACGCTGCTGTTATCGGTATGCTTAAAGATTTGGGCGTTGAAGATGAAAACATCCTTCTGGATGACTTCGGCGGTTAATCGTTAATTCTTATGATAATATCGCCCTGTATAGTGCCGAGAATCAACCGCTAGGTTGGTTTTCGGTAACCGAATCAGGGTTGTTATTGAGGAATATGGTCAACATGTTTAAGACCTTTTTAAATGGGTTAGTCCTTATCGGACTAGCCTTTTTTATTTCAGCATGTACTAAACCTGCTGAAATGATCTCTCTGTCGGGCCAAACGATGGGGACGACATATCATATTAAATTCGTGGGCGGCGATCGTATGCCTGACGAACAGCTGTTACAGGCTGAGATCGATCTTGCGCTAGAGAAAGTCAATGATCAGATGTCGACTTACCGCAACAACTCAGAACTCTCACAGTTTAATCAGATGTCTTTATCGTCCACAACAGAGGTTTCTAGTGATACAGCGCTAGTTATTCAGGCGGGGATAGACCTGTATAACAAGACGGATGGTGCATTAGATATTACCTTAGGTCCGCTGGTTAACTTGTGGGGCTTTGGTCCAGACAAGCGACCGACAAAGGTGCCCAGTGCAGCCCTTATCGCAGAGACAAAAGCCAAGACGGGAATAAAATACCTCTCAGTCGATGGTCAACGTTTGAGTAAACGTAATGCAGATTTGTATGTCGATCTGTCATCCATAGCAAAAGGTTTTGGTGTCGATAAAGTGGCTAGCTTGCTTGCCAAGTACCAGCCTAAAGGCTATTTGGTCGAAATAGGCGGTGAGTTAAGCCTTTATGGCGTAAAAGCCGATGGCAGTGCATGGGTCGTCGCTATTGAGCAACCCGATGTTGATGAGCGCCAAGTTCAGTTAGTGATTAAGCCGGGCAATATGGCAATGGCGACGTCTGGCGACTATCGTAACTATTATGAAGAAGATGGTCAGCGTTTTACGCATATCATCGATCCTCGTAATGGCTATCCTATCGATCATCAGCTAGCCTCCGTGACCGTTTTGCATCCTCAAAGTATGATTGCTGACGGCTATGCAACCGCAATGATGGTGTTAGGCACTGAAGCCTCGCTGGCATTAGCGAACGAGCAGCAGTTAGCGATTATGCTGATTGAGAAGAAAGCTGACGGCTACAAGGTCTATTATAGTGATGCCTTTAAGCCATTCGTAGGTTTGTGATAGAATGACCGCGCTGTGCAGCCCTTTTTGATGATAGGCAGACGGCGCCAAACATTCGTGTAGCAAAGCATCTAAATCGATCAAGGGTTTACATGCAGTTGGAGTAAGTGATGAGCACTTTTATAGCGGCTTTTGTTGTATTACTACTATTTTTCGTATTGATGTCGATTGGCTATATCGTCAAGCAAAAGTCAATTGCGGGAAGTTGTGGCGGCCTTGGTGCCCTAGGAATCGACAAAGCCTGTGACTGCGATGATCCCTGTGATAAGCGCAAAGCCAAAATGGCGGAAGAAGAGCGTCGTGAAAAACTGACCAAAGATCGCATCATCTAAGTTATCTCGCTCAATGCGATAATGATTAAAGGCTCCTATGTGGAGCCTTTTTTGTGGCTGAGCTATGGGAACGCCAGTGGTGTTAACGATGGCATTTATCTAGGTTGCTGAATCCTGTGGATTTTCGATGATAATGGATAACACCGCCCCTAATTGTTCAGCAAAAATGAGCTAGTGCTTTTGTAAATCATAATGAAAATAAGAATGATTAACTTTGGTAAGTAGCTGAAAGTCAATGTTTAATTTGTTATCGCTTGTTTTTTGAGCTAGGCTGTTTATTGATTTAGATCAATAAAAGGATTTCAAATGAAAGGCCATCCCAATGTGATCAGGCAGCTTAATAAGATGTTAACGTTTGAGTTGACGGCGATTAATCAATATTTTCTCCATGCACGCATGTACAAAAATTGGGGCTTAGAAGAGCTCAATGAAAAATGCTACAAAAAGTCGATTCAAGATATGAAACATGCAGACAAGCTTATTGAACGTGTGCTATTTCTCGAAGGACTGCCCAATCTGCAGCAATTAGAAAAGCTACGCATCGGCGAAAAGCCTGAAGAGATGTTGCAATGCGATAAAACCATGCTCGAAGAGCAACTGGTTGAGCTGCGCGGAGCAATCTCCTTATGTGAAACAGAGCAAGATTATGTCAGCCGGGAGATCCTTGAAGATCTGCTCGAAGATGAAGAGGAATACCTAGATTGGATTGAAGCACAGCAAGGCTTGATTGCGATGACAGGTATTCAAAACTATTTACAAGCACAGATAGAGTCAGAGTAGGAGCTAAACGATGAAAGGTAATCAAGCAGTTATAGACACACTTAATCAACTCCTGACCGGCGAGCTATCTGCCATGGACCAATATTTCGTTCATGGCTTGATGTATGACGACTGGGGGCTCACTGAACTTCATGAACGCATTTCACATGAGTCTGATGATGAGCGAGAGCATGCGAGAAAGCTGGTTGAGCGTATTTTGTTTCTAGAGGGCACTCCCGATGTTGCCAGTCGTGAAGCCCTTAATATTGGTAAAAATCCGCAAGAGATGCTGCAAAACGATCTTAATTATGAATATCAGGTCGCGGCAAACTTACGTAGCGCGATTGCGCTGTGCGAGCAAAAAGAAGACTTTGTTTCACGTGAGCTATTACAAGTCTTGCTGGAAGAAACCGAATCAGATCATATGTATTGGCTTGAGAAGCAACTAGGGCTTATCGACAAGGTAGGTTTGCAAAACTACCTGCAATCAAAAATGTAAATTTAAGCATAACCTTATATCAACTGTTGTCGGGCGGCGAAGGGAAACTTTCACTGCCCTTTTTATTGAGCAAAAAAATCTCTTATGGCGCAATTGAATACTGTGTAAATATACAGTAATCTTGCCGTAGAGGTATTAAGATTGAAAAAGTTTATTCATGTAGATATGGATTGTTTCTATGCTGCGGTAGAGATGCGTGATTTTCCTGAATTGAGGGGCAAGCCCATTGCGGTAGGTGGGCGTAGCGATCGCCGTGGGGTGATCAGTACATGCAACTATGAAGCGAGGCAGTTTGGCGTGCGCTCAGCCATGGCGTCGGCCTATGCACTGAAACTGTGTCCAAACTTGATACTCGTCCCCGGCAGAATGAGTGTATATAAAGAGGTCTCAAGCCAAATACGCTCGGTGTTTGCCCATTATACCGATCTGATAGAGCCTTTATCGCTCGATGAAGCCTACCTTGATGTTACTGACTGCGAGCAACATAAAGGCTCTGCGACATTGATTGCCGCCGCAATTAGGCAAGATATCTTTGAGCTGACAGGCCTCACTGCATCGGCAGGCATCGCCCCCGTGAAGTTTTTAGCCAAAATCGCCTCCGACATGAACAAACCCAATGGGCAGTATGTGATAACACCCGATAGGATTGAAGGCTTCGTTAAAACCCTGCCGTTGATTAAAATACCTGGGGTGGGCAAAGTCACTGCTGCCAAACTTGAACAGATAGGCTTAGTGACTTGTTTAGATGTGCAGCAGTACCCTAAACAGGCGTTACTTGAGCGGTTTGGTAAATTTGGCAGCGTGTTAGTAGATAGGGCTTATGGTATTGACCCTAGAGGGTTATCGCTTAACCGAGAGCGCAAGTCAGTCGGCGTTGAGACGACTCTAGCAAAAGATATCTATACCTTTGAGCAGTGTAAGTCAGTGATGCCGCAGCTGATCCAGGAACTTGGCGCGCGTTTAAGCCGCAGTGCTAAAACCCGTGGCATTCATAAGCAGGTGGTTAAACTTAAATTTGATGACTTTAAGCAAACTACCATAGAACATCGCAGCGATGCACTGTCTGTGAAGTTGTTTTACGAGCTATTATCTCAAGCCCTTAATCGCAGAGAAGGGCGCGGCATTCGTTTGCTTGGTGTATCGGTGGGGTTAGAGAGTGCTGCTGTCATTTCTGACAGCGAAGATGAAGTGAATACAGCGCAATTAAATCTCGGGTTTTAGGGTTATTCCTTTATTCCTTTATTCCTTTATTCCTTTATTCCTTTATTCCTTTTGCGTGTTGCCGCTGATGGGATGGTTATTGGTTATGTTTGTTTGAAGTTATACCTTCAATGGTCGTTAATTGCCTGCCGCAGACCTTATGTGCAAGCGCTCTTTTGGCTCGCTGTGAATATGTCCCTATACGCTCCACGGCGGCATCTGACGTGAATGGATTCACAAATGCCGCGATGAAATGGATGTCAGAGAGCGGCCATGCCATCAACGTCCGCAGCTGCATCTACACTAGGTTATTTTATCTCTTCGATTTAGCTTCATTTGCTGTGAGTGGCGAGTAAAAAGCTAAGGTTTTTTTGCCCCAAAGTGTGCTGGCCTTGGAATGAAGGTTTGGCATTTTTTGGATTAGCTTATGTAGCGTTTGGCCGCATCTAATTTGTTAAGTGTTGTTTGAAGGTCATACCTTCAATGGGAGTTAATTGCCTGCGGCAGGCTCATGTGCAGATACTTCTGCTCCACGCCGTGAATCCATCCGTGGAGGCTCGACGATGGCATCCCTGCCATCAACGTCCGCAGCTGCATCTACACTGGGTTATTGACTCTCTTCGATTTTGCTTCATTTGGTGTGAGGGCGAGTAAAAAGCTAACGTGCTTTTGCCCCAAAACTTGTTAGCCTTCGAATGAAGGCTGGTTACATTTTCTCTTTTGGTTCATTGTTATTGGGGTGTGTGCGTGAAGGTCATACCTTTATCGCCATCTAACGTCTGCCCGGCGAGGGATGTGCAGATACGCCTGTGAGACGCCGTGAATAAGTCCCTTTAGGCTCTGCCGAAACATCCCTGTTTCGGAAGCTCACCGGCGTATCTACACTCGGTATCTCAACGTCTCTTCGATTTGGCGGATGTCGAAAGGGGGGAGTAAAAAACTGACTTGATTTTGCCTCAAAATGACTTAACACGTTGTCGGTGGATCAGTACCTAATGGGCTTTCTGGCCTAGACATTTTCATCGCGACACCAGCGAGATGTAATTCACTACTTCCCAACCAAAAACTGAATAACTATACAGTCATATTCAAATCATCAGGATTTTGAACAATTTTCATCCTGTATTCATGCGCGCTTTCTCATTTTGGTTTGAATAAATTGCTTTAAAATTAATCGCTTATGCTATTCGCCAAGTAGATAATAGGTTTGGAAAACGCGCATGCGCGTTTTTCCAGATGGTATATTTAGCAAAATGCTGATAAGTTCATTTTATACAGATAGTTAACTGTGCGCGTATTCACTGGTCCAACGAGGTAAACGCGCATGCGCACTAATAAAATGTTCTTGACCTGCGGTAGACGATTTTTAGCAAAAAAGAAGTGATAT